>NZ_CP143258.1:323571-647142 GCF_036320655.1 Porphyromonas pogonae
TCTCAACAGTCGCTACTACGACCCTTCTACTAAGACGTACAAATTCATCATACCCGAAGGCGGATTTCACAAAGAGAACGAGAATAAAAACAGACAGGTCACTTGGAAGAGCATGCTCGAGTACAAGCAGAAGTTGGGTGACAACCACGAACTCGAGGCAATGGTAGGTAGTGAGTTTCGTAAAACATGGTACCAAACACTATACTCTATAGGATATGGCTTCGATCCCAAGACGCTTACCACGAAACCTCTCCTCTTCCCCGACAATGAGAAAGGCGAAAAGTATCTTCTCCATAAGAAAACCTATGTAGAGAATGCTTATACTTCACTATTCTCCACCCTATCCTATTCACTTTTCAATCGCTATACACTTGGTGGCAGCGTACGTTTCGACGGCTCCAACCTCTTCGGTGTGGACAAGCGCTTCCAGTATGTGCCGCTCTATTCGGTGAGCGGTGTGTGGCGTATTATCAACGAACCATTTATGGAGTCTGCGGGATGGATAGACAACCTTGCCCTCAGAGCATCGTACGGTGTGCAGGGTAATATCGACAAGAACACCTCGCCGTTCCTCATCGGTCGTTACAAAAACGTAAGCATCCTGCCCGGTGGTAGTGAGCACATGATAGAGGTGAGCAATGCACCGAACAAGAAACTTCGTTGGGAGAAAACGTATTCCACCAACGTAGGGCTCGACTTCTCCATGCTCAACCAAGCGGTGAATATGAGCATCGACTACTACTACCGCAAAGGTGTAGATCTGATAGGTATACAGATGCTGCCACTTGAGAGCGGATTCACTTCCAGCACCATCAACTGGGCCAGTATGATCAACAAAGGTGTGGAGTTTAGCTTGTCTACAAGAAACGTCACCACACGTAACTTCTCCTGGTACACCAATTTCAATATCGCCTACAACTACAATAAAGTACTCAAAGAAGCTATCCCCGGTAACCAGACGACACCCAGTCGTGAGGGCTACCCTGTGGGAGCAATATTTGCTTACAAAACGGCAGGACTTGACAAAGACGGCTACATCCTCTTCAAAAACCCTAAAGGCGAAACCGTTACCCTCAAGCAACTCTACCGCCTTGTGGATCCGGAATGGGGCTTCCCCATGGCTACCAGCGACGTAACCCCCGAGGAAGAGCGTAGCTTCTACCAGTACATCGGCTCCTCAGAGCCTCCTGTTACAGGCGGATTTACCAATACGTTCAACTATAAAAACTGGTCTCTCTCTGTCAACTGCATTTTCAACATCAACGGCTATGTAAAGACCAAGCCCCCCTATGAGATTGTAGACTATGACAGAGGTAAAAATACCAATAGAGATATCCTCAGTCGCTGGACACCTGCCAATACAGCTTCTAATCTGCCGGCACTCATCGCTCAGGACAAGCGTACCGACGAGTATTACTGGTATTTCACCAACAACCAGATCTACCGCAACCTCGACATCTGGGTGAAAAAGCAAAGCTATCTGCGTGTCAATGATATCGCATTGTCATATGCCCTACCGGAGACCGCTACAAAGTTCCTTCATGTCCAGAAGCTCAATATCGGCTTACAAGGACGCAATCTCTTTGTCTTGAGTACAGACTTCCGCAATTACCTCTCACCGGAGACGATGGGCAACATATATGCGGCTCCTATACCCAAGTCATTGACATTTAATATGAACATAACATTCTAAGGAGAAGTCATAACAAAATGAAAAAATACAATATAGCATCCGCATTACTCCTTATGCTGGTCCTTTTCGGCATAACTTCCTGTGATAAATTTTTGGATATCACGCCTATCGGCAGTGTGATACCTTCTACCGAAGAAGATTTTCGCAGTCTGATGGTCGGGGCGTACAAGGAGATGCCTTCGGACAGAGGCATGGCCGACCTGCGCTCAGGAGACATGTACGTCTCAAAGAACGAGCATGACCAAAACAGCTACCACGATATAGAAATATGGAATGAGAGTACTCTCAACAAAACGGTAGCCAGCTTCGAGTGGGCAAGATATTACTCTGCTTTGATGATTGCCAATAATGTACTCGACAAGAAGGATAAGTTCGAGAAGGGTACTCCCGAAGGTACCAATCAGATTGTAGGCGAAGCATACATGTTGCGGGCTTACATCCACTTCACGCTCGTAAATCTGTACGGACAACCCTACACCAAGCCCGGAGCACCCCAATCGCGCGCTATACCTGTGAAGCAAAACATCATACTTGATGAAACACTGCCTCGCAACACGGTGGAAGAAGTATACAAAAGTATAGACAGTGATATGAAAGAAGCGGAGAGACTTATCAACAAAGCTAAGTGGGAAGCGTCATACAACTACCGCTTTAGCGCCACAGCTGTGCAGGCCTTCAAGTCTCGCTACAAGCTGTACCAAGGCAAGTGGCAGGAATCTCTGGATGCCTCAAAGAAAGTTCTCGCCGTAAACGCTGCTCTGGTGAATATGAATGACAAAGACGCCAAGTTGCCCAACTTGTTTACCTCTCCCGAGATCATCACAGCATGGGAGATCAACCCCAGTAGCAATATCTTACGCGCAGCAACAGTGTCGCAGTCTCTGCTGGATATGTACCAAAAGGGAGACCAAAGACGCAGCAAGTACTTCTCCGCCCCTACAGATGGTATCGTGAAAGCGATCAAGGGAGGTAAGGATGAGTACCGCTGTACATTCCGCACAGGTGAGATCTACCTCAATGCAGCCGAAGCAGCGGCACATCTGGGACAGACAGAGCAAGCACGCACTTATCTGCTCACGCTCCAAAAGAACAGATTTACTCCCGATGCATATCCAACAAAAGAAACTGAAGTAAAAGGTATGAATGCTGAGCAACTACTCAAAGAGATACTTACAGAGCGTGTGCGAGAACTGACCTTCGAAGGTCACAGGTGGTTTGACCTCAGAAGAACTACCCGCCCTGAGATCGTAAAGACATTCGGTACCCAAAAGTATATCCTCAAGGCTGATGACCCCAGATATACCATCCAAATACCTAAAGAAGCTATCGAAGCTAATCCGAAGCTGAAATAGCCTTGCTTTTCTCTACGGCTCGAGAACCTGAGCCAAACAATATTGCACATGCCGAATGCCCCTCACATGGGGCTACGGCATGTGCTTTTTGTTTGACGATATTAGCTCGTCTTCGTCTCTCCGAGTACGATACATCCCGCGATACTAATACGAGACCGTTGCATAGCAGGCCAATTGCTTCGTTGCTTGCGAGATTCGCGCTTGGTCATTTACCGGAAGTAAACTCCCTGTGCACTCACTCTTAGCGCCTTGCACTTTACCTTCTCTGCCCGGTCAAAGTGTCTTTTGTCGGCTTTGCCTCCAAAATCCATGAGACTGTTGACTTTTGCAACAGTCTCAATACGCGTATTTTGCTTACAACACTTACGATCTCTGCATATCAGAACGGAATGCACACTATCAAAGTGTCACAAAAGAAAAACAACGGCTATACCCTACTCTACCTCCCTTATACAGGATGATGAGAGGACTTGACAAGCAGGGGGGGCATATTGTATCTTTGTACCGATACCCATTTACAGACCGATACCCATCATACAAAAATTCATAAAGGCATTCAGAGTGGATGAGAAGATATATACATGGCATATTATCAGCGAATACGGATCGGCAAAGCCCATTCGCCCCCGCACCATGCCTCAGCCCCACCGACATCTTCTTACGTAAAATAGCTTTACACATTTTACTATAGCTACAACGGAGCCATATCCTCTGCCACACCCCTTGTATACACATATCTCTTTTTTTCTCTACCTGATCTGCAATTTCTTGTACACAGTCAGCCATCCCATCCTATACAGTCAATAGACCTATCGTATACGGACGATAGACTTATCGTACACGGACAACGAACTTATCCTATACGGACGATAGACCTATTACGAAGAAATCACAAACTTATCCTATTAGAATTGGGTGCTCTATAGACAAGAGGGTTGAAGCAAGTCTAATGATAAATATGTGAAGTATAAGCAAGTCATATTCCCACAATTATTTACTTTGTTGGCAAGTAGCAAAGGTTCCATTTTATTTAGCCCCATTTTTTACCCCCATCTATAGCACACAAAGCACGTTCCTTATTTGTACTTTGTCTAAATAAGCTCGATATTTCAACTAAAACAGGCTTATTTCTTGTCTCTGCATCAAGATTATCAATTTATTTAGAAAAATATATTTCAGATGTTTATAAATGAAAGATTATGATAAAAGTGGCATCTTTTTTGTGACAAAATGTCAAAAAAATAACATGCCCGCTAAAAAGACAGATACCCCTTGGAAGCAAGGATTGCAAAGCAATGCAAGACAATATAAATAATCATATCGAATCGTATTTCAACCATTTGTGAAGCGTTGATAGATATGGAGTAAAGGGAATATATTATCTTTGAGAGTTGGAGTTTAAAGACATCATAAGATTATGTACAGAAGAAGGAAAAAAAGAGATAACTATACCTTTACTATGGGGCCCGTGACTAAAAGAAAGCGCAGAGTGGGACATGGATGGGTATGGATACCGATGATCATCATCCTGGCAGGTATTATGGTAGGACTTGCGTGGTTCGAATTTGACCGTCCTGCCGGCCACGTCAGCGACACTCAATACATATACGTCAGGCAAGGTACCCCCTTCGATGAGGTGAAAAAACAGATACAAAAGAAAGTATTGCTGCGGCATCCTTCTTTGTTCGATTGGTATGCAGACAAAAAGCATTTGGCTCAAGATATGAAGCCGGGACGCTACGCCATTACCAACACCATGAATATCTCTCAGATTGTGGATATGTTTGCCTCAGGCAAGCAGACTCCTCTGTCATTTACCATTCGTAACATACGTACACCCCAAGAACTTTCCGAGAAGATCGGTAAAGAGATGGAATTCGGCGCACAAGCTCTAGCCAAACTGATGGATGATAGCACCTACTGCTCACGCATGGGATTCAACAAAGAGACGATACGTTGCATATTCATGCCGGATACTTATAAAGTGTTGTGGACTACCCCGGCAGATAGCCTGATGAAAATGATGCACTCGCACTACAAAGAGTTTTGGAACAATGAGCGCACAACACTTGCCGACTCCATTGGATTTACTCCGGTGCAGGTGATGACCATAGCTTCCATAGTAGAGGAGGAATCAGCGCACAAAGAAGAATATGCACGCATAGCAGGTCTGTACATCAATCGTCTGCACAAGAACATACCACTCCAAGCTGATCCTACCATCAAATATGCTTTGGGCAACTTCAGCCTCAAACGTATCATGTATGATCATCTCAAAACAGCCTCACCGTACAACACCTATATATACAAAGGACTCCCTCCCGCTCCTATACGCCTGCCGCGCAAGTCCACTATAGATACCGTGTTGCACTATGAGAGGCATCCGTACATATACATGTGTGCCAAAGAGGACTTCTCCGGATCACACAACTTCGCGGCAAACTTTATGGAACACCAGAAAAACGCCAAACTGTATCAAGAGGAATTAAACAAAAGAGGAATAAAGTAAAAACAGGAATGACGGAAGACTGGAAGGAAAGAACGCGTTTGTTATTTGGTGAAGATAAACTGAACAGACTGGAACAAGCACACGTGCTGGTAGTAGGCATAGGGGGTGTAGGGGGCTATGCCGCCGAGAATCTGGTACGAGCCGGTGTGGGAGAGCTTACCATAGTGGATGCCGATACAGTGAATGCATCGAATATCAATCGCCAGCTTGTAGCCACCCACAGCACCATAGGGCAAGACAAGGTTACGGTACTGGCCACAAGACTTATGGACATCAATCCGCAACTCAAGCTTCATCCCATCAAGGCTTTTCTCAAAGACGACAATATGATAGAGCTACTCAAGGCTCACCCATATACCTATGTGGTAGATGCCATAGACTCACTGAGCCCCAAAGTATACCTCATAGCTCTATCCAAAGAGTACGGGCTACCCATCATAAGCTCTATGGGAGCAGGAGCCAAAAGCGACCCTACACGTATACAAGTGGCGGATCTGAGCAAAAGCTACAACTGCACGCTGGCCCGCATGGTGAGAAAGCGCCTGCGCAAACTCAAGGTGTCCAAAGGGGTACCGGTGGTATTCTCAAGCGAATTGCCGGACGAGGAGGCTATTGTGGAGATTGAAGGCGAAACATGTAAGCGGTCTACAGCCGGCACAGTGTCTTACATGCCGGCACTCTTCGGGCTACACCTTGCCGCTCACGTAATAAGAAGCATATAGATATTTATGGAAACGATAATACAGGCCGGAAATATCCGCAAAACATTCGATACTCTTGAGGTACTGCGAGGTATAGACCTGGATATATACAAAGGGGAGATAGCCTCTATAGTGGGAGCCAGCGGAGCCGGTAAGACTACTCTGCTGCAAATATTGGGCACACTGGAGCAGCCTGACAAGGGAGCCAAACTGATAATAGATGGAGAAGATGTGACAGCGATGAGTATGAAAAGGCAGTCCGAAGTACGCAATAGGAAACTGGGTTTCATATTTCAGTCGCACCAGTTACTCCCGGAGTTTACCGCACTGGAAAATGTGATGATACCGGCTTTCATAGCAGGGAGAAACAAGGGAGGGTGCGAGAAGGAAGCGAAATCTTTGCTACAACAGCTCAATCTGGCTGAGAGGATGCAGCACAAGCCCGGGCAAATGTCGGGAGGTGAATGCCAGCGTGTGGCGGTGGCCAGAGCACTGATCAATCACCCGTCAGTGATATTGGCGGACGAGCCCTCGGGGAGTCTCGACTCAGAGCACAAACGGGAGCTTCATGACCTATTCTTCAGGCTGAGAGACGAGCTGGGGCAAACTTTGGTAATCGTGACTCATGATGACACCCTGGCACAATCAACAGACCGAGTGATCAGGCTCAAGGATGGACTCATAGCCCAAGAGTGACACGAAAGACAATCCCGATAATCTCACCTTTCAATCACATCACCAGATGAAACACATTTTCTTTCACTTCGGCAGAGCAGAGCGCATTGTGAGTATCATATTACTCTCTTTGGTAGCCTTCGGGATAGCGTTGTTTGCTTTTATGCCCGAAAAGGGATCAAAACACAGGAATGCTATCACAAAAACAGACTCTGTAAGTTCTAATTTAAATAAAATTAGTAATTTAACGTCTAAAGTACTCCCCCGAAGCACACACAAGGATACGATAGTGAAGACGAAGGACTATGCGGGTCCGCCGGATTACATGATGACAAATGTGAAAAGTAAACTGGAAAAAGGAACAGTCCTGGATATCAATACGGCAGACTCCACTTTACTGGTAAGAGTGCCCGGTATAGGTCCGGCATTCGCAGGAAGAATAATAAGACTGAGGGAGAGGCTTGGCGGTTTTTACACCGTGATGCAGCTCCAAGAGGTTTATGGCATGGACTACGACCGTTTTCTGCTTATCAAACCTTGGTTTTGCATCAAAAAAGAACAGAAGAAAACTTATCTGGACGAATTACAGACCGATGAACTCCCCCGGCATCCTTACTTGAGCTGGAGCCAAAGGGGTGCCATAAACAAGATATTGCGCCGAGAAGGTAAAGTAAACTCATGGAAAAGACTGATGATGCTGGATGAATTTTCCAAAGATGACAGCGTGCGGCTTTCCCACTATTTCCCCGAGCGTAAGAACGAGTGATAACGCAAAGGTTGTCCTCCGAGAGGATATATAGCGGCACACCAAAGGGGCTCTAAGAGACAACAGAGCATGCTGACGAATACAAGAAACTATTACAAGGAGATATACAAATGCTAAAGAAAATTTATGCCGATGCTCCCAACATGAAGGAAGTGGATGACGTGATCAGTGCTCTCCGTGACGGAGAGGTGATTATATACCCCACGGGCACCGGCTACGCTTACGGATGTGACGCGCTTCAGAACAGATCGGTAGAACGCATCTGTATGATCAAGGGTATTGACCCTAAGAAAAAGTCACTTTCCATCATGTGTGAAAGTATGAGGGATATTTCAGAATACTGCCGCATGTCCAATGAAGCTTTTAAGTTTATCAAAGAGCATGATGGCAACTACACGTATGTATTGCCCGCTGCAAGCACCTTGCCCAAGCTCTTCAAAAACAGAAAAGAGGTAGGTGTGCGGCTGGTGCAACACCCGGTAGCAAGAATCATATTGCAGGAACTGGGAAGCCCTATGCTGACGAGCTCTTTACCCCAAGATGAAGAAAACCCGGAGTACGCTACAGATCCCGAGTTGATCATGGAGCGATACGGACATCAGGTAAACATTATTGTAGACGGTGGAATAGCCACTTACGGCCCCTCTACGGTGATAGACTGCACGGTCGTACCCTTTGAGGTACTCCGTCTGGGTAGTGGTCGTCTCGACACGGATGAGCCACTGGTGCATATAAAATAAGGCCGGGCTATCTGTACGGACACTCTGGTATAACTGACGTAATGTGATAATAACAGACAGGATAAGTATTGGATCGAAATAAAAGATGTTACTCAACTATATTTTTATAGGCTTCTTTCTCATCGCTTTTATCATAGCAGCATTCAGATTCGCCTTCTGGGGCGACTATATGATATTTGACGAAATAGTACGATCGACCTTCGATCAGGCCAAAAACGGCTTCGAAATATCGCTATATCTCACGGGTATGTTGTGCTTGTGGATAGGTTTTATGCGTATTGCGGAGAAGAGCGGACTCATCGCCAAACTGGCACATGCAGCATCGCCCGTGTTACGGGGGCTGTTCCCTTCGCTTCCGCCGGACCATCCTGTGCTTGGTAGCATCTTCATGAATGCATCGGCCAACATGCTGGGGCTGGACAATGCGGCAACTCCCCTGGGGCTTAAAGCCATGCAACAGTTACAAGAGCTCAATGTAAAGAAAGAAAAAGCGAGTGATGCCATGATCATGTTTCTGGCTCTGAACGCGAGCGGGCTTACGCTGATACCCACTACCATAATCTCATTCAGGATGAAAGGAGGAGCAATGAATCCATCCGATATTTTTATTCCTATCCTCATTGCCACTACAGCCTCCACTCTCACTGCCATCCTGTCCATTGGGCTCAGACAGAAGATAAATTTGCTGAAAAAGCCGTTGGTTTTATTTTTTCTTTCTATGTTTGCACTTATAGGCATGATCATATGGGCTTCTCAAACACTGCCTCCGGAAGTGTTCAAGACGGCAAGTCAGGCACTATCGTCGATGATTTTGTTTGGTATCATGTGCTGGTTTATTATCAGCGGTATGAGAGCCAAGATCAATGTTTATGATGCTTTTATTGAAGGAGCCAAGGAAGGATTTGGTACAGCTATCACAATAATTCCTTATCTTGTAGCCATTCTTGTAGGCATAGGGGTGTTCCGAGCATGCGGAGCCATGGATATGCTGACACAAGGAATGAGATTTACCGTGGGAGCTCTAGGGCTCAACACGGATTTCGTGGAAGCTGTGCCTACCATGCTCATGAAACCGCTGAGCGGCAGCGGAGCCAGAGGACTCATGGTAGATGCTATGCAGCAATACGGCGCCGATAGTTTCATAGGGCGATTGTGCTGCACAGTACAGGGAGCAAGCGATACGACTTTCTATGTGGTGGCGTTGTACTACGGATCGGTAAAGATCAAGAATACTCGCTATACGGTGGGTTACTCCCTACTTGCCGACTTGGCCGGAGCAGTAGCTGCCGTGCTGGTAACATACATGTTTTTCGGGTAAATTGTTTGAATAAAAGAATTAAATAAAATATGATTGCTTTCTATGCAGACGAGGTGGAATTACCGAGTCTACGAAAACGAACTATTAGAAGATGGATTGAAGAGGTAGCGTCGCAATACGGCAAAGAAGTGGGTGACCTCTGCTACCAATTTTGTAATGATGACAGAATACTACAGACAAATCAAGATTTTCTAAATCACGATTACTATACGGATATTATTACCTTTGATGAATCAAAGGGCAATGTGATATCAGGTGATATGCTCATCAGCTTAGATACAGTGAAGAGCAATGCACGACAATACAATCATGACTACCAAGAGGAGCTACACCGGGTGATAATACACGGTGTACTACACTTGTGCGGTCTTGACGACACTTCTGATGAAGAAGAAGAGCGTATGCGCCATGCTGAAGATGAAGCGCTGAAGCTACTTCGTAAAGATATAGGCGAAGACGAGACTTTGCTTGACGAATAAATAAGGATATTCTAATGCCGCTCTCCTGGCTGTGTTTGTAACGGACAAAGAGTTCATGACTAATGCACACACAAGTAACTAACCATTTTTGTTAGTTTATTTCCTATAATCTATGAAACACTATTTTCAACGTAAAATAAAGATTAAACCACCAGCGTCCTCCGAAGTAATCTCTTCGGAGGACTTTCTTATTAATCAACGTTAATAATAAATCTACGGACACGTCTATACAGGTGTAATGCCGTCTATCGCTCACTTTTTCCCACAACAAATAGGCTTATGATAAGAGACTGAAAGAATAAAAATAGATCCCCAATGATAATGTTAGCACACCCAAAACCGTTAATACTTAATTAATTTAGTTACTTTTGCAAGTTCCGATCACGATCGGATTACGATAATATTAAATTATGATTAAGTCTGAACTTTACACCGGAATAAAAAAGAAGAGACAGAAAATACTGTACTTTGTCTTTTGTTTGATACTTATTTTACCGAATATATTACTCACATTTACCGAGCCGTATACCGTAGTTTCAAAAATAGCCAATCTGCTTCTTCCTCTATTTGTATACATGTTCCTTCTCACGCTCAAGCGTAAACCCGGAGCTATGATGTGGTGGTTATTTATATTTGTATTCTTCGGAGCTTTCCAGCTGGTATTACTCAACTTATTCGGTAATTCCATCATTGCTGTAGATATGTTTCTCAATGTACTCTCCACCAGTGTAGGAGAAGCATCGGAACTACTGGACAATATGCTACTCGCTATTTCCAGTGTATTGCTGATTTATGTACCCTGCATGACATTTGCCGTATATTCGACGAAATACAAGGAAGATTTGGACAAAGCTTTTCGCTCCAAGATGAAGCGTATTGCGGTCGGAGGCTTTGCCTTATCGCTCCTTCTTATCCCTCTTTGTAAATACTCCAATAAAAGATATAAAGGACGTAATGAGGTGTTTCCCGTAAATGTGCTGTACAACTTATATCTATCGGTAGACCGTGTAAACAAAACTGCGCATTACTATGAGACAAGCAAGGGTTTTACCTACCATGCCAAATCTACTCACAGCCCTGAGCTGGACGAGACTTATGTGCTGGTGATCGGTGAGACATCGAGAGCTTGCAGCTGGGGATTGTATGGCTACAAGAGAGAGACAAACCCACTACTTATGCAAATCGCACCGGAGCTCGTTGTATTTCGTGACAATCTATCACAGTCCAATACGACTCACAAGAGCGTACCCATCATACTCTCTCCGGCCGATGCCGACCACACCTCCGAGCTTCACAAGGTGAAAAGCGTGATCACGGCTTATAAAGAAGCAGGATTTTACACCTCATTCTTATCCAATCAGGCGTATAACAGAGCTTACATCGACTTCTTCGCTAAGGAAGCAGACAACTGCTTCTTTATTCGCGAGCAAGGTAACCTTAAAGGCAAACGGACGATGGATGCGGATCTCCTGCCATTGCTTCAAGAAACGCTGGGTAAACATAAGAAGAACTTAATCATATTACATACTTACGGCTCACACTTCAACTACTCAGACCGTTATAAGAGAGAGGATGCAGTGTTTACTCCTGATAAAATCACCTCAACTTCTATACGACAACTAAATCAACTTAGAAACGGTTATGACAATAGTATAAGAACTACAGATAAGTTCTTGTACTCAGTGATCAACATGCTCAAAACTAAGAATAATGTAGCAGGGATGTTGTTTATCGCAGACCATGGGGAAGATATATATGATGATGAGCGGGAGCGTTTTCTACACTCGTCACCCACGACATCATACTATCAGATCCACGTGCCGTATATATTATGGACATCGGAAGGCTACAGACAAGCGTTTCCGGACAAAGTGAACGCAGCGCGCCGAAACGCAGCAAGGGCATCGAGCTCCAATACAGTCTTCCACACGCTACTGGACTTGGGAGGGATAGATACAAAGTACAAGATGGATTCACTGTCTCTCACAAGCGACTCTTTTAAGGATATCAACAGATGCTATCTCAACGACCATAATGAGAGTATTCCTATGGGCGAGATAGGTTTGAAGAAAGAAGACGAACGCATGTTCAAGAAATTTCATCTAAAAATGTATTGAACCCATGAACAGAGCTTTATTTTCCATATTGGTATGCGGAGCAGTAGTCTGTTCCGCTACAAAAGGGTATGCACAAAGTACACTGCTTCCGTACGGCGACATGAATCGCTGGGAAACAAGGATCATAAAAGAATCCGGTATTATAGGCGGAAAGAAGCAAAAAGTCTATGAAATAGCCCCTACAACAACCATCGAAGGAGATATTGCTTATAAAAACAAAGGAGGATCACCGTGGGCTACGTCTAATGTGCTGGCTCATGTGTCCGGAATAACCAAGACAAGTACTACAGTTTTCCCTGAAGAACGTGGCAACGGCTACTGTGCCAAGCTGAGCACCGATGTACAAACCTGCAAAGTACTCGGCATTATCAATATCAAGGTCCTGGCTGCAGGTTGTATTTATCTCGGGAGCATGGAAGAGCCTATCAAAAGCACCTCCAATCCGCAGAGCAAGCTCAACTCAGGCATACCCTTCACCAAGACTCCTAAAGCTCTTTGCTTCGACTATAAAGTAAAACTTTCTGGACAACTGGGCAGAATAAGAGAGACGGGATTCTCCGCGGTAAAGAAGATAGCGGGCAAAGATATGCCCGAAGCAAGTCTTTTCCTCCAAAAACGCTGGGAAGATAGCGAAGGCAACATACATGCCTTGCGTGTAGGCTCTATGGTGGTGAGATTCGATCAATCAACCGGCGACTGGCGCAACAATCAAAGCTTTACGATAAACTACGGCGATCTCAGCAAAGAAGTACCTTCCAAGCCGTATCTCGCACTTCAGGCCGGTAAAGACGCTCGGTATGCCATCAACAGCAAAGGTAAAAGCGTACCGATCAACGAAGAAGGTTGGGCTCCCGAGGGTACCCAACCCACACATCTTATACTCCAGTTCTCGTCATCATACGGTGGAGCTTACATCGGATCACCCGGTACTATCCTTTGGGTAGACAACATCGGATTCCAATACTAATCTGCACCAAAGTGCAGATTTTTTTGTTTATGTCCTATAATCAAGCATTTGTCCGTATCTTTGCATAAATTAGAATAATTATATAGTTTAAATAATGGCATTACAATGTGGTATTGTAGGTTTACCCAATGTCGGTAAATCCACACTCTTCAACTGTCTTTCCAATGCAAAGGCACAGTCGGCTAACTTTCCTTTTTGTACAATAGAGCCCAATGTAGGCGTTATCACCGTACCCGATGAGCGCCTCAACAAACTGGCAGAACTGATACATCCCCAACGCATAGTACCCACCACGGTAGAAATCGTAGATATAGCCGGGCTTGTCAAAGGTGCCAGCAAAGGAGAGGGACTCGGCAATAAATTCCTGGCCAACATCAGAGAGACGGACGCCATATTACATGTATTGCGTTGCTTTGACGATGATAACATCACCCATGTCGACGGCACAGTAGACCCGGTAAGGGATAAGAACATCATTGACACGGAGCTTCAGCTCAAAGACCTCGAAACGGTAGAGAGCCGTATACAGAAGGTACAGAAACAAGCACAGACCGGCGGGGACAAGCAGGCAAAACAAATATATGAAGTACTGGTAAAATTCAAAGAAGCTCTCGATCAAGGCTTGAACGCCCGCACGGTAACGTTCGAGACTAAAGACGAACAAAAGATTGCCAAGGAGCTTTATCTGCTCACCGCCAAACCTGTGATGTACATATGTAATGTGGATGAGAAATCGGCAGTGACCGGCAATCAATACGTAGACCAAGTAAGAGAAGCCGTCAAAGACGAAGACGCTGAGATATTGGTTGTAGCAGCCAAGATAGAAAGCGAGATCGCAGAGCTGGAAACTTATGATGAGCGACAGATGTTTTTGGACGAGATCGGCCTCACTGAGTCCGGTGTATCCCGCCTTATACGTGCAGCGTACAGCTTGCTCAATCTTGAGACTTACTTCACCGCAGGTGTGCAGGAAGTGCGTGCATGGACGTATCTGCGAGGTAGCAAGGCCCCTCAATGCGCCGGAGTTATCCACACGGACTTTGAGAAAGGATTTATCAGAGCTGAAGTCATTAAGTTCGATGACTTCATCCATTACGGTTCTGAAGCAGCAGTGAAAGAAGCGGGTAAGATGAATGTGGAAGGCAAAGAATATATCGCTCAAGACGGTGATATCATGCACTTCCGTTTCAACGTTTAAAAAGTCAATATTTTATCACAAGAGACATAATAAGTACCTGATTAACAGTGGGTACTTACCCTTTCGGATATGATGGACAAATATGAGGTTATAGTAATAGGAGCCGGCCACGCGGGATGCGAAGCTGCGGCAGCCGCAGCACGATTGGGCACAAAAACGCTGCTGATTACTCCGGACATGAATAAGATTGCACAGATGAGTTGCAATCCCGCCGTGGGTGGCATTGCCAAAGGACAGATCGTTCGTGAGATCGATGCTCTGGGCGGGCGCATGGGCATCATCACCGATGCCACAGCTATCCAGTTCAGGATGCTCAATAGGAGTAAAGGACCGGCTATGTGGAGCCCTCGGGCACAGAGTGATCGCATGCGCTTCATGGAAGCATGGCGCCAAGAGCTTGACAAACAAGACAACCTTGACATTTGGCAGGACACAGTGACCCGCCTTATTATCACACACAACAAGATACAAGGTGTGGTAACCTCATTGGGTGTCGAGTTCAGGGCTCCCGCTGTTATTCTCACAGCAGGTACTTTCATGGGAGGGCTCATGCACTTCGGAGACTTACAGGTCCGGGGAGGTCGTATATCCGAGCCTGCCACGTACGGCATCACAGAGCAACTCAAAGAAGCCGGCATCCGCACCGATAGGATGAAAACAGGCACACCACCACGTGTCGACGGCAGATCACTTCATTTCAATGAAATGACAGAACAGCCAGGTGAGTATGACTTCCATAAGTTCTCATATCTCAATACCCCTTCCCACCAACTCAAACAACTGAGTTGCTACACCCTCTATACCAATCAGGCATGCCACGAGGTATTGCGCAAGGCTCTGGATCGTTCACCACTGTACAACGGCCAAATCCAAAGCATAGGGCCTCGTTATTGCCCCAGTATAGAGACCAAGATAGTGACCTTTGCAGACAAGGATAAGCACCAGCTATTCCTGGAGCCTGAAGGCGAGAACACCAATGAATATTATATCAATGGCTTCTCTTCTTCCTTACCGCTCGACGTGCAATTGGAAGCGCTAAGGATGATACCGGAGCTGAGAGATGTCAAGATATACCGACCGGGATATGCCATAGAATACGACTTCTTCGATCCTACACAACTCCATCACACGCTGGAGTCCAAGGTAATCGACGGGTTATTTCTCGCCGGTCAGGTCAATGGCACTACAGGGTATGAGGAGGCTGCAGGACAAGGTCTCATTGCCGGTATCAATGCACATTGTAAGCTCAACGACAAAGCCCCCTTCACACTATCCAGAGACGAAGCTTACATAGGTGTCCTCATCGACGACCTAGTAACCAAAGGCGTTGACGAACCTTACAGGATGTTTACCTCTCGAGCCGAATACCGAATACTTCTGAGACAAGACGATGCAGATGTACGCCTTACCCCTCGTGCCTATGAAATAGGATTGGCTACACAGGAGAGATATGACTGGCTTCAAGAGAAGCTATTTTGGAGAGATAAGCTGGCAAACTTTATTCGCGACTATTCCCTTAGACCCGCTATTATCAATCCTATGTTAGAGGAGAGAGATCTTGTACCACTACGCCAAGGTGTAAAGCTTGTAGAGCTCATACTACGCCCTCAGCTCACTATACGCATGGCGGCAGATATGGTGGCAGCCCTCCGTGATATGATACAAAGCATACCCAACCGTCAAGATGAGATCATCGAAGCTACTGAGATACTCATCAAATATCAGGGGTATATAGAGCGTGAGCGACAAATGGCAGACAAACTATCACGCCTTGAGCACGTGTATATCCCCAAACACATCGTGTATGAAGAGATCAATTCTCTTTCCACAGAAGCCAGACAAAAGCTTGCAAAAGTAAGACCATCCACCATAGGTCAAGCATCACGTATCCCGGGTATCAGCCCCCACGACATCAGTGTGCTGCTTGTGATATGCGGTAGATAAAACAAATGTTCCACATGGAACATGATGTAAATTATGACTCTCGAAGAAATAAAAAAGATATTGCCGACTATCCCCGAAAGCCCCGGTTGCTATCAGTATTTTGACAGCAACGGAGCTATTATCTATGTAGGAAAGGCAAAAAATCTAAGAAAAAGGGTCAGCACATACTTCCAGAAAGATCATATCGACGTCAAGACCAGGATACTTGTACGCAAGATATGTGACCTCAAATACACTGTCGTCAACACAGAGTTTGATGCCCTCATATTGGAGAACTCTCTCATCAAACAATACCAGCCACGCTATAATATCCTACTCAAAGACGGTAAGACTTACCCCAGCATCGTAATCAAAAAGGAGCCTTTTCCAAGAATATTTGTAACCCGAGACATCAGAGATGACGGCTCAGAATATTTTGGGCCCTACCCTTCTGCCCAGATGGCATACTCCACACTCGACATGATCAGGGAACTATATCCCCTGCGTACGTGTAAGCTCAACCTTAGCCCCGACAAAATACGCACATCGAACTATAAGGTATGTCTGCAGTATCACATCAAAAAATGTTTGGGTCCGTGCGAAGGGCTGCAATCTCAAGCTGATTACAACAAAAACATCCTTGAAATCAAGCAGCTCCTACGTGGCAAACTCAGGGACGTTATAGAACTGTACAAAAAGGAGATGTATCGCCTCAGCGAGGAGATGGAATATGAAATGGCTCAAATATACAAAGAGCGACTGGACTATCTGGAGAAATACCAATCGAAGCATACTGTAGCACCCGGCAATATATACAATGTAGATGTCTTTAGCTATGAGTCGGACGACAGTAATGTATACATCAATTACATGCACGTGTATCAAGGTCTCATAAACAAAGCTTTTACCGTAGAGTATAAGCTGAGCATCGAAGAGGAGCCCTCGGAGGTTTTGGCTACAGCCATCACAGAGCTACGTAGCCGGTTCGAAAGTGATGCCAAAGAGATCATCGTGCCCTTTGCTGTCAATTGGGACACAGAGCCAGGAGTAACCATGACAATCCCCCTGCGTGGCGACAAAAAGAAATTACTCGACCTGTCATCTCTCAACGTGAAGCAATACAAAGCAGACAAATACAAACAAACCGAGAGACTCAACCCCGAACAGCGAAGCACCAAAATACTCAAAGAGCTTCAGACCACTATAGGCCTTATCAAAATGCCTGTACACATAGAGTGTTTCGATAACTCAAACATACAAGGGTCCACCCCGGTAGCAGCCTGCGTTGTATTTAAGAAAGCCAAACCAAGCAAAAAAGACTACAGAAAGTTCCACGTGAAAACAGTAGAAGGAGCCAATGACTATGACTCCATGCGAGAGATCGTACAGCGCAGATACAAAAGGCTCAAGGAAGACAACAGCAGCATGCCGGATCTCATCCTAGCAGATGGAGGTAAAGGACAGATGAATGCCATAAGAAATACACTGGATACGCTGGATCTAAATATACCTGTAGCAGGACTTGTAAAGGACGAGCGACACAAAACCGATGGTCTACTCTACGGCAATCCCATCCAAGAGGTATTCATAGATCATAAGTCCGAGCTATTCCTATTCCTCGAGTATATCCAAAGCGAAGTACACCGCTTTGCTATCAGTTTTCACAGAGATATTCGAAGCAAAGGACAAGTGAGCTCCAAACTGGATTATATCAAAGGCATAGGACCCAAAACTAAAGACCAACTTCTTTCGACTTTCAAGAGTGTACAACGCCTCACAAAGGCTACGGAAGAGGAGATAATAGCAGTAGCGGGCAAAGCGAAGGGGCAAATTATATACAAAGCATTACATCAAGAAACAGAAGACAAAGCATGAGAGCAGTAATACAACGGGTAAATCAAGCCTCCGTAACCATAGACAACCTCACAAAAGCCGTAATCAGCCAAGGATTACTTGTACTACTCGGAATCGAAGATAGAGACACACAGGCCGATATAGACTATTTAGTCAAGAAAATAGTGAGTCTCAGGGTATTTGACGACGAAGCAGGCGTGATGAACCTGTGCGTAAAAGAAGTAAGTGGAGATATACTTCTGGTAAGCCAATTCACGCTCATGGCATCGACAAAAAAAGGCAACAGACCCAGCTACATCAGAGCATCAGCTCCCGATATAGCGATACCGCTTTATGAGCAATTCTGCACAGCTTTGGAACAAGCACTGGGGAAAAAAGTACGCACAGGTATATTCGGAGCAGACATGCAAGTATCACTTACAAACGATGGCCCCGTCACCATTATCATAGACTCCCAAAATAAAGAATACTAATGCTCCCAAATCAGGAGTATGGATCAAACTACAAATCACGCCACTCCCTACTCTATCCCACAAAGAATAGAGAGAGATGTTTCTGCTGGATTGAAATTGTACACGGACTTACACATCAATCCGTTTCAGCATACTGAGACGGCATTATCCATATCATTATGATAGGAAAACAGCGGAATACTTTACGGCTGAGAGCAAAGCCTGTAACGTCACAGACTGGGGCTTGACAAGGGGTATCAGATGTTGTATCTTTGCAATAAAAATATTGTATCCGGCAAACATCTGCATCCACCCGTTGTATTACAAAAGCAATCCCCATGAAACGAGCAAATCACTATAATATCTTTACCCCATCTCCTCCTATTTTGTACACGTATTGCACGTAATGTACAGAGTCGGGTACACCAAGGCGATATATCCTTATAGAGGACATTGTCTGTAGCAACAGCAAGCATAGCACTTTGTGGCTATGCTTTTTTATTATCCAATATTCTTATTAGTTCCGATTACCCCCTATTACCTGCATTTCATCGTATAAGGACTCTTGATCTATGTATAAGATCAGATGTCTTTGTATGATAAGTCTTGCGTCCGTTGTACAGAGACAACAATCATATTATATAGAAATAATAATCTGATTTACAATGAGATAAAAGAACGAACATAACTTTATGCGAAAAGTAAACAAATCATGTAATATCGTTTACTTATAAAAATGCCGAATTATACACCAGGAGCATACAAAATGATTTAAGGATATATAGTGCAAACCATGATTTGTTTTATTTAGCGGACTTTTGAAGTGCACAAAATGGCTTTTCTTATTTAGACTCAGTATAAATAAGCCTTGTGGCTTAACTACGAAGTGAAAAAATTATGCAAGAAACGAGGGTTAATAAAACAATTTAGATTACTGTATTATAGATAATTAATACTCAAAGAGTATTTTTATAAAACCTGTCCCAAAGTAGCAAAATGTCAGAATAGGTAAGTCGAGAAAGATGTTATCAATACAATGCCTCATCATCAGAGACCGTTACATAGCAGGCAAATTGCTTCGTTGCTTGCGAGATTCGCGCTTGGTCATTTACCAGAAGTAAACTCCCTGTGCACTCACTCTTAGCGCCTTGCACTTTACCTTCTCTGCCCGGTCAAAGTGTCTTTTGTCGGCTTTGCCTCCAAAATCCATGAGACTGTTGACTTTTGCAACAGTCTCCATCAGTAAGTAATCGATATACAGAGCTAAGATCCCCTCAAGTCATCAATATAAAGAAAGCCCCTAAGGACAAAAGCTATGAAACACAAACACAGTAAGATAATGCAAGATCTAAGGACAACATATACACTACCCCACCCCGGAGCAGAGAAGCATCTGTAAGGGCTAAGTGATTAAGAAATAAGCGAATTGTTGTATATTTGATTAATAATACAAGTAAGATGAATACTTCCCGAGAAAAGGAAATCACCCTTGCAAGTGCACAACGCATGGTAGACGAGTGGGTAAAGACCTACGGAGTGCGCTACTTTTCCGAGCTGACCAATATGGCCATACTTACGGAAGAGGTGGGCGAAGTAGCCCGCATCATGGCTCGTACCTATGGCGATCAAAGCTTCAAGGCCACAGACCATAAGGATCTGGGAGACGAACTCACGGATGTGTTATGGGTATTGCTATGCATAGCCAATCAGACGGGCGTGGATCTCACAGAAACTTTCAGGAGAAACCTGGACAAGAAGACTGAGCGAGACAAAGAAAGACATATAAATAATCAAAAACTAAGATAACAAAGCAATGACCAACAAGTATCAACAAGTATTTGACAGCTTCAAAGCTGCATTGTCAACAGAGCAGATACAATCTGAGATAGAAAAGATCCTATCTGAGGAGTTCGAGAAGAACAATACCATAGAGGTGAAGAAGTTTCTTCACGGCACCATAGACCTCACCAGCCTCAACGGAGCGGATACGGAAGAGAGCATAGCCAAATTCGTAAGCCAAGTGAACGACTTCGACGGTACAGACCCCACAGTCCCCTCGGTGGCTGCTATATGTGTGTATCCTAATTTCGTAAAAACGGTAAAGGACACCCTGACGACGGAAGATGTACGGATAGCCTGCGTAAGCGGCTGCTTCCCTGCCTCACAGAGCTTTATAGAAGTCAAATTAGCGGAGACTGCATTGGCTGTGAAGGATGGAGCTGATGAGATCGACATTGTGCTCAATATGGGTAAGTTCTTTGCAGAGGATTATGAGGAAACCTCTACCGAAATTGAAGAACAAAAAGCTACATGTCGTGAAGCTCACCTCAAAGTGATACTGGAGACAGGAGCACTGAAAACACCCGAACTCATCCGCAAAGCATCCATACTCGCTCTTTACAGCGGTGCAGACTTCCTCAAAACATCAACCGGCAAGGAATACCCTGGTGCCAGCCTGGAGGCAGCCTATGTGATGTGTCAGGTGCTCAAAGAGTATCACGACAAGCATGGCCATGTACGCGGGCTCAAAGTGTCAGGCGGCATACGCACTGCAGAAGAGGCTGTGAAGTATTACTGTCTGGTAAAATCCATATTGGGCGAAGAATGGCTTACTCCGGAGTACTTCCGCATAGGAGCAAGCAGCTTGGTAGCTAATTTGCAAAAAGAGATATTGTAATCTATACTCAAAAGATTAAGAGAGCTATGATCAGTGCAAAAAAAGATGAGCAAAAGAAAAAGGCTCAGAAAACAACTTTCAATGAGTTTACAAGCCTATGGGAGCGCTACGTACAAAAGGTGCCTGCAAAGAAAGATATACTCCCTGAAGTAGAAAATACCGAGAGTAAATAATACTGTATATAGCGCTATAAACCACTGCTTAGCAGTGTGAAACAACAAACCGGAGATGAGAGGAAAGAACCACTCAATCTCCGGTTTTTTATTACGGTGTATGTACGACAAGTCTCTATCGCTTGCGCTCCACAATGAAATCGGCAAGTGTGTCGAGGTACTTATGAGCCTCATTGCACGGATATATTTCGAGCAAAGCTTTCGCCTCATCCACAAAACCCTGCATACGCTTGGTGGCATATTCGATACCACCATTGTCCACGGCAAAACTGATCAATCTGGCAACGTCTTCTTGAGATAAGTGCTTTTGCTTCAAGATAGCCATGCATGCTTCTTGCTCCATACTCACAGTATTTTGTAAAGCATAGAGTAGCGGCAAGGTAATTTTACCTTCTCTTATGTCATTGCCGGTAGGCTTGCCTACGTCATTGCTTTTATAATAGTCAAAGATATCATCACGAATCTGGAAGGCATAGCCGAGCTTCTCTCCGAAGAGACGCACACGGTCTATATCGTCCTGTGATACATCCACACTCATCGCACCTATTTCGGCACAAGCCATAAACAGGATGGCTGTCTTCTGGTGTATTACCTCAAAATAGGTCTCTTCACTGAGCAATACTTTATCTGCGGTCTCATATTGCTTGATCTCACCCTCAGTAAGATCCCGACCCAATGACGATATGATATTCATCACCCGCAGATCCTGTAGGGATATGGCTTTGAGCAGTGCTGATGACAGGATAAAATCACCCATAAGCACAGCTATGCGATTGTCATATATAGCGTTGAGGGTAGATACACCACGACGGGTATTGGCCTCATCTATAACATCGTCATGAATAAGTGTAGCCGTGTGTATGAGTTCCAGTAACACAGCGGCATCTATTGTTTTCTGAGGAAGATCCTCAACAAATAATTTACCGATAAGTGAAGTCAATAAAGGACGGACCTGTTTACCTGTAGCTGTGGCAAGATGTTGTACTGCTTCAGTCAACCACTCCGATTTACTTTTTAATACACCGTCGAACTGTTGATGGAAATCGTCAATATAATCGGCAACGTAAGCCTTGATAGGGGTTAATTCCATTTCTGCTTTTCCCACTTGATTTATTTTCACAAATATAACAAAAGCCAGTGATACTCACTTCGTTTTTGCAACAATATGCCATTGACCCCTTGGGTGCAGTGCATATGGAAAGGACAAAAGTACTAAAAGTGCTGAAAAAGCATCTTATAGGACAGCGATCTTGATTATTTGTATGAAAATTTTGATATTTGTCTATTGAACAGGAATAATATATTATCAGCATGTTTATTTTTCAGACAAAAACAGATCCATTGGAGCACGGTATAGACAAGATGTTCGACGCTGCCAACCCTATCATAGAAGCATCGATGAAGTTTCTGCACAGCATGGGTATACCCAAAGATACTGTGCGAGCCATCAATATCGGTTTTATGATAGCTGTAGTATTGCTCATAGGCGGAATGCTGCAGTTTCTTTTTACCAAACTGTTCGATGCCATTACCCGCAAACTCGGTAGGCACGAGCGCATGGTGTATTTTACAGACTTACTAAACAACAAAATACCCTATCTCCTCGCTATCATCATACCTTTTAGCTTTGTACGTATCTCTATCAATACAGTATTGGAGGGACAGCGCGAATTTTTTAAGATAGCGCTGATGATACTCGAGATCTATTGGATTATTTTTATGGCCAGGCTGGCAATAGCCTTTGTAAATTCTATACGCGACTATCTGAGACGTAAAAAAGAGTTCAGCGACAAACCGCTGGATAGCTTTGCCCAGGTATTCAAGATCTTCGTTATCTTCCTTACTGCCATCTTTGTGGTCTCCACGCTACTCAACAAAGATCTGGAAAAGTTGCTGACGGGGCTTGGTGCTTTCTCTGCCGTTTTGCTATTGATATTTAAGGATAGCATCGTGGGGTTTGTAGCAAGTATACAAGTATCCGCCAATGACATGGTAAGGATAGGAGACTGGGTAACCATCCCTTCGCAAGGAGCGGATGGGGATGTGGTGAAAATATCACTAACAACAGTAAAAATAAGAGCCTTCGACAATACTATCGTTACGGTGCCCACCTATTCATTGATTTCGAGCAGCATGCAAAATTGGCGAGGCATGAAAGAAACAGGATGTAGGCGTATCAAACGTCCTCTACATATCAAACAATCATCGGTGAGATTCGTAACTCCTGAAGACCTCAGAGAGCTCAAAAGAATAAAGCTTATTACACATTACATTGACGAAAAAGGAGCGGAGATCAAGAAGCATAATGAAGAAATATCGGCCGATGATATGCTTGTCAATGGGCGTAGGTTTACTAATCTGGGGCTTTTTGAGAAGTATATAGAGAGTTACATCAAGAATCACCCACGAATCAGCAAAGAAATGCTATGCATGGTAAGACAGTTGGAACCTAATGAGAAAGGGGTGCCGGTAGAAATATATTGCTTTGCAAAGACTACGGAGTGGAGCGAATATGAAAGTATCATTACAGACATATTTGATCATATCATTGCTGTAGTACCCTACTTCGATTTACAGATTTTCGAGAGCATATCCGACACTTCCCTCAAACATATACGCAATATTTCCCCCGGAGAACATCCGTTTGAATAAATTTGCCCTAAAAGGCATAATAAAATGAGGTCATAAGTTGAGCTAATCTTACTTATGACCTCTTCTTTATCCCCTGATCAAATGCTCTTCACATCCCTTCAAGATTTTTGGCAATCGTTTCATCGGACAAGGTATAATTAACCAAATCGCCGGACAAGAACTTGTCATAAGACGCCATATCTATCAAACCATGACCGGAAAGGTTGAAAAGGATTACCTTAGCCTCTCCACTTTCTTTACATTTATTGGCTTCTCTCACTGCTGCAGCTATGGCATGGCACGACTCAGGTGCAGGTATAATACCTTCGCTCTTGGCAAAAAGGACTCCGGATTCAAAAGATTCCAACTGAGGGATATCGGCAGCTTCCATCAGACCATCCTTGAGCAGTTGTGATACGATGACACCGGCGCCGTGATAGCGCAATCCACCGGCATGTATATTGGCAGGTGCAAAGTTGTGACCCAGTGTGTACATGGGGAGGAGCGGTGTATAGCCGGCTTCGTCACCGAAGTCATATTTGAATTGTCCTCTTGTAAGCTTGGGGCAGGATGCAGGCTCGGCAGCAACATAGCGCCTTTGCTTACCGCCATTGAATCCATGGCGCATAAAAGGAAAACACAAACCTCCGAAATTGGATCCTCCGCCGAAACATCCGATGATAATATCAGGATCTTCACCTGCGAGTTCCATCTGCTTTTCGGCTTCAAGACCTATCACTGTCTGATGCAGTGTCACGTGACTCAACACAGACCCCAGAGTATACTTGCAGTTGGGAGTGGATCTTGCCAGCTCTATAGCCTCGGAGATAGCCGTACCCAAAGAGCCTTGGTGATTGGGCTGAGCGGTGAGCACATCCTTACCGGCACGTGTAGACATAGAAGGAGAAGGTGTCACTTGTGCACCGAATGTCTGCATGATACTTCTTCTGTAGGGCTTCTGCTCATAACTGATCTTCACTTGGTACACGGCAGCATCTAAACCGAACACACTCGCAGCATATGACAACGCTGCCCCCCACTGCCCGGCACCGGTCTCGGTAGTAATATTGGTCACGCCCTCTTGTTTGCAATAGTACGCTTGAGCAAGTGCGGAGTTAAGCTTATGGGAGCCTATGGGACTTACACTTTCATTCTTGAAATAGATGTGAGCCGGTGTACCCAATGCCTCTTCCAATCCATAAGCGCGCACCAGCGGAGTACAGCGATAGTTCTTGTAGCGCTCACGCACTTCATGCGGAATTTCGATCCATGTGTCCGTTTGATTAAGTTCCTGTCGGCATAGCTCTTCTGCAAAAATAGGATACATGTCCTCCGCTTTCAGCGGATTCTTGGTCTGAGGGTTCAGAGGTGGTAGAGGCTTGTTGGCCATTTCCGCCTGAATATTATACCAGTACTTCGGTATATCTTCCTCTGAAAGCATAAACTTCTTAGTTCTTTCTTTCATTTTTAAAATTTAATAAAAAGTGATATGAGCTCCAAAAGTAATGAATTTAGTAGAAAGCTTGTAAATAAATATTTATTACTTTTAAGTCAAACTACCTATTGCATGAAAAAAGAATACAATCAAATACCGTGGTTCGACACACGCCCCAAGATGTGGCTATTCCTTGCAATCAGCCTCGTCCTATGTCTACTGATCATGTTCGCCTTCGAGACGAGTTTCGGACGTACGCAGAATATGTTTGTCAGCTTAGTGGTTATATCTATTTACGTGGTAGCATACATTGGTTTTCTTTTCCCCTACAACTTTGTGTTGGATACGGACAGAGGGTTGTTTTACTCACAAACATTATTTCTCCCCGCCAATAGCCGGGTAAAACTTGCTGATGTACAATCCGCAGAAGTCGAGCGCAAATATCTTCGTATACAAAAGCAAGGCGGAGTCAAGTTTGTACGCATGCGTCATGCACATCGGGCAGCGGATGACATCAACAACGCTACTCTACGCAACTAAAGGG
Organism: Porphyromonas pogonae; assembly: GCF_036320655.1. NCBI lineage: Bacteria > Pseudomonadati > Bacteroidota > Bacteroidia > Bacteroidales > Porphyromonadaceae > Porphyromonas > Porphyromonas pogonae. The sequence goes on from NZ_CP143258.1 coordinate 349,776, forward strand.
ATCTCTATCCTCCGTCCCATGCAGTAGATCTCAGTAAAGATGGCTATCTTTACGCATTAACGTAAAGACATCCTATGGAGAAGAAGATATTCCTGCTCGATGCTTATGCCCTCATATTTCGGGCTTATTATGCATTCATCAGAAGCCCCCGTATAGATTCCAAGGGGCGAAATACCAGTGCCATATTCGGCTTCGTGCTTATGCTCGAAGATATCCTTGAAAAGGAACGCCCTGATCTGATAGGCGTTGTATTTGACCCTCCGGGCGGTACCTTCCGCCATAAGGAATATGAGGCTTATAAAGCACAGCGCGAAGAAACGCCCGAGGCCATCAGACTATCCGTACCATACATCAAGCGCATCATAGAAGCTTACAAGATACCCATTGTGGAAGTGGAAAACTACGAAGCAGACGATGTGATAGGTACTCTGGCAAAGCAGGCGGAGGCGCAGGGATATACTGTGATGATGGTGACGCCCGACAAAGATTACGGACAACTCGTGACGGACAAGAGCCTGATGTACCGCCCCAAAAGTTCCGGCGGTGGATACGAGATATGGGGCCCGAGTGAAGTGTGCGGGAAGTTCGGCCTCTCATCCACTAATCAAATCATAGACTACCTTGGTCTTGTAGGCGATGCCTCTGACAATATACCGGGGTGTAAAGGTATAGGCCCCAAAACAGCCGAGAAACTCCTGGCCGAGTATAAAAGTATCGATGGCATTTACGAACATATCGATGACATCAAAGGTGCCACCCGAAAGAAGTTGCTCGAAAACAAAGACGAGACATATACCTCACGCTACTTAGCGGAGATATGCACTACGGTACCCATCGAATTTGACGAACAACCCTTCCTCAAAGAAAGCCCCGACAAAGATGCCATTCTCGAAATATTCCGCGATCTTGAGTTCAAATCTCTATTGCCTCGTGTACTCAAAGAATTTGCGGTGTCTTCTTCCAATGATAAACCTTTTATCACAGACTTATTTGCGGACAACCCTACGGATGTTTTCAAAAACGATAATCTCACAGAGTTATCAAGTGCTGATAGTAACTATCATCTCCTTGATAGTCAGAGCAAAATAGATGAATTCTACGCACTTCTGAATAAACAGCAGAAAATTGCTTTCGACACGGAAACCACCAATCTCGATCCACTCAAAGCCGAATTGGTAGCTATGACCTTCTCTTGGAAGTCAGGCGAAGCTTACTTCCTCCCTATTCCACCCGAAAGAGAAAATGCCCTCGCCCTACTCCTCCCCATGAGCAAGGTATTCAAGAGTGATAAGATTTTGAAAATAGGTCAAAACCTCAAATACGATATACAGGTACTTGCCAACTATGACTTTGCCGTCGAAGGGCCACTCTTCGATACCATGGTGGCTCACTACCTCCTCAATCCTGACGCTCGCCACAACATGGATGAGATGGCGGAGGTATATCTCGACTATCGCACCATACACTTCTCCGAGCTTGTAGGTAGCACAGCCAAAAAAAATTATGATCTCAGAGCCTTACCCATACGCAAGCTATGCGACTATGCTGCGGAAGATGCCGATATTACGTACAGGCTGTACGAGACCTTCGTGCCTCTACTGAGAGAGCAAGGGCTCGAAGAGCTCATGCAGAATATAGAGATGCCTCTGGTACCCGTGCTTGCATCCATGGAACGTGAGGGGGTCAAGCTCGACACCGAAGTACTGGGACACAAAGCTCAGGACATGAATGCCAAGCTACTGCGTCTGGAGAATGAAATACACCGTCTGGCAGGGCAATCATTCAACATCAATAGCAGCCAGCAAGTAGGTGCAGTGCTTTTTGATAAACTCAAGATAGCAGACAAACCCAAGAAAACAAAAACGGGAGGTTACAGCACATCGGAAGAAGTCCTGGAGAAGTTGCGGGATAAGCACCCTATTATAGATCGCATACTGGAGTACCGTGGCCTCAAAAAACTACTGAGCACCTACATCGAGTCACTGCCCGAGCTCATCTACCCGGACGGCAAGCTGCACAGCTCCTTCAACCAAACGGTAGCTTCTACCGGCAGGCTGTCGAGTAGCAACCCTAATCTCCAGAATATCCCTATTCGTACGGAAGAAGGGCGCATGATCCGCGAAGCCTTTGTACCGGATAGTGACGAATGCGTATTCCTCAGTGCCGACTATTCGCAGATCGAGCTCCGTCTCATGGCACACCTCAGCGGTGACAAGTCGCTGATACAGGCCTTCAACGCAGGTGAGGATATACACCGTGCCACAGCCGCCAAGATATACGGAGTAGACTCACTACTCGTGACGGACGATATGAGACGCAATGCCAAGACAGCCAATTTCGGTATCATCTACGGCATCAGCGCCTTCGGCCTCAGCGAAAGGCTCAATATACCCAGAAGCGAATCCAAAATGCTCATAGAGGGTTATTTTGCCTCTTATCCCGGCGTCAAGGAATACATGGACAAGTCCATCGAAGATGCCAAGGAAACCGGCTATGTCACTACCCTACTGGGCAGGAAGCGGTACCTCAAAGACATCAATAGTGCCAATGCCGTGGTGAGGGGCTATGCCGAGCGCAATGCTATCAATGCTCCCATACAAGGCACAGCGGCGGATATCATCAAGCTTGCTATGATACGTATATACAATACGATCAAGGAACGAGGACTCAAAAGCCGAATGATACTTCAGGTACATGACGAACTCAACTTCAATGTATACCGTGACGAACTCGATGAGATGAAGCAAATAGTGCTGGACGGCATGCAGGGCGTATTGCCCCACCTCAAAGTCCCGCTCATAGCAGAAATGGGTGTAGGAGCCAACTGGCTCGAAGCCCACTAAAACGCTCCAATTGCGTATATATCCGATAGCCTTATACTTTGCTCCCTAAGTATAAGGCTATTTTAATACACAAATAGTTCTTTTTTTATTTAGTCGCCCCTTAAAATCGCGTTTATTTTCTGATATACAGTGAATTACATTCTTATACTCTTTGATAAATCTGCAAGTTTTTGTATCTTTGGATGTAGAAACTTGCAGATTTTTTATGATACGCCCTACTCAAACAGTTCAATCTCTATTCTCTTCGCTGGACGATTTGCTTAACCAGCAACATCCTCTGTATAAACTTTCCCATAAAATCGATTGGAAAAGGTTCGAAGAGGATTTTTCTTCCTTGTATTGCCCTGACAATGGTCGTCCCGGTAAGCCTATTCGTTTAATGTGTGGTCTTTTAATTCTGAAGCATTTGCGCAATATTTCAGATGAATCTGTTGTAGAACAATGGAGTGAGAACGCTTATTTTCAATATTTTTGTGGCATGCAGGAGTTTACTCCTTCCTTTCCCTGCAATGCCTCGGAACTGGTTCACTTCCGCAAACGTATCGGCGAAAGAGGGATAGAGCTTATTCTTGCAGAAAGTATTCGTGTGAATGATGACAAAAATGAGAAGGATCACCACGATACCGCTTTTATAGACTCCACCGTGCAGGAAAAGAATGTGACTTATCCTACAGATGCCAAGTTGCATAAGAAGATAGTAGGCAAGGTTCTCAAAATCGTAAGGGCTCTCAATCTACCCATTCGTCAAAGCTATACTTTCGTATTGAAAAGAATTTATCGGGATCAACGTTTTCGCAACCATCCCAAGAACCGTAAGAAAGCTCTTAAAGCGGATAAACGGTTACGAACAATAGCGGGACGTTTGGTTCGGGAACTTAAACGAAACCTGGGTAATAACAGGGAGTACGACAAACTCATTTCCCTCTTTGAAAGGATTCTTTCGCAACGGCGTAATTCCACTCAAAAGATTTATTCTATTCATGAACCGGATGTTCAATGCATCAGTAAAGGTAAGGAGCACAAAAAATATGAGTTTGGAAACAAAGTCTCGATTATACGCTCCATGACGGGAGTGATTTTGGGAGCCTCTTCTTTCCGTAATGAGTATGACGGACATACCATAGAGCAAAGCCTCGATCAGGTGAAGAGACTCACGGGAGAAAGGATTAAGAAATTGGCCGGAGATAGAGGTTACCGTGGGAAAAAAGAAATAAACGGTACGCAAATATTGATTCCTGACACTCCAAAAGCTAAAGACAGTTATTATCAACGTAAAAAGAAGCATCGACTTTTCTGCAAGCGTGCAGGAATAGAACCAACTATCGGACATTTGAAGTCAGATTATCGCTTAGGACGTAACTTTTACAAAGGGCTCTTCGGGGATGCTATCAATGTAATGTTAGCTGCAGCGGCATATAACTTCAAAAGAGCCATGAAGCTTCTTTTGTACCTAATAAACAAAATCAGCGAAACACTCCCAATGGAGAGGATTGCGCTGAAATGTGCTTTTTAAGGGACGACTATTTACATTTGCAGCGTAAAAAATAAGATCATCATACAACCACTAGCCCTGCATACAAACTTCAACAAATATCATTTTCATGAAAAAATTAGTGACACTGCTTGTATTATGCATTGCATGCATAACTATGGGATATAGCCAAAACGGCTATACACAATCTGTTTACCTCAAAAACGGTAGCATCATCAAAGGCACAGTGGTAGAGTATGTACCCGGTGAGTTTCTCAAATTAAAGACGAGAGACGGCAGCATAATGGTGTTCAAAGCAGATGAAATAATTCGCATAAACAAAGAAGCCACAACCTTCAAAAGGGAGTATAACAGCGACAAATCCAACGGAATTTTTGACAAAATGATACGCCCCGGCTATCACGGAACATTCGAGGCCGGTTATGTGATCGGAGTAGGCAAGACTATTTGGGATAGATACGAGGTAGCAACTTCACATGGCTATCAGATCAATTCTTATATTTTTACCGGTATGGGTATTACACTGAACTATGACTTCGACAAAGAAATATTCAGCATACCGGTGTACGGAGAGGTAAGAGCTCAGATGCCCTACAGCGTGGTCATGCCGTTTGCAGTGTTCAAAATGGGTTACTCCTCAGGAGATGTACACGGCCTCTATATAAGCCCTGGTATCGGAGCCAAGCTGCGACTGGGCAGGTCTTTTGCATTCAACATCAGCATGGCATACGCCCTACAGCGACAAGATATCAATATTACATTTATGAACAATATCAAGACTACCGGTAGTATCAATCTCGGAGGATTGTCTTTCAAGGCAGGCTTCGAATTCTAAGATATAGAGCATTAAATATAAAAAAAATGGTGCAGGAGCTATCTCCTTCTGCACCATTTTCATATCACAGCCCCCCACCCCCAGGTCTATAAAAGGGAGCACGCCACAGATATAAAAGTAAGAGGCTATCACCCCCTACCGATCTATCATATCAGAACGTAAGGGGAACTATCATTTTGTCAACAATCAAAGCCTTGTTTCATAAACACCTGTTACAGGGATCTCAGCCATAGCAGGGGGCTTGACAAGGGGGGGCAAATATTGTATCTTTGTATTGACAAGAATTTCTATACCACCCTTACCCTACACAGCCCCATAAGCAATATACAGACAATGGCACACCAAACGCATATCACCTTACAGATAAATACGAATCAGCAAGGCTCATTCATTCCATTGTCACACGGAATCTCCCACAATCAGTAGTTGATATAAATATCTATACTTGGGCCACATCGGGTTATTCACACCATCTAACTTATTGCACCTTCCCTATCACTACCCTTATTTGCCGTACAGAATTGACGATCCCATTTACGAAGCATGCAAACTCATTATACAGAGTCTGCCGACCTATCGTACACGGACAATAGACTTATCTTATACGGTCGATAATCTTATCGTACACGGACAACAGACCTATTATGAAGAGTCCACAAACTTATCATAATAGAATTGCACATGCTGTGGATAACTTGATGAAACTATCCCCTACAATAAAAAAATAAAGTATAATGAGTGTGTATTATTCAGATATTCATTATCACCTCATAATACGAAGAAGTGATTTATTTAGCCCTGAAATTCGGGGGATTTTAACCCTAAAATAGCTGTTTCTTATTTAAACTTTGTACAAATAAGCCTGATATCTTAACTAAGAAGTGAGAATTTTTGGTCTCCAAACCCTATTGATAAATTTAATTAATATATTGCTGTACAGAAATATAATAAGAATCAGGGAGATTAAATTCAGATAATCAATTTTGACATTTTGTCAAAAATACTCCAGCCACTCCTTAATGCGAGGGAAAAGAGCAGTGCTTACGATATGCTATGACTGATGCGTATTGCTATAGGAAATGTTGCGAGGGTGGAACTCCTCGATCTGATGCCGCAGCTGCTCCCTATCGACATGTGTATAAATCTCTGTAGTACCTATATCCTCATGTCCCAACATCATCTGTATAGCTTGCAGGTTGGCGCCCCCCTCTAGCAAATGAGTGGCAAAGCTATGTCTGAAGGTATGAGGGCTGATGTTCTTACTGATGCCTGCCAGGGCGGCAAGCTCCTTGATGAAGTGAAACACCATGATACGTGAGATGGCTTTGCCGCGACGGCTCAGGAAGATAAAATCTTCCTGTCCCTTGTGTGCCATAGGGCGATCCCCAGCAAGATACTTGGTAAGCTCTGCTACGGCAGACGGACTCATGGGTACCAACCTGTGCTTACGCCCCTTACCCACAACACGCAGGTATTGCTCATCGAGAAACACATCGCTAAATCTCAGGTTACACAACTCACTCACCCGAAGCCCGCAGCTATACAACACCTCCAGGATAGCCTTATTGCGCTGCCCCTCGGCTTTGGAGAGGTCTATTACCGCCATCATCTCATCGATCTCCTGCACGGTGAGTACAGTGGGAAGATATCGGCCAATCTTGGGCGTTTCGAGCAGCTCCGAGGGGTCCGTAGAGATGAATTCCTCCAAAACAAGGAACTTCAAAAAACTTTTTACACCTGAAATAATACGGGCAATAGAGCGGGATTGGATGCCTATATCATAGAGTGCAGCCACAAAAGTTTGCAGATTATTATAGGTGACAGCATCGAGTGTTATACCCTCATTATCAACAAACTTGATGAGTTTGGTCGCATCCTTGAGATAGGCGTCGCAACTATTGGCAGTCAGATTAAGTTCTAACTGTAGATAGCTAAGATATCTGTCAAGTATATTCTTTGGTAACAATGGATAAGAGATATTTTGATTACCTTTGCAAAGGTAAAGAAAGCGAATTACATTTTTATGCTATTACAAATAGTTAATGGACCCAATCTGGCAAAGATAGGTAGGCGAGAGCCGGAGATATATGGGAATAAGTCTTTTGATGACTATCTGCTTGAGTTAAAGTCATACATGCCCGGTCACGACATTCGCTACTATCAAAGCAACCATGAGGGCGACCTCATAGATGCTCTTTACAACGCCCAAGAAGACGGTGTACAAGGCATTGTGTTGAATGCCGGAGCTTATACCCACACTTCTATCGCTCTACTTGATGCCATCAAAGCCATTGCCATACCGGTGGTGGAAGTTCATATCAGCGGTGTGTACGGTCGGGAGACTTTTCGTCATACTTCTATGATAGCTCCCGCATGCGCAGGAGTCATTGCCGGATTCGGCTTGGACAGTTATCGCTTAGGCATCGAGGCTCTTCTGCTCAAACTATCGGTTTGAGACAGAATTACAGTAAGATTTGAAATCATTTTAATAAGTATCAGTTTTTACAGACAATGAAGAAAACAAAGATTGTAGCTACTATTTCCGACATGCGTTGCGAGGTAGATTTTATCCGTTCATTAGTGGACGCCGGTGTAAACGTTGTACGCCTAAACACGGCTCACATGAGCAAGGAAGGTTTTGACCGCGTCCTGAGCAATACCCGTGAAGTATCTACCAAAGTGGGTATCCTGATGGATACCAAAGGCCCAGAAGTAAGAACTACCGTGTGTGATGATCCTATAGAATTTAAGTCGGGAGACCGATTCTATATCCAATGCGACCCTACTGCCAAGACTACTCATGACGTTATCAACGTGTCATATCCCAACTTTTTTGACGATGTGGCAGTAGGTAGCGATGTGCTTATTGATGATGGAGACCTCGACATGAAGATAATCACCAAAGAGGAAGGCACACGCCGCCTCCTTTGTGAAGCTCTCAACGATGGTACATTGGGTAGCCGTAAGAGTGTAAACGTACCGGGAGTGCGTATCAACCTGCCCTCTCTCACCGAAAAAGACCGCAACAACATCCTCTATGCTATTGAAAACGGCATTGACTTCATAGCCCACTCTTTTGTGAGAAACAAGAGGGATGTGATGGACATCCAGGAGATTCTGGACGTGCATAACAGTAATATCAAGATTATCGCTAAGATAGAAAACCAGGAGGGTGTGGACAATATAGACGAAATCCTGGACGTGGCATATGGTATCATGGTAGCTCGTGGCGACCTCGGTATCGAGGTTCCTCAGGAGAAGATACCAGGCATCCAAAGATCTCTGATCCGTAAGTGTGTAGAGCGCAAGCGCCCTGTGATTGTAGCTACACAGATGTTGCACACGATGATCAAGAACCCCCGCCCCACCCGTGCTGAAGTAACTGACGTAGCCAACGCTATATACTACCGCACTGACGCTGTGATGCTCAGTGGAGAGACGGCTTATGGTAAGTACCCGGTGGAGGCTGTACAGACGATGACGAAGATCATTGTGGAAGCAGAGAAAAGCAAGATAGAAGCTAATGACATCCGTGTAAGCTATGAATCGGATGATATCAATACCACTTCATTCCTCGCCAAGCAAGCGGTAAAAAGCATCAACAAGCTGGGTGTACAGGCTATCATTACCGACAGCTACACCGGACGCTCGGCTCGCAATCTTGCAGCCTTCCGCGGTAAAGTGCCTGTATTTGCAGTGTGCTATTCTGAGGAACTTATCCGCCAACTGGCATTGAGCTACGGCGTGGTATCAGAGTATCAGCCTATCATGGATGACAAAGGTGTACAACGTGTGGACTTCTCGGAAGCTCTCAAAAGCCTTGTGGCTCGTGGTCTAATAGCTCCACAAGACAAGGTAGCTCATATGAGCGGACTACTGGGTAAGGAAGGTTCTACAACGTCTTTGGAGATCAACACTGTTGAGAATCTGATGCGTCAGAAATAACCAATCACACTCTATACCCATTTGTTGGTAATTATAAGAGGTTGTTGTCTATTTCACCGTAAGGTGGTAGACAGCAACCTTATTTTCTTATCGATAAACCGTAATTTTGCAACGAGTATAAAAGCAACTACATTCAAAATTACTAATTATGAAAAGAGTTTACATCATGGTGATGGTGGCCATGGCGTGTGCCTTGAGCCAAGTAAGAGTATGTGCCCAAAACAAAGAATACGGCTTCCCGAAACATGAGCATGAGCACGAGCACAAAGGAACTGTTTTTGTGGGTGGAGCACTGACCTACTGGAACAATACGAAGAATAAATCGGTATTATTCGAGTTCGAGCCGGAATTTGGCTACTTGTTCAACAACACATGGGGTGTAGGTATGATGTTGGGGTACGAATACAATAAAGAAAAGCATGGTACAGGTGCCGCAGCTCACAATCACATCTCGCATGAGTTTAAGATCTCTCCCTTTGCACGTTATTATTACTTCCACAGAGAGCCGTTCAACCTTTATATAGACGGTGGCTTCGGATTCAACTTTGCCAAAGAAGAGGGTAAAGTAAAGAATCGTGGCTTTGAGATCGGCTTGAGACCGGGAGCGTGTATCGACCTCACAGAGGGTTTATGCCTATGCATGCATCTGGGATTTATAGGCTATCGCAAGGATTACTTCTCTGCTCATAAAGATGGCATAGGTCACGAACATGATGGCGAGAACGGCTTAAACAGAAATGGATTTGGCTTTCGCATCGCTCCGGAGGAAGTCTCCATCGGACTTGAGATTGAGTTCTAATATCTACCGTATATTGATATTATCGCACGTATAGCAGAGAGTATCCCTAAGATTTATTTCTTGAGCCGTACGGCAACCATAGTGGCTTTGGCAGTGACTTCATCATCGCCAAAGCCTATTTTCATTTCCATCTTTACCTTGCGATCTGTTATTTCCACTGCTTTCCCGGTAATGACAAGCTCCCGATCTATAGGCGTAGGCCGCAGATAATCCACAGTAATAGATGCAGTCACATAGCGTATACCACTATCCTCTGAGGGCTCTACACCATAGTGTTTATGTCCCGTAGCAAAAGCTGTAGCATTGCCGTGGCAATCCATCAAAGCAGCGATGAGCCCGCCGTAAGCAAAGCCCGGTACTCCCCCCGTAGCAAAAGATGGCGGTGTATAACGGGATATAGTGGTACCTGCTGCTTCGTCCAACCAATAAGTGAGGAGGTGTAAGCCATGCTCATTAGAATATCCGCAACCGAAACAATGGCTGTTGTGTGCACTATAGTATTCCTGAAATGCTTTTATTTTCATAGTGATTAAGTTATTAGCGCAAATGTAATGAAATAGTACGGGCATTGCTGCAATATTACTAATAAAGTCAGATAATATGCTCCGCATTATTTATCGGTAATAGTTGCTTATCATCTATTTATAAGTAATTTAGTGGACTGAAAAACATGGGTGCCATACCCTACTATTAAAAAGAATAGATATAGATACTCAAGCAGTTCAACGCATACCGGCAACTGTATATACAGAGAGAGAGGATATTATGTTCAGTTACAACAACCATGACGAAGATGCAAGCCTAATACTTCTGATACGCCAAGGCGACAAGAAGGCTTTTACCCTACTCTATCGCAAATATTGCAGATATTTGTACGCCCTGGCATACAAATACCTCAAAGATACCGACACCGCACAGGATGCTGTGCAACAAGTATTCCTCAAAATATGGGAGCATCGTGATAACCTGAGGATAGAGATCAACCTGAAGAACTATCTCTACACCATGACCAAGAACTATATCCTCAATTACTTCCGAGATAATAAAGAAGCCGTAATGCTCAGCTACGCCGAAGCTCAGATAAGCCAAGCGGAAGAATACAACATACAGGATATCATAGAGCAAGCAGAACTCACTCTACACCTCAAACAAGCAATAGATCACCTACCCCCGCAAAAGCGTGATATATGCCTGCTCAAAGTAAAAGAGAATATTACCAATAATGAGATAGCAGAGCGCATGGGACTCTCTGTAAACACCGTAAAAAGCCACTATACTACCGCTATTAAGCTGCTTAGAAATTATCTAAACAAAGATTTATGACATTTTTTATTGACTCTGACTCATCTAAACATCTATTTCACGTGTCTAACTAACGTAAACAGAAACTAAATGAAACAAGATATAAACGAAGAAGACATCGACAAAGTACTCAGAAACGAAGCTGATCCCCAAAAAGCCTCAGACATTGCACACTGGATGACACACTCCATCGATGGTTATCGTAAGCTATCAGACCTGATAGACGATGACATACGCAATTTCGACCAAGAGGAAGAGTTTGCTTCTTGGGATACTCTCGACAATGAAACTTCCGATAAGGTATTCGCTCACATACAACAACGCATCCGCCGCCGAAGTATCATATTCACTACGCTACGCTACGCCGTTGTCCTGATCCCACTGATAGCTTTGGGCGTTGTAGGATACAGAGTCAACAAACAAGTAGATCTATTCGGTCATCCCGTTTACAACGAGACATATGTACCCAAGGGCGAGAAGGCGAGATTGATATTTCAGGACGGAAGTACTGCTTATCTCAACTCAGACTCCAAGATCAGCTATCCTGCTAAGTTCGGTATCAACAAGCGGGAAGTATTCCTCACCGGAGAAGCTTATTTTGAAGTGAGTGCCAATAAGCACCGCCCGTTTGTTGTGAATACGGGTAATACTGCCGTAAAAGTATATGGTACCAAGTTTAACGTGAATGCCTATAACGACAATACCGATGTAGAAGTAGTGCTGGATGAAGGCAAAGTATCGTTCCAAACCGCAGATAAGGAGTACAAAATAGTACCGGGACAGGAACTGATTTACAACAAAGCTCAAAAGTCGTGCACTTTGCACAATCTTGACAACAGTGCCAATCGCTCCAAATGGAAGGAAAACATACTTATATTGCATGACACCCCTTTGATCAAACTGATCCCCCTACTCGAACGCTGGTATAACGTCACATTCGTCATACAAGACACTGAAGCCATCAAGTACAGCTTCAATCTTTACTCACAAAACGAAAAACTGGAAGATCTGTTGGCTCAACTTGAAAAGATATCTCCTGTACAATTCCGTTTTATCAACCCCCAAAAGATCATCATCTACCTACGCCGATAAGGTGTAGTCAGGCTCATTTTTCATGAAATTTATATGCACAAATTAAGTAACCAATAAAGACACATATGATTAGCTAATACATTTTTATTAATACATAAAACATCTGGATAACAAAAAACATTGATCAGTAACCTACATAAGAATCACAATACCTATACACAAAAGAGAAATATAAGACGATAATAGTTTTGACATTTTGTCAAAAAACCATCATGGACATAGAAATTACGGAATGTAGGTAATAGACTACTAACGAGCATAATAACTAAATTAATAAAAGCTATTTAGAAGTCAAAAATTCTCACTTCTTAGTTAAGATATCAGGCTTATTTGTACAGAGTCTAAATAAGAAACAGCTATTTTATGGTTAAAATCCCCCGAATTTCAGGGCTAAATAAATCACTTCTTCGTATTATGAGGTAATAATGAATATCTGAATAATACCCACTCATTATACTTCGTATTTTTTATTGTAGGGGATAGTTTCATCGAGTTATCCACAGCATGTGCAATTCTATTATGATAAGTCTGTGGACTCTTCATAATAGGTCTGTTGTCCCTATACGATAAGATTATCAACCATATGGAGACTGTTGCAAAAGTCAACAGTCTTGTGGATTTTGGAGGCAAAGCCGACAAAAGACTCTTTGACCGGGCAGAGAGGGTAAAGTGCAAGGCGCTAAGAGTGAGTGCACAGGGAGTTTACTTCAGGTAAATGACCAAGTGCGAATCTCGCAAGCAACGAAGCAATTGGCCTGCTATGCAACGGTCTCATATGAGGCCCTTGAAAAAGGGCTGAGATCTTTAATAGAATCTCAGCCCTAAATATTGCGACTTAAATTGATTTATTCAGTCCCTGACTTACCACAATCGTAGTTGTCAAAAGTACCACCATCTCTTTGAGGACAAAGTGCTTTGCGTACTAATTTGAGTAGTCTCTCTGGTACCTTACCGCTAAGTCTGTTGTTTTGCACGTACAGATATCCCAAGGAAGGGGCATTGCCAAGTTCTTCAGGAATACTTCCGGTGAGATTATTATTGGACAAGAACAGATTGACGAGTTTTGTAAGCTTACCTAATTCCGGAGGAATATTACCTCTGAGATTCTCATTATTAGTAATGCTCATATAAGTAATATATTCAAAAAGTCCCAATTCCGAAGGTAAAGTACCCGATAGGTTATTATCTTTCATTGTAATACTTACCACACCATAGCCCGGTGTAGTACCAATGCCATACCATTCGCCAATAGGCTTATCTGACAACCAGTTATCGCTGCGCTTCCATGAGCTGCCATTGGTAGCACGATAAAAAGCCTTGAGTAGCTGACGCTGTTCCTGTTCTATCGTATTTGCATCCTGATTTGCAATAAGTTCCACCTTTTTATCTTTAGTTTCTAAAATCAGTCGCAAATTCCGTGACTTCTCATCCGTATTATAATCCGCTGTGACCTCTATAGTGCCATCATCCATAATCTTGGCCTCAATACCTCCCACACCTTCCAATTTATAAGTTCTCATCAACTTCTTATTAACCTTAAGAATGGCTTTTTGCACTCCCCCTTTATAACCAAAGGTAAGTTGTGATGGGGTGATAGACAATACCGTTTCATAGTCCTGCTCTACAGGAATACTAAAAGATTCGCCATCGGCAATAAGCTCAATCTTACCTTTTCTGGCTTCATCACCATTATTTTTAGATGCTATTATTTTCAGTCTATTTTCGACTTGTGATACTTTGATCCAGTCAGGGTTATCAATAATTTTCCATGTCTTGGCATTAGTATTCACGGTAACATCTTTTACACCACCTTCAAATGCGAATTCGACCAAGGCGGGATCAGTATTCACATCTATTTTAGCTGCTTGCTTGATGTTTATCTTTACAGAAAGATCGGGTGTCATAATTAAAATATCCGTTTTTCTATCTGAATTACCATCATGACGAGATGCCTTTACTTTCAAGGTACGATCTCCTATCTTGGACACTTCTACCCAGTTATCTGTCACATCCCATTTCCAGCTATGACTATCTGTAAGTATATCCACAGTAGACTCTCCGCCTGAAGCTTGAAAAAATAATTCCTGAGGACTTACATTCAGCGTTGGATTTACTTCATTCTTACATGAAGAGAAAAATAAACTCAAAAGACACAAATTTGACAAGAAAATATAACCTAATCTGCTCATATCTGTATTAGAATTATAATTGATTGAATTCTATTTTATTTATTGGATTGATAATTAGAATTTGATGCTACAGCACCAAATAAACCTGTAAAAGAAACACCAGCCATAAAAGAAGCTTATTCACGAATAGAGTCAGAATTCATATTATATTTTGACTCAAATCCCATATTTGCATAAGCTTTACCTCCTAAATTATAATTAGTTAATAAAAACTGTCCATAAAGCTTAATAACATCGCTTGCTGTAGAATTATGAATATGATTCATGAAATTATAAGTAAGATATTTATCAGCAGTAAATAGATTATCAGGACTTAAATTAAGAGAAACTCTTTTATTTTTAAGTAATAATTCTGCTTGAGCAAAGGATGTTCCATAATCACTGATAAATATTTATAGAATAATCTAAAGAATTTAGAGGATTAGAATCAATAGAAATATAACTATCTTCAGATTTAATAATACTAGGCATATCCATAATAGGAATAGTTATATTATCTTGAGCTTCAATATTTGGAGCCTTTTTATCTGCATTTTTTATAATATCATATCCACATCCTAATTTTCCAAATGTAGAATAATTAAGATTGGAAAGAATGGTAGTCTCTGAATTATATTATTGAAAGAGTTTTTCCTTTAACTTATTAGTAGAATTTCCTCTACTTTCAGAATTACGGACAGTCGATTGATGAAGATTTGCTTGATTAACTCTTTCAGAAAGTAAAGGCGCTACATCACTATTACACGAATAAATGCAATCAAAATAGTATACAACAGAATAATTAATTTAAAAAAGACTGTAATTTTTTTTCATGACTTTTATTAACTTGGTTAGTTTTACAAATATATAAATATACTTTATCAAAAAAAATACGAATACATAAATAAAGTATTATTTTTTGATAAATATAATACCGAGGCTTAACTAGATAGTCATCCCTTAAAGTGGCTTTTTAAAGGATGGCTATAATAAGCAAAATAGCTTCTATTAAAACTTAATATGATCTCTATAAACCAGAATCCGGGACTTGTACACAGCTGTGGATAACGAGGGAATAAGTGTGGATAATAAAATCACAAAAAAGACTAAAATATCATGCAAAATGTATTTTGTAGAAAAAGTAATGCCCACATAAAAATATACCCGAAACAATCAAAAATAAATGAGGTAAACTTATCAATTAGTTTTCAATGTAGTTATTGACTTATCATATCTCGAAAACGGAGAAAAGGTGATGCAAAGAAGTATATTTTCCACATTGCAGAGTCAACGGCCAAGAAACAGAGTATCTAACATTGTTCATAAATACTCAATAACCTATGGATAACTATCGCAAAGGCCATGGATAACTATTATAAGTATGGAACAACAAAAAAGATATCAACGCTATCAACATACCTAATAATATTACTTCTTTTATTTAAGTTTTAAATGATAAATAAGGAATATAGATAAATAGAGTTGATAACCCCGGGAGATCAAATGGGTAGAGGATATCAAGAGGATATTACCGAGATCTGAATTTCTTTGTATAAAAGAGTAAAACCTTGTTTCCTATATAATAAATTTGAGTTTCCTTTGTGATTATAAACTTGTATTAATTTGATTATAGTGAAGAAATACCTATTTATTTTGGGACTACTTTCTGTAGTAAGTTGTCAGAAAGAGGAATTGAAGAGTAGTGAGGAGCCATCTGTCAATAAAAATAATGAGACTACCAATACAGAGGTAAACAAAGAGGAGAGTAAAGTACCGGATACCACACCCGGTATAGTTTTGACACGTAAAGACTCTATTTTCCGAAAACTTGTCAATGGCTGCCTCAGGAGAGAACCAGAATGCGATGTTAGTAATTTCAATATAGTCAGAACTAAGCCTGATGGAGCGGATGGTGAGTATAAGAGCCTCTACGATGAGTTTGTGAGTACTTACCCATTTTTGTTTCATGTATTGTCTGACGGGAGTGTTTCTATCTTTTACAAATTAGACAAGCCGTCGGAAGTCAGATCATATAAGTTTGATTATATGATCCACCCCAATGATATAGGTGAGTGGGCACCACGTGTCATCGAAGGAATGCGAGAGTACTATGAATCATTGCAGGAAGGGATGTCCGAAGAAGAGATAGCGTATACCTTGTATGAACAGATTACCAAAAAAGTTATTTACAAAGAGACAGATCACCCCTTCGATGCGTTGGGAGGATTGGTTTTGGGACAAGCTGTATGTCAAGGATATGCTATGGCTTACCGCATGCTGATGAAGTGTATAGGAATGGATGTAGAGTGTGCCAAAGGCCTCCATTATGGCGTAAAGCATATGTGGAATCGCATTAAGATAGATAACGAGTGGTACAACTGTGATGTTACTTGGGATGATAATAAGTCTAAGAATAAAATAAACTCTGATTGTCTTGGAGATTTCTTCTTAACTTCTGACAATACCTTTTATGAGAAGTTACATCACCCCCGTATTAGTACGGATGATGTTGTTGCCCCAGCCGTGAGTAAGAAATTTGAATCTGAAAACTATTTCTTCCGCAATGCTGCTAAGCAATCAGAAGCAGTTTATAGAGATGGTTATTGGTATTATCTTTCATGGAAAGATAAGGATGTATGTGTGTATAAGAGTAAATTTGATGGTACAGACAAGAGTGTATTGAGGAGGCTTACCAGATCATCGTCAGATGGTATTTTATGGAAACGAGCAGCGTTTGGTGCTGAGCGTATTTACTTTATTGATAAAGTAAATAGTAAAGATTATATCTGCTCTATAAAATATGACGGATCGGATTTCAAAAAGACAAGATCAGTAACCTATTACGATCTGCTTGAAGATCTGGTGAAGCTAAAAGAAGACAATGACAAACCGCAAAGAGGTCGTGTTGGTACTATAGCTCTACGCTGTGAAGTAGCCATAGCTAAGATGAAAGATGCTTATTATCATAGTAAAGAAGATCTATTTGTGCCGGAGAATGCTACTCGTGTGAGACTATTGGAGATTATAAAAAGAGCAGAAAGTCACCTGAAGAATAATCCCCGTGATCAGAGCATGTCTGAAAAAATCTACAACGAACTACATGCCACACTTGCGGCGAGTAATATGCCTTTGACCGGAAAATAAGAGAGTACAGATATTACTTGGAGACCAGATATTAATGACCACGGACAGATAGTTTCGTGGTCATTTTACTTTTTATCTATTTCTCAATTCGTCCAAATATTGCTCTATGGTTACTGGAAAATATCTGTACTCCAGGCTATGTATTCTTTGTGATAAAGAGTGAGCATCATCAGAGGGCAACACCGGACAAGTAGCCTGACACAGTGTGCGACCATGATCGTACATCTCATCCACAAGATGTATGGTGATACCTGATAGTTTTTCTCCCGCATTTATCACAGCTTCGTGCACGTGATCGCCATACATACCTTTTCCACCGTATGAAGGGAGCAGTGCCGGGTGTATATTGATAATTCTTTTTGGGAAGGCATCGAGGTAAGGTGGAGTAATGAGACACAGATAACCAGCCAGCACAATCACATCCACTTCCTTCTCCGAAAGAAGCTTCAGGGGCTTGATGCCCTGTTTCATCTCTTCGTTGCTAAAATAATGACAGGGAATATTGAGTTTTTTAGATCTTTCTATGACACCTGCATGCTCTTTGTTTGTGAGGATCAAAACGATTTCTATAGGTGTGTTTTGGAAATATTTTACAATATTTTCAGCGTTCGTGCCACTTCCTGATGCAAAAATTGCAATTTTATTCATTAATTTCATTACATTTGTTGCACAAAGGGTAGTTCTTTGTGCATAATTAATTCAGTTTTAACCTTTTTCTTAAGGTTAATTGGATAAAAGTTTGTTACTTTGTGTACAAATATAGTAAGTAATTAACAGGTATAAACAATTTAAGATTAAAAGATTATGTCAGACATCGAATCAAAAGTAAGAGACATTATTGTAGAAAAATTGAACCTTGAGCCATCTGAAGTAACTCCGGAAGCAAGCTTTTCGAATGATTTGGGAGCAGACTCTCTGGACACAGTAGAATTGATCATGGATTTCGAAAAGGAATTCGACATGACTATTCCTGATGAAGACGCTCAACAAATCAAAACTGTAGGTGACGCTATCGCTTACATTGAGAAGAACCAAAAATAATTATTCAAAGAAATTATATTTATGGAACTCAAAAGAGTTGTTGTAACAGGCATAGGTGCTATCACACCTCTCGGAAATACTGCTCCAGAAACTTGGGAAGCAGTAAAAGCCGGAAAGAGTGGTGCCGGCCCTATCACACTCTTTGATGCCTCCAAGTTTAAGACCCAATTTGCGTGCGAAGTAAAGGGTTTCGATCCTTTGCAGTATTTCGACAGAAAAGAAGTGCGCAAGTACGACCGCTTTACGCAGTTTGCCATGGTGGCAGCTGATGAGTGTATCGAAAATTCTAAATTGGATCTTGAACAAGTGGATAAAAACAGGGTAGGCGTTGTGATCGCTGCCGGTATAGGTGGTCTCAAAACTTTCGAAGAGGAAGTGATGGGCTATAATACAGAGCGAGGTCCGCGTTTCAATCCTTTCTTTATTCCCAAAATGATATCCGATATAGCTGCGGGTCATGTCTCCATGAAATATGGTTTCCATGGCCCAAACTATTCTACAGCTTCGGCTTGTGCTTCATCTACCAATGCTTTGATAGACGCTTGCTATCTTATCCGATTGGGTAAGGCAGATGTCATTATATCCGGAGGAGCAGAAGCTGCTATTTGTGCTGCAGGTGTAGGAGGTTTCAATACGATGAATGCTCTTTCTACAAGGAACGATAGCCCCCAGACAGCTTCACGTCCATTTAGCGCCAGTCGTGACGGGTTTGTGATGGGTGAGGGCTCGTGTTGCTTGGTTATCGAAGAGCTGGAGCACGCCAAAAAGCGTGGTGCTACCATATTGGCGGAACTTGTGGGTACCGGTCTTTCTGCTGATGCATATCACCTCACAGCCACTCATCCCGAAGGTTTGGGTGCCAAACTGGTGATGAATAATGCTTTGGAAGATGCAGGTATGACTACAAAGGACATCGATTATATCAATGTACACGGAACATCTACTCCCGTAGGTGATATCTCTGAAGTAAAGGCTATCAAAGAGGTATTTGGTGAAGATGCTTACAAGCTCAATATTAGCTCTACAAAGTCTATGACAGGTCACTTGCTTGGTGCTGCCGGTGCTTTGGAAGCTATGATTGCTCTGAAAGCAGTGCAAGAGGATATCGTTCCTCCTACAATCAACCATGATCCTGAAGATAAAGATCCTGAAATCGATTATAACTTGAATTTCACATTCAACGAAGCCCAAAAACGTACTGTGCGCACTGCGCTTTCCAATACATTTGGTTTTGGTGGTCATAACGCTACTGTGATTTTCAAGAAATATGAAGATTGATTTTATTCACATGCGTTTAAGAATACGCCATGCTGAAAAAACTATTTGCAAAAATAAGGCTCTTTGGATTGAGGTCCAAGGAGCCTTTAATTCAACTTTCCGAGATATTAGGCTTCGAACCTGAAAACAAGGGCTTTTACGACCTTGCTTTCAGACATAGTTCGTGTAGCCTTACTGACGAAAACGGTAGTAAGATAAACAACGAGAGGCTGGAGTTTCTCGGCGATTCGGTATTGGCTACCTCTGTCAGCTATTATCTCTATGACAAATATCCTGAGTGGGACGAGGGGCGCTTGAGTCAGAGACGCGGTGCTCTTGTAAAGCGCACGGTAAACAATGCTGTGGCGCGCGAACTCCATTTGGATAAAATGCTTGTCGTAAGGCAAGATGTCACACGTATGAGCCCTGATATCTACGGCAATACGCTGGAAGCTCTCATCGGAGCTATATTTTTGGATAAGGGATATGATGTGGCGCAGTCTTTTGTTTTCAAGAAAGTGTTACCGGCTTTCAAAGAAATGGAAACCTCTCTCACGGAGCAAACGACCAACTACAAGTCCGTATTGCTCGAATGGGTACAAAAACATCATCTCAATGTAGAGTTTAGGATGCTTCAGGAACCCAAAAGAACCGGAGGTGTATTTATGTGTGCCGTATTGGTCGATGATCAGAAGATCGGTACAGGCAAAGGGCAGACCAAAAAGGAAGCCCACCAGAAAGCATCGCAACATGCCCTCGAAATACTATGCAAAGTGAGCCCGGAGGTAAAGCATGATCTTGAAACGAAGTCTTGATTTCGTCAGATTTCGCCTCTATTGTATTTGTAAAAGATAGCATTTAATAAACTATTTTTGTTTATTTGCTTAATCTATCGTTCATGAGTACTTTTGTATCCGAAAAGTATATTTAAAAACAATAAACTATGAGTAAGTTATTAAACCGTATAGGCATTATTGCGGTATTCGGAGTGATTTTCATGTCTTTTACTAGTTGTAATGAAGAAGACCCGATAAAGCAGAAGCGCAATAAAATCAATTCTAAGCTTCAGGAAGAGTCCAAAAAAGTTTTTGATATCAATATGTTCTCTTTCGATCAGTGGTCTACAGTTAAATCTAAAGACAGCTGGACGGGTGAGATGAAAAATAATCCGTATGAGCTTCCTGTAGAAAAAGAAGATAAAGATGATACAGAAGACGGACGTTTCTGGAAAACTGCCAGCAACAGGGGATATCTCTTGGCAGGTACATTCAGCGGAGGCAAACTTCCCGTGGAGAAACCTTCTGATTTTCCGGTACAGAAGCTTGTAGAAGCAAACAAAGGTACAGGTTTATTACTACAGACCAATGCGGGCTTTTTACTTTCCATTGGTTCGTTGAAGATGGGTTCTGAGATAGTACCCGGTTCATTATACAATGGATTGCTGGATGCCACTAAGATGTCTTCAAAGCCATTGGAATCCACTCTTTTCGGTACAGAGTTCCAAAAGAAGCCTTATAAAATAAAGGGGTTCTATAAGTACAAAGCAGGTGATAAATACATTGATGGCAGTAAAGGTGCAGACGCGATTATTCCCGGAAAGGATCAAGGTATTATTTCAGGAGTATTCTATGAAGTTACCAACGACAAAACTTACCTCAATGGCAATACCCTCTATGAAGACAAAAGGATCATCTCTATGGTGAGATTATTTGCCGATGATACCTCGGGGGATAAATGGAAAAAGTTTGATATTGAATTCAACACTGTGAATCAAGCTGCGTTTGATGCAATAGATTTTACTAAAAAGAAGTATCGCTTGGCCATCGTGATATCGTCAAGTGCCAACGGTGACAAATTCCAAGGTGCAGTGGGTAGTCAATTCAAAGTAGATCAACTCGAAGTATTAACTCAAAAATAAGCATTCTATAATGAATAATATATATATCAAATACGTTCTGGCATTTACTTTCTTGTTTGCATCCGCACAGCTTTCTTTCTCTCAAAACGATAGTAGCCCCAAGAGTTTTGCCAAGTCATGGGACTTTGGTATCACTGTAGGTCTCAACGTGGGAGCTACCACTCCCATACCCAAGCCCAAGAGTGTAGAACATGTCTATACATGGCATCCGCACATGAACTATGCTGTCAAAGGATGGGGTACTTATAGGTTCAATGACGCACCTTATCTCGGACTTACCACAGGAATAGAGCTCGAGCGAAAAGGCATGGATGCTACCACCCGCGTCAAGGATATTGATATCAAGATGGCGAAGTACGGTTTTCCCGGCGAGAAGTTCTCAGGAGACAACTACACCGAGGTCAATAACTCTTATATCACCGTGCCGTTTCTCTTCTCCATCATCACAGCCAATGACAGGTTACGTTTGCATTTAGGTTTCTATGCTTCGTACACTATGCAAAATACTTTCAAGGTTACTCTGGATGGTGACGGCCTTATCGATGGCAAACCTATGCAGGAAGGCGGATTGGTCGATTTTGATTTCAGTGATCAAATCGCTTCATATGATTTCGGCTATCGCTTTGGTATAGACTATTACTTTACCTCACGCATCGCAGTCACCGGGCAGGCCAATATAGGTATGTCTTCGGCGATCAAGAACAAATTCGACGTTATGCCGTTTGATTTGCACAATGCTTACGGTTTCTTAGGTATATCCTACAGATTGTTCAAGTATTGATAAGCATCATTATAATGACCCATAAAAAGCCCGATTGTCATTGCGACAATCGGGCTTTTATTTGTGTATCAAATAACTGTTACATCTGACTTAGCGGCACTCATTTCACCGGATCATATATGCTTTGTACCGCATCAGCTACCTCTGTAAGTAGAGTGGCCGTAGGGCGATAGAGTGATGGGTACATGATAATGTTTGTCATCTTGAATCCTGAATACGACTTCAATGTAAGGGTAGAAGCTTTCGGTTTGCTCCTGCTTGAAGTATTCGTCCACCATGAATCTCAATCGGTAGTTGCCGTTGTTATTCCCGGAAGTCACGGGTAAGAAGTCTTTGATACGTCCGTTCTCATCCGTAGTCTTCTCATCTATAATTTTCCATTCCAAAGTCGTTACATCCTGCTTTTCCAGTTGCACCGTTACTCCGGAGGCCGGTACGCCTTGGGTGATATCCAATATGTGTGATGAAAGCTGATATTTTCCTCCTTGCTGAGCCCATGCTGTAAGAGATGCGAGGCTCAATACAAGATACAATGCTAATTTCTTCATTGAGTCAAAAGTTTATATGGTTATAAAATAATAGCCTCTCGGCTTTTTACAAATATACACCAAACAGCACCAATAACAACCTATCGCTCCATAAACACAATCAATGGGTACATCTATTGCAGCCTCTCACACGTATCCTAAAAATCTATACTGAATACCGTGAAATCTCCGTTTCTTCGATGTGAGAGATTCCCGTTATGACGTCGCATGATATATCGGCTCAGGCTGAGACCGATGCCACTGCCTTTCTCTTTGGTTGTGAAAAAAGGGATAAAGATGTTTGGCAATACTTCCTCCGGTATAGCCATGCCGTTATTGGCTACTTCTATATACTTATTTCCGTCCGTATGTATGCCGGCTGATATTCTTATCACCGCTATCATTTCAGGGGCGTAAACAGCCTCTGTGGCGTTTTTGACCAGATTGACCAGTACTTGGAGCAAAAGATTCTTATCGGCACACACCGTGAAGTCCTCCGGTACATCTACCATGATATTTTCGATATGATATTCTGCCATGGTGCGGCGTTGTAGCGAGAGCACATCTTTGAGTAGCATCATGAGCTCAAACTCTGTTTTCTCCGGCAGTGGTACCGATGAGAATTTCCTGTAGTCTTCCACAAACGAGAGTAACCCACGGCTTGTGGTGTGTATGGTATCCAGTCCCATAGCTATGGTATCCACGTCGGGCTTTTCATCTTGGTCTTCCAGCGACTGCATCAGCGTTTCACTGATGGAACTGATGGGTGCTATAGAGTTCATGATCTCATGCGTCATCACACGTATCAGCCTTATCCATGATTCAGTCTCACGGGCTTCAAGCTCTGAGCTTATATTACTCAGTGTAAATATTCGGTATCGTTTGCCTTGTATGTCGGTAGGTGTGACACGTATACTCACATGTCCCGATTCTCTCTCATTGTCTATCTGCACATTCAGGTTATCTTTTTCGGTAAGGCTGTTGAGTTGGTCAGGTAGGGTAGTGGCTATGGATTTCAGTTGAGAGGTATGCGTGAGTATGGGTAGGCTCAGCAGCCTGTGTGCTGCTTGGTTGGCAAGGCTGATGTAGCCGCTTTCATTCATGATGATGATCCCTGTAGACACCGTTTCTATGGCTATGGAGAGGAAGCGTTCGTTGTTCATCACCTCTTGGCGGGCATTGGAGAGGATTTCTTTGATACGGTTTAGGGTTTTGTTGATGTTTTTGGAAAAGTGATCACCTTTCACTTCGGAAAAGCGCAGGCTGTAGTCGGCATTTTCTATGGCATTGAGCAGGAGTATGATCGATTCGCTACTTCTCTTGATCGACTTATAGATCCGTCGGCACAAAGCGAGCGTTACTATCAACGTCGCCATACCGGCAAGATACTCCCGGGTAGCCATGAACACACCCGTGGCTACAGCCGTGATCAATATTGCCAATATTACCAGCAGGTCTTTGGGTGATTCTGACTTCTTCATCGCACGGTAGATTTCGGTATTACAAATTGTATTTTTTTATTTTGCTGTATAGGGTGGGGCGAGTGATACCCAGTTCCGCCGATACTTTCGAAAGGTTACCCTCGTTTCTTTCTATAGAAGCCTTGATCATCCTGCATTCCATCTCTTCCAGAGAGCACTCCGGCACGGAGTCTTCTTTGGTGTAGTAGGCGGGATCTGTCTGTAGCATCAAATCTTCCGCCACGATCTCATTGCCGGTACAGAGTATTACGGCTTTTTCTATCGTATGTTGCAACTCCCTCACATTGCCGGGCCAGTGGTAGCTTGTGAGTTCTTCTTTGGCAGCTGAGGAGAGTTTCAGATCTTCCCGCTCGTATTTAGTCGCATACTTGTCCAAGAAGAATTGTGCCATGGGCACAATATCCTCCACACGCTTGCGCAGAGGCGGTACCTCCAGTGCTATTGTATTGATGCGATATAGGAGATCTTCACGGAATGCTCCATGCGTTGTCAGTTCGTACAGGTTATTGTTCGTAGCCGTGATGAGGCGTATATCTATGGCGATAGTTGTATTGCTCCCTACCCGCAGCACCTGTCTGCTTTGTAGCGCTACCAGTAGCTTAGCTTGCAGGGTAAGGGGCAAGTTGCCTATTTCGTCCAAAAAAAGTGTACCGCCGTGAGCTTCTTCAAACTTTCCTTTCCTGTCGCTTTTGGCATCGGTGAACGCTCCTTTGACATGCCCGAAGAGTTCGCTCTCAAAGAGGGTTTCGGTGATGGCTCCCATGTCCACGGTGACGAGTTGAGAGTCTTTGCGTCGGCTTTGCTCATGTATATAGCGTGCCACTACTTCCTTGCCCGTGCCGTTTTCTCCCGTAATGAGTATGTTGGCATCGGACACTGCTACACGCATTGCCATATTGAAGAGTTTCTTCATCGCCGGGCTTTCGCCCATGAATATTTCGGCGGGGGCATTATTCTTTGGGGCAACCTTATTTTTCTTTCTGTCCTCCCACGCCATCTCTATAGCCGACTTCAGGGTGTTTAGCAGGCGAGTATTGTCCCACGGTTTCACCACAAAGTCCGTAGCTCCTCTCTTGAGAGCTTCTACAGCCAGCTCTATATCGGCATACGCAGTAAAGAGCACCACAGGCAGTTGTGGATAATGTGATTTTATTTCGCTCAGCCAATACAAACCTTCGTTCCCATCGTTGATACCTTGACGGAAGTTCATATCCAGGAGTACAATATCGGGTTTGATCTCTCTGATAGATGATAGCAAGGATACCGGAGAAGAGAGTAGCTCTATCTGTTCAAAGCGGTTGTTGAGCAATAACTTCACGGCTGTTCTCACCGATTGATTGTCGTCCACTACTATAATTTTGCCTTGTCTCATGGAGTGATAATGTGTATTTCTTTCCCAATTATATCTCAAAGATAATCAAAGCATTCTTGATATAAGTTAGTTGCATCATCTATATATTGTTATATCCTATACATGTCGTTGAGAATCGACCTTGATCTGTAGGTTTTTTTATCAAAATGTTCTATTAATTGATTTATAACCGGCAAAATGATATTTTGATAGTTGTTTATGGGTGAAATATGGGTTTTGTAACGTGATAAGGCTGTGGCTACTAAATTATTTTCGGATTCATTTTTTGTGTAAAATATTTTTTTGAGTGTGTTGATAGCGGGTATTTTTATACGAATAATGATTGAAATGATGTTATTAATTTCAGTTTACAAAGGTGATAAAATGCAAGAAACATTATAGTTGAGACATGATCGTGTCTTAACTGTAATGTTTCTGTGTTTTAACTAAAGTATCAAAACATTTTAACTAAAACACGGAGACGTTTTAACTAAAATATTGCCGTGTTTTAACTGTAATATGATGGGAGATTTTGTGAATGCCGAATGAAAAATCGGTAGAGGAGCACTGTTTTTACAGTGTGTTATAGATATGAGATGGATACAGGCGAAAGTAAGAAATAGCACCATTCCGAATATGGATCTTAATCCTTGGCATGATGCGTGTATGTGCATCCTGCATGTAGATAGCGTCTTATAATCTGCATAGATGGTTTCAAGTTATTTCTGTTTGGTTTACAGTAATAAGAGCTTTCGTTATAGTGTGAATAAAGCCCGGCATTGAGTGCTCTGTGAGTGAAGTATATGAGGAGGGATTTTGTATTATTCATCGGATGTGTGTTCAGTTTAATGCAGTTATAACGGATGTGTATCATTCCTGCAAATATACAACACGGCACCCCCCTTTGTCAAGTCCTCTCCATGTATTTTCTGTTTTGACATTCTGTTTGTGTTTTACCCCGTTTGGTTACCTTTTTGATATTTGTTGGCTTTAGGGTTGTAATTTTTCATTCTTTGTAATTTACATTATGATGAATCTGCTTCAATTATTTGATTATTAATTGTTTTAGTGCCTCATTATAAAAAAGGAAATACGCTTTTAGTGCCCCTATTGTTTTTTAGAGACTGTTGACTTTTGCAACAGTCTCTTATTATTTATATCGTAATCTCACAAAGTGATGTACATAGCTATTTCTTTGATTTAATTAGTTTAAGCGCTACTTCCAAGGCTTTTGCTTGATCTACTTCATGATCAGGTAATGTTCCATGTATGTTTTTCTCGTTTGCTCCATACAGCCAAAATCGCTTAAAAGAAATCGTGCAATGCAAGTTTGACACTGGTAAATGGTAAGAAAGCAAGTCTCCAAAACTTACATTCATTCCTCCTGATTCCTCCCCTATCACAGTACCCATACCAAAATGCTTGAAAGCCCAAGCAAAAGAACTGGCGGAAGAAAAGGTCTGATGACTTATCAGTAGATAAATATGACCTTCATAATGACCGTCCTTGTTAGTAAGAGGTTGGATAAGTTTATTACTTGTTTCGGAATTATAGAAATACCACCCGGGAGTGGTTGAATTACTCCCTATCAAATGCCCGGTGGTGGGTGTAATACGAACCAAAGACTTACCCATTTGTCTAAACGGTTTAGGTGATATATAACGAAGAAAAATATCCCCTACGACAGAATTACCTCCATCATTATAGCGCAAATCAATGATGAGATTTTTGATACCCTTTTCATGCAGAGTTGCAAACATAGAGTCTGCAAACACTTTCATTTTTCCCGGGTTATCAAAGCTTCTAAAGTCCATGATGGCGGCATTTTTATTTTCCATCAATCTGAAAGAATAATCTTGTTCAGTATATGCTTCCGCCTTTCTGGGTATGCAGGCTTTGAGTTCAGCAATCTTGACTGACGGCAAGGTTATTTCAGCTTTCTTTTTACTGTTTTTCAATCGGTAAACAATATCGTATTTTTCGGAGGCGTATAGCATTTCAAACAAAGCCGAAAAATCAGCATTGATACACTCTATTTTAAAGAAATCACGCTCTCCACTGGCATAGTCCATCATGGATTGTATCATCTCTCTACTGCTCTTGCCATTGATCGAGAGAATTTCTGTGTCGATAGGGATCAAGTTGTCGACGCATCTTTCTACCTGCAATGTATAGTCCGGTTTAACTCTGACATATAATGGTAAACGAGGTGTAGTAGGGGTAAAATAATCATTGTGAGGAAAGCGGAGCATGGTATGTCCATCGCCAAGCTTTGTAACCAAGGGTGCTACAAGTTTGAATAGCTGCACTGTTGTAATAGAATCAGGAATTTGCTCTTTCATCATGGCTAATGACTGAAAGAAATCACTCTGCGTGCATATGGAAAACATATTGGGATGAACTTCACTGAGGGTATAAATCAATGCATCTATATCAAACAATGCCTGCTTTTTGGAAATCAATCCGTTGGCTGAGCGTTTTAATATATCCTGTGAAGGTTCTTCCAAAGGGTTTTCAGATACCCACTGTATTTGTGTCATGGCAGAATCTCCTTTATTCGTAACCACAACAAAATCATAATGCTCTCCCTTGGCTATGTCAAATGTAATGGAGTCTATTGTACTTCTGAACATAACTTTTTTTCCGGAAGTCTTTAATATATCGGGACGGATGGTGGGGTTAATAACCCAAACATTCTTTTGTTCTTTCCCATCAACAATCACTCGAAGTGTCTTTTCATTTGTTCTGAGTACCGGTAATTGTTTGGTATCTTTTGTTTTGTCTGTTACAGGTTGTGCATAGAGAGGGTTCAATGTACTTGCAAGGTAAAATGTCAGAGCAAGTCTGAATAGTAATCCAAAGCCTTTCATGTTATTTTAAATTTATAATTCTGTTTTTACCTGTATTTTTTAGAATATTTATTTGTGATCACAAATTAAATCTCATCAATGGAAATAGTATGATCTAAAATTGCTCTAACTTTCGTAACAGTTTATGTGACAAAATCATATTGATTTTGTAAGTGTCTATTTATAAATCCTGTACGATACAATTATTACCTGTAAGTACTGCTACTTCTCCTTATTTTTGATAAGCAGACAGCTTATCAGGAGCGAAAGACCTCCAAAAAGTATCATAGAAGCCAATACAATGATATCAGAGTCAAGGTATCTATCTCCTACATATTCCACCCAATAAGAACGTATGGAGATAACCAGCCAAAAGCCTACCACAGCACCTAAGCCAACCCCCATAAGCAAAGCAGAGATGCGGATCCACCTGTTGTTGGAACTTGTAGCACTAAAATCCGAAGTTTTGTAACTTTTCCACAAGTTCTCCGCGGATATTTGTAAGTTGGGATTGTCCTTACTCAGATCCAACATACGCATGCGTTCGTTACGACGAACATACAATTCAAAAATCTTATAGATAAAGTAGAAAATGATTCCTACTATTACCGAAGCAAACAAACTACCCATATTTTTTATACTTTTAATTAATAATCTGCCATTTAGACGCAACTCTAAGAATAAGGTTACAACGATGTAACCAATTTTATTCCATAGCGTCTAAATAACAAAATGGAAAAGTTAGCAGACAATACCATCGTATATCAGGTACTGGAGGGCAATACAGAGGCCTTCCGGTTTATTGTAGAGCGTTACAGCGGCATTCTCTACAATATGATTGTCCGTATGGTTGACTGCTCCGAGGATGCCGAGGATCTCTTACAGGAGGTATTCATCAAAGTATACAACAAGCTATCGTCGTTTCACGGTGACAGCTCTTTCGGCACATGGATATACCGGGTAGCCTATAATGAAACGGTAACCCGCCTACGCAAAAACAAACGTGTACTCATGGCACTGCCGCTCAACGAGACTATTCTGGAAAGCGATGACCTTGCAGATGAAGATGACTCCGAGATGCAATACCGACTTGAGGACTTGAAGCGGGCGCTGGATAAGCTACCTCCACTGGATCGCAACATGCTCATGATGTTTTATCAGGAAGACAAGGACGTCAAGGAGATCGCTCATATCTCTAACCTATCCGAATCAAATGTCAAGGTTCGGTTGTTTAGATTAAGAAAGAAATTGAAAGAACTAATGACAGCAAGCATATAATGAAAGAGCAAGATATAAAACAGATGTTCAAGCAACTGCCCCGCGAGCAAGTATCGATGAAGACGAACTTCGATATCATGCGTGCCGTGCAAGCAGATGTAAACAAACGCAAGCAGAAGGAAGAGCGCAGACTGCCTTGGCTGCTTATCACATCATTGATACTGGGTATAGCGGGAGTATGTATCACCTTTATTTTTTATCCTGCAATGATTGATTTCAAAACAATATTCACATCATTGAAGAAACCCGAATTTTCAGGCAATATCATGTTGATATCACCTTTACTCGTACTTCTGGGTTATCTCTTGCTGGATACGTTCATCATGAGTAAGAGGTTTGCCAAAAAACAAAAAGAATAAAAAGGTAAATAGAGCTTTATGAGCATGTAGAAAGGATGTCAGTCTACCGCCACGTAAGACTATAAATCATCGTAGCACTCAGGTGTATCTGTAGGTATCTTATTGGTAATAAGATTATATTAGCCACTTAGATGTTTTTTCTTGTAGTATTGTTATAGTCCTTCTTTTGCTCAATAACTTATAGTTTCTTCAATAGGTTGATATCCAATTATAGAGGTAAAGAAATAGGGGAAGTATACGGCAGCAGCCGTTACTTCCCCTATCGGTTTTATGATGCGATAATCAGCTACTGATTAGTCTCTGTGCTGATCATTGTTGTAGTCACGGCGTTCGCGGCGCTCAGGACGTTCACGGCGCTCGCCTCTGTCTAATTAAAGAAAACTGATTTGAAATAGAAAAAAAGACAAATCAAACCGATAACAAAAAAACCATAACCTCTCCTACGCATCCATTGTCTTTCTCTTTTATATTTCAAGTTTCTACCATTAAATTCAATTTTATGGAATATTTTATAATAAAAAATACTAAATAGGATTAAAGCAACACCACCGATAAGTTTATCCATACTATTAATCAATCATACGGTCCATAAATGTTACAGCCATTATAGCAGTTCCAACATAGCCCTGCTTTTATAGTAGCTGATTTTAAAATTTGTAATGCCATTCTCTTAGCTGCAACTGTTGATAAAGCTTTTATCGATAAAATTTCGGCAACTTCTAAACCTACTACAGCTCTACCTAAACAATCTAATACATTAGCTCGAAGTTTAGTAACGTTATTATTATGATGATAATTGAAAATATACATTGCTCCCAAAAACCATATGAGCATCATTGCCTTCAAAAATCTGATTAAGATCTTTCTCAGTTAAACCTTAATTAATTAAATAGATTTTAGAATTTTCCATAAGATCTGATAATGCCTCTTTATAAATAATCTCAATATCCTCATTAGCTTCAGATTGAATATTTACTGATTTGGTTTTTGACTCTTTATTTAATGCATTTTCAATTTTCGGTATTGCATTTAACAAACTCTTTTTATAAAAATCATATTTTTTCAAAGAAAAACTATTAGTTATTTGAGTTCTTTCAACATCTTGTTGCACTTTGGTTGATAATTCATTCTTGGAACATGATGTCAAAAATAACACTACTACACATGTGAACAATAGATTTTTTTCATAATTTAAATTTAGATTTATTAAGATTCGAATGCAAAGGTAATGTGTTTTTTGATTTTCACAATAGAGAATTATAATACGATTGTTTTTTATCAAATTCATTATAATAATGAAATTTAATAAATATATTCTACCTGCATGTATTTAAATACAATTATATTAATTAAATATTTTCATATATATTAAAGAGTTATATGTTGAACAAGTTAAAAATACCATCTACTACAATACCAATAGGGGAAGTATACGGCAGCAGCCGTTACTTCCCCTATCGGTTTTTATGATGCGATAATCAGCTACTGATTAGTCTCTGTGCTGATCATTATTGTAGTCACGGCGTTCGCGGCGCTCAGGACGTTCACGGCGCTCACCTCTGTCTCCTCTATCGGGACGTGGGCGACGCTCAGGCTCTACGTATCCTTCCGGTTTGGGAAGAAGGGCTTTGCGAGAGAGCTTGAACTTACCAGTTTTGGGGTCTACATCCACAAGCTTCACATCTATTTCCTGACCTTCGGTAAGGCCGGTGTCTTCGATCTTCTCAAAGCGCTTCCAGTCTACTTCAGAGATGTGGAGCAAACCGTCTTTGCCGGGAAGGAACTCTACAAAGCAACCGTAAGGCATCACGGACGAAATCTTACCGCGGTATGTTTCGCCTACTTCGGGCATCACTACGATACCTTTGATCATACCCATAGCTGTGTCTATAGCTTCCTTGTTGGTACCACTGATCTCGATAACGCCAAAGCCGTCTACCTCTTCGATATTGACTGTAGCGCCACTCTTCTCTTGTATACCTTGGATAATCTTTCCTCCCGGGCCTATAACAGCTCCGATGAATTCCTTACCGATACGGAGCGTTTCGATACGAGGAGCGTGGTCTTTGAAGTCGGGGCGAGGTGCCGGCATAGCATCGGTGATCTTTCCCAGGATGTGCATACGACCGTCACGAGCTTGTGCGAGGGCATTCTCGAGTATTTCATAGCTGAGGCCATCTACCTTGATATCCATCTGTGTGGCGGTGATACCGTCTTTGGTACCTGTAACCTTGAAGTCCATATCGCCTAAGTGATCCTCATCGCCTAGGATGTCTGAGAGGATGGCGTAGTTCTTACCTTGGTTCTCTGAGATAAGTCCCATGGCGATACCCGATACGGGCTTCTTCATCTGTACACCTGCATCCATGAGCGCCAGTGTACCTGCGCACACAGTGGCCATAGAGGAAGATCCGTTGGACTCTAAGATATCTGACATCACACGCAGTACGTATGGGTAGTTGGCAGGTATCATTCTTTTGAGGGCACGGTGGGCAAGATTGCCATGACCGATCTCACGACGACCCACACCGCGTTGCGGGCGAGCTTCGCCGGTAGAGAATGGAGGGAAGTTATAGTGAAGAAGGAAACGCTCTTTGCCATAATTGAGCACGTCGTCTACCAGTTTTTCATCGCTCTTGGTTCCCAGTGTCACGGTGGTGATAGACTGCGTTTCGCCACGAGTAAAGATGGCTGAGCCGTGAGGTCCGGGCAGGCAGTCTGTTTCGATCCAGATAGGGCGGATCTCGGTAGTCTTACGTCCGTCGAGACGCTTACCTTCGTCAAGGATGGCACGTCGCATAGCTTCTTTTTCCACATCGTGGTAGTAGCGTGCTATGAGTGCTTCTTTCTCGGCAAGTTCTTC
The DNA here is from genome assembly GCF_036320655.1 of Porphyromonas pogonae. Lineage (NCBI taxonomy): Bacteria > Pseudomonadati > Bacteroidota > Bacteroidia > Bacteroidales > Porphyromonadaceae > Porphyromonas > Porphyromonas pogonae. The sequence continues at coordinate 383,101 of NZ_CP143258.1, forward strand.
TTCGGTGTATTGTGTTTTATATTCCTCTACAATGGCTTCGAAAGCTTCGGCACGTGCGTGCTTGTCTGTTCCTGAAGTAGCCACTGCATAGGCTTTGGCGTAGCACTTGTCGTGTACATCTTTGCGCAGGTCTTCATCGTTTTCTTCGTGGCAGTATGTACGCTTTGTAAGCTTACCTACAGCTTCTGAGAGTTCGAGCTGAGCTTGGCACTGTACTTTGATAGCTTCGTGAGCTACCTTGATGGCTTCGAGCATTTCGCTCTCTTGTACTTCTTCCATCTCGCCCTCTACCATCATGATATTGTCCATGGTAGCGCCTACCATCATGTCGATGTCGGCTTGAGCAAGCTGCTCGAAGGTAGGGTTGATGATAAACTCACCACCCACACGGGCTACACGCACCTCACTGATAGGTCCGTTGAAAGGAATATCGGAAACGGCAAGAGCAGCTGATGCTGCGAGTCCTGCCAAGGCATCCGGCATGTCTATGCCATCAGAAGAGAATAATATAACGTTTACAAAAACTTCGGCATGATAGTCGTCCGGAAAGAGAGGACGTAAGGCTCTGTCGACTAAACGGCAAGTGAGGATTTCATAATCCGACGCTTTACCTTCGCGACGAGTGAAGCCTCCGGGGAAACGGCCTATCGCCGAAAATTTTTCTTTGTATTCAACTTGGAGGGGCATAAAATCGACACCGGGATTGGCGTCTTTGGCTGCACATACAGTGGCCAATAATACTGTTTTGCCCATTGTAATGGTAACGGCTCCATCGGCTTGTTTTGCCAATTTGCCTGTTTCGATGGTGATCGTTCTACCATCTGCCAGTGTGATCGTCTTACTTACTGGATTCAGCATAAAATCTTTATTCTTTTTTCTTAACACTCTATTGTTCGGCTACAAAGGTACTTAATTCCTTGATATAATAGCTCTGATGGGTTTGTTTTTATTGTGTGATTTTACACGATAAACACGCAATAAGCGCACTTTGGTGACTAAAATATAGTTTATGAGATTATTTACTAAATGTATCGTGTATGCTGTAAATATGAACCGATGTGATAAGAAGTAGGGTTTTTTCGTGAAAATAATACTCAATTGTGGATGTATCATTGTCAAAATGCTTATTTTTTTCCGGAAAATTTCTACCTTGGCAATCCAAGACCTGATTTTTATTTTTACTCAAAATCTATATCACATGAATCAAAATGATCTTTTGAGCTTAGTAAGCTCGGTCAATCAGAATTTTATTGGCCCTGTACTATCCGTGCTACTTCTTGGAACGGGCCTTTATTTCACAGTTCGGTTGGGTTTCATCCAGCGGTATTTCAATGACGCCATCAGGATTTTATTCCGGCGTAGCGGTAAAAACGGCAAAGCCTCCAAGGAAGAAGGTATGAGCCCTTTTCAGGCGCTTTCTACTGCTATAGCCTCACAGGTAGGAACCGGTAACATTGTGGGAGTGTCCACAGCACTCATAGCCGGTGGGCCGGGAGCTTTGTTCTGGCTATGGATGAGTGCCATAGTGGGGATGTCTACCAACTTTGCCGAAGCTGTGCTGGGGCAACTTTACAAAACACAAAAGGAGGGACACATCGTGGGAGGCCCTGCCTACTATATCCGTCATGGCATGAACTCCAAGATACTGGCCGGCATATTTTCAGTGTTTTTCATCCTTGCGTTGGGGATGACGGGTATCATGGTGCAGGCCAATTCTATTGTGGATGCTGTGTCCAACATAATTCCCCCGGCGGTGGACAAGCTTTACATCGGCATCGGGCTTACGGTGATTGTGGGATTGGTGCTTGCAGGAGGCATTACGCGTATTGCTTCCTTTGCGGAAAAAGTAGTGCCTCTGATGGCCTCCATCTTTATTTTTGGAAGTATTATATTCATCTGTACCCGTATATCGGTATTGCCGGGAATCTTGGCGGATATCTTTCATTACGCTTTTTCGCCTAAAGCATCGGTGGGCGGAGCTATGGGTATAACGGTGATGACTACTATACGCTACGGAGTGAGCCGAGGGCTTTTTAGTAATGAGGCCGGACTGGGCTCTACCCCTCATGCTCATGCTATAGCGAAGGTGAAGAACCCTTATGATCAGGGGCTCATAGCTCTTATCGGTATAGGGGTAGACTTGCTGGTATGTACGCTTACTGCTTTGGTGATCCTGATGTCGGGTGTATTGGAAACAAATCCTGAAGCTCAGGGAGTGAGGGTGCCGCAGTTGGCTTTTGACTCTACGTTTGGCAATGCGGGTAATATATTCATCGCCGTTGCTTTGTTTTTCTTTGCTCTCAGCACCATTGTGGGGTGGTATTTTTTTGCAGCTCAAAATGTACGTTATCTTTTTGGCGAGAAAGGGGTGTGGCCTTACAGGATACTCATTATGATGCTCATCTTATTGGCTTCCATGGTGCATGTAAATCTTATATGGGAGTTGGCGGATACTTTTAATTTCTTCTTGGTAATCCCCAACGTTATTGCATTGATATATTTGTCACCTCAGGTGATGAAGCAATGCCGTATGCTCAAGGAAGAGATCAAGGCTTCCAAGAATGAAGGTAAAAAAGAATAACCAGTCAATTCGAACCTATCTCCGAGAGAGATTTCTGATACACTCTCCCAACTTCTTTCTCAAATACCGCTCAATGACGATGTGAAAAAGCTCTATCATTTACTTAAACTTTAATTAAAAACTTTAAAAAAGTAAAAAAGCGTAGTTCACGCTGCGCTTTTTTACTCCTTTTTGTAAGAGTAATGTTTATGTGTATTTGTGTTAAGGTCTGTTCTCGACCTCCATGATTGAGAGAAACAAGTGAAGACCTTTGATCTAAAGATTTTCCATTGCTTATACCTATTTATATCGCTGGGAACAACTCTCATGTCGGCGCATCTTGGCCAGAGCATGGTCGTAACATTTTGTGTAATGCGTCGTATTCGGTTTATAACAATTATTTATTTATAAGATATTCTTCAAAGTGTATTTTTTCATATATTGCTAAAATACCTCATTTTGGGGATTTTTTATTTTACTCACACATTTATCATTATGACTCAGCATGAACTTTTGAGCTTTGTGAGCTCAATCAATCAAAACTTTATCGGGCCTGTATTATCGACCCTTCTCCTTTGTACAGGGATTTATTACACTATCCGTTTAGGATTTATTCAGCGGTATCTCAAACACGCTATTGTCTCTCTGATACGACGTAATAAAAAGAATGAGAAAGCATCGGACAGTGATGGTATGACTCCGTTCCAGGCTCTTACCACTGCTATAGCATCTCAGGTGGGAACAGGTAATATTGTAGGTGTTTCCACCGCTCTTGTGGCGGGAGGGCCGGGTGCTCTCTTCTGGATGTGGGTGAGCGCTATCATAGGCATGTCTACCAACTTTGCCGAGGCGGTACTGGGACAGCTTTACAAGACGCAGAAAGAGGGACATATTTTGGGAGGCCCCGCATATTATATGCGCAATGGTATGAAGTCAAAACTATTGGCGGGGATATTCTCAGTATTCTTCATTATTGCTTTGGGTATGATCGCCATCATGTTACAGTCCAATTCTATTACGGACGCAGTGTATAATGTGATGCCTTTGCCCAATCTCAAAATTTATGTAGGTATCTTTCTTGCTATCATAGTGGGATCGGTGCTTACCGGAGGTATTAGCCGTATTGCTTCCATTGCAGAGCGTATAGTGCCTTTTATGGCCTCTATCTTTATTATCGGTTGTCTTATTTTTATCGGAGCGCACATTAAGCTGTTGCCCGGAGTGATAAGCGATATCTTTTATTATGCATTCACACCTCGAGCTTCGACAGGGGGAGTTATCGGTATCACCCTTATTACTACAATACGGTACGGCGTAAACCGTGGTCTTACCAGTAATGAAGCGGGCTTAGGCTCTACTCCCCATGCTCATGCTATAGCCAAAGTAAAGAACCCTTATGATCAAGGTCTTGTTGCTCTTATCGGTATCGCTGTGGATTTGCTTATCTGTACTTTCACTGCTCTTGTGATACTACTGTCAGGAGTGCTGGAGAGTCATCCCGAGGCTGCAGGTGTGGCTGTGTCGCAACATGCCTTCAATTCCTATTTCGGTAATATGGGTAATATCTTTATTGCAGTAGCGCTCTTTCTCTTTGCCTTCAGTACTATTATAGGTTGTTATTTTTTCGGAGTGCAGAATGTACGCTACCTTTTCGGGGAGAAAGGGGTGTGGCCGTATAATATACTCGTTTTAGGACTAATCCTGTTGGCTTCCATGACGCATGTGACTCTTCTGTGGGAAATATCAGATACCTTTAACTTATTCATAGTAACGCCCAACGTTATCGCTCTTATATTCCTCTCGCCCCAAGTGGTGAAAGAAGTGAAAAAGCTCAAATATAGTCTGAGTAAAAAAGGGCAAACGGATACTTTAGATGAAACACCTGAAGAAATCTGACCATAGGAGTTTCTGACAGCAATGTTTGACATACCGAGGCTGTGCCTGAATTGAGGTGCAGCCTCGTATTATAAATAAAGGAATGACGTCATGGAGATAAGATATTTCTTGTTGAACGTTGATTTTCTGTGCATTGTATCAAATAAAAATGTATCAATTTCATAATTTTTCAGTATATTTGTGATAGAGCGTTTGCATAAGCCACTAATGCTAATACTTGTCTTGATTCTAAGAATGAACGGCTTATGACGTATTTTCGATACTAACGGATCGCCGGGATCTAAGGCAAGCCTAATCTATTTATTTATGCACTATCATACTATAGCTTATCATCAAGATTCATTACCGGAACCTTTCATCCATAAACAGATTACAGACTTCTTATTCCGCGAGTTGGGAGAGTTTGGAGACCCTGCTGAAGATATTGCTATGGCAATAGATCACGCTTTGTCGTGCCGTGGAGGATTTGTACTGGTGGCGCGCAAAGGCAGTGATACTGATCCTGGAGACATTATAGGAGCCGTGGTGATCAATGTAACGGGAATGAAAAGCTATGTTCCTGCCAACCTACTGGTATATATAGCCACAGATGCTACCCTGAGAGGCAAAGGCATAGGGTCAGCTTTGATGAAAGAAGTGATAGAGCGCTGTGAAGATGGCATTGCCCTTCACTGTGAACCCCACAATCCGGCTCGCAGATTGTACGAAAAGTTTGGCTTTACTTCGAAGTATTTGTCTATGCGCTATACCAAGTAATCGTACGTATGGCATCAATCATATTAGACCGCAAGAAACTTGAGTATAATTATAAGAAACTCAACCGCCTCTTCGATGATGCAGGCGTACAATGGAGCGTTGTTTCCAAAATGCTCTGTGGGAATAAAATCTATTTGCAGGAAGTAATAAGACTGGGCATTAAACAGTTTTGTGATGCACGTATTCTCAATCTCAAAACCATAAAAGAGATGGTGCCGGATGCCCGCACTTATCTGATCAAACCTCCTGCCAAGAACAACATCAAATCCGTGATACGCTATGCGGATGTAAGCCTCAATAGTTCTATCAAAACACTGAGCATGCTTTCTGACGAAGCCGTAAGACAGGGCAAAAGACACGAAGTCCTGATCATGGTTGAGTTGGGCGAGTTGCGCGAAGGAGTGATGGGACATCGCATCGGCACATTCTTTGAGAAAGCTCTCCTTTTACCCAATATTGATATCATAGGTTTGGGAGCAAACCTTACCTGTCTCAATGGCGTATTGCCCGATTCACGAAAGTTGGGACAACTTGTAAGACACAAGGAGATGTTGGAAGAGAAATTCGATATCAAACTTCCCTATCTTTCCGGTGGCGCATCTGTGACAATACCTCTGCTTATAGAAGGCGAACTACCTCTTGGTATTAATCATTTCAGAATAGGCGAAACGCTTTTCTTTGGTACCGATGTGTATAATTCCACCTTACTTCAAGGCATGAAGTACGATATTTTTACCTTGGAAGCCCAGATACTCGAAGTGAGTATGAAGCCGATGCTTCCCTATGGTGATATGGGAAATAATATGCAGGGACATCGCAAAGAGATTGATGAATCACTCAGAGGCGTCTCCTCCAACCGCGCATTAGTGGATGTGGGGCTGTTAGATGTGGATATAGCACACATCAAACCCAACGACGATACCGTGAAAATATTGGGAGTGAGTAGTGACATGCTTGTTGTGGATTTGGGTGAAAATAAGGGGCACTATAATGTGGGAGATTTGCTTACCTTTAGTGTTGATTATATGGGAGCGTTGAGGCTTATGGCTTCACGATACGTATCCAAAACTGTAAAAGAATAGAAAAAGAACGCCCACCGGGGTATACTTATTCAATATAATATATATGGCTAAGAAAGTAGCTGAAACTCCTCTGATGAAACAATATCTCCAGATCAAGGAGAAACATCCAGATGCGGTGTTGTTGTTTAGAGTGGGTGACTTCTATGAGACTTTTTCCGACGATGCTATTATAGCTTCAGAGATCTTGGGAATTACCCTCACTAAGCGTGCCAACGGGGCTGCGCAGTTTGTTGAGCTGGCAGGTTTTCCGCATCATGCGCTGGACACCTACCTACCCAAGCTTGTGAGAGCAGGCAAGCGTGTAGCTATCTGTGATCAACTCGAAGACCCGAAGCAAACCAAGAAGTTAGTCAAGCGAGGTATTACCGAGTTGGTAACGCCCGGAGTGGTTATGGGAGATAATGTGCTCGAAAATAAAGAAAACAATTACCTTGCAGCCCTCAAGCAGCTCAAAAATAATTGTTGCGGTTTGGCACTTCTGGACATATCCACCGGTGAGTTTTTGTGCACCGAAGGTTCTCGCGATTACATCGATAAACTACTTACCAATTACCAGCCCAAAGAAATTTTAATAGAGCGGAATCAACGTGCCCTTTTTGATACATTCTTTCATACCAAAGCTTTTATTTTCGAGTTGGAGGACTGGTATTTCTCCGCCGATAATAATAGGGATATGTTGTTGGCTCATTTCGGTGTGCAGAGTCTCAAAGGGTTTGGTATCGAAGATATGGTACCAGCATACACAGCGGCAGGAGCCATACTCAACTACCTCAAACTTACCAATCATCTTGAGATAAAACACATCTCTACTCTAAGTCGCATTGATAATACAGGTTATGTGCGTCTCGATAAGTTCACGCTGAGAAGCCTGGAGCTTATCCACACCATGAGCGACGATAACGGTAAAAGCCTATTGGATATATTGGATCACACGGTGACCCCAATGGGAGGGCGCTTATTGCGCAAGTGGATTGTATTCCCACTCACCGATGACAAAGCAATACGCCACAGACAACTCATGGTGGAGTACCTTTTCAAACACCCTGAGGTGAGGGAGCAGCTTCATGAGCATCTCTGTGAGATCGGTGATATGGAGCGATTGGTTTCCAAGGCTGCCGTAGGTAGGATCAGTCCGCGGGAAGTGGTGCAGTTGAGATTTGCTTTGCAGGCACTCGAGCCCGTGCATCGTTTGTGTATGGAGGCCGATGAGCCGGAAGTGCATCGTCTGGGAAAGCAGATCAAGCTGTGTACAGATATACGTGACCGCATCATGCGAGAAATACAACCCGACGCCCCTATTGCTTTGGGGCGCGGCCCTGTAGTGATGTCCGAGGTAGATACAGAGCTGGACGAGCTACGCAATCTTTCTGCTCACGGCAAAGATTACCTGCTTGCGATGCAGCAGCGTGAGAGCGAGCGCACGGGTATTACCAGTCTCAAGATAGCGTTCAATAATGTATTCGGTTACTATATCGAAGTACGCAATACTCACAAAGACAAAGTCCCGCCCGAGTGGATACGTAAGCAAACACTGGTCAATGCCGAGAGGTACATCACCGAAGAGCTCAAGCATTATGAAGAGAAGATACTGGGAGCTGAGGAGCGCATAGCTGCTATCGAAAGCCGGATATTCTTTGATCTCATCGGAGCACTGGCTTGTGAGATACAAAATATACAGCTTGATGCCCGCATTGTGGCAGAACTCGATTGTATTTATGCTCTGGCCGAGGTGGCACGCCATAATAAATATGTATGTCCTGTAGTGGACAATTCCAAGATCATAGACATCAAGAAAGGACGTCATGCCGTGATAGAGCAACAGTTACCCCATGACAAGCCTTACATCCCCAATGATGTTTACCTCGACGATACCAAACAGCAGATCATGATGATTACCGGTCCCAACATGAGCGGTAAGTCAGCACTCCTGCGCCAGACAGCTCTTATCACTCTGCTGGCGCAGATAGGCAGTTTTGTTCCTGCCGAATCCGCACGCATCGGTGTAGTCGATAGCATCTTTACCCGTGTGGGAGCTTCGGACAATATCTCACGGGGCGAATCAACCTTTATGGTGGAGATGCAGGAAGCCTCCAATATTCTCAATAACCTTACACCGCGAAGTCTTGTCCTTTTCGATGAGCTGGGCAGAGGCACCAGTACCTATGACGGTATATCCATTGCCTGGGCTATTGTGGAGTATCTGCACAACAATCCGCGAGGCAAAGCCAAAACACTCTTTGCTACCCATTATCACGAGCTCAACGAGATGGAGGGTCAGCTCCCACGTGTACATAATTATAATGTGTCTGCGCGTGAGGTGGAGGGTAAAATGCTTTTCCTTCGTAAGCTGGAGCCGGGAGGCAGTGCGCACAGCTTCGGTATTCAGGTAGCCAAGTTGGGCGGTATGCCCCCGTCCATTGTGGAGCGTGCTACGGAAATACTCAAACAACTCGAACAAGAACATATCGGAGCTCCTGAAAACCTCAAAGAGCAAAAACATATCAAGACCAAGAAGACGGAAAAAACCGTAGATGGTTATCAGTTGAGTCTCTTTCAGCTTGATGATCCCGTATTGTCACAGATCAGGGATATGCTCTTACAAGTCGATGTCAATAATCTTACACCGCTTGAGGCGCTCAATAAACTTAGCGATATCAAGAAAGTTCTCAAGGGATATTGATGCCTTATGCATCTTGGTAAGTTGTATCCTCTCTTTCACAAGGGTGGTATACAACTAGAGACCGTTGCATAGCAGGCCAATTGCTTCGTTGCTTGCGACATTCGTGCTTGGTCATTTACCTGAAGTAAACTCCCTGTGCACTCACTCTTAGCGCCTTGCACTTTACCCTCTCTGCCCGGTCAAAGTGTCTTTTGTCGGCTTTGCCTCCAAGATCCATGAGACAGTTGACTTTTGCAACAGTCTCAACTAAGCTTTTGTTCTTTTTTGTGGGAAATTACTCCGTCACAGGAGTGCGGAGCATAGCGCTTCACACTCCTGTTGTAACGAAGTCTGAGTTCATTTCCTTTGCCTAAAAACCCATTTGGTATTTTGACCAGTATTCATCTCCCATCTCTTGCCAGCGAAGCATGGCCGCTCCCGCAAAGTCGGCTGTGTATTCGTTGAGGAACTTGGTTGCCTCTTCTGCTCCGTGTGCCGTGAGTATCTTCTTATACTCAGCTTCCACCCAGGGTAGCTCACGCACGCCTTTGTCGGTAAATCTCTTCACCGCTTCTTCTATATTAGCTCTGTTGCGTCCCCAGCGTACTGAGGCCAGCTTATTGGCCCGGCGAAAACTCCACACTGCTGCATCCGTGCGGAAGCGATGTTGGCCACACACCTCGAAACTTTTGGGTAGTTGTGTATTGCCTGCAAAGATGGGGATGCGCGGGCTCTGTGCCGGATTGTCAAAAGCAAACCATACCACACCGCCTATAGCATCGGGGAGCCAGCTGCGAAGCTGTATCACCGTCGAATATGCACATTGAGGTACTGCTATGGTGCGCTGGCGTTTCACTACATCTTTCTTGATGCCGTTGAGCATAGTCACCATATCTGTGGTCATCCATGGGTTTGCCGCCGGGCTGGTTATGGTATCTGTTTTCTCGGTCTTTTTGTCTTTTACCTCAACTTTGAGGTTCTTGAGCATGTCATATTCAGTACCTTCATAAGTTTGGCGCAGCACAGCCATCACATCAGTGACATCTACAGGCTTGTCGGGCTTTACACTGAAAGGCATCTCTTCCCTGTCGTCAAATTTGAGTCCCAGTGACGGAGCAAAATAGTTGAGGATAAAATATTCCCGTATCATATAAGCCTTCTTGTCTTTGCTATAAGCCTTCCAAAAAACAAACGGCTCTTTTCCATCCCAGAATCCTAGTTCTTTGGCAGCTGCAGACACATTGGCCGAAGCCATGAAGTACTCAGGGTCTTTGAGTATCTTACCTATACGAGGTATATTGGCCGATACACCGATGTGATCATCAGGTATTCTCCGGGCTGCCCATACGCCACCTATCTTGTCCTTTCCCACACCGAATATCTCCATCTGCCACACCTCTTTGGGATCTGCTATGGTGAGGCACTCGCCATAGTCAGCATAGCCGTGTTTCTCAATCAGCTCACCTATGAGTTTGATAGCTTGTCTTGCGGTAGAACATCTTTCCAGCGCTATCCGCTGTAGCTCTTCTATCATAAACATAGCTTTGGGGTTTATCAGTTCCGTTTTGCCCTCAATAGTGGTTTCGCCTATACCGAGTTGTTTTTCATTGAGACAAGGATAGGAGGTGTCGAGGTATTTGTAGGTGCTGCGTATTTGTTTTATGCGCCCTTTCTCTGTCATTTTGGTTTGGTCATCGGGGTATTCCGTGTGCATACGCCCTTCGTACACTGCCTCCACCGTATCTTTGGTGTAGGTTTTGGCAGGTCTCATGGTGAGCCACGTACGGTACCAGCTATCGCAGGTATGGCTAGTCATCACGGAACCATCCACAGAGGCTTTTTTGCCCACCATTACACTGGTGCAGCTTTCAGGAGATCGCCAAGGTCTGTCCGTATCATCATTTTGGGCAAGCAAAGGCTGTATCACGCCCACACAAACAGATAAGAAAAAAGTGAAAAAACGCTTCATATAGATTAATAATTTAGATTTAAAAAGCTGTTAACAATCTTCGCAGTCTAATGAAAAACGAAGATAATAAAAGAACCTCATAGAGAGCTCAATATTGGGCGTGAAAAAAGATTGGCTATTGAGCTGAATGAGCGAAAGGGGGGGGATGAGGATAGAAGAGACTGTTGCAAAAGTCAACAGTCTCCTGGATTTTGGAGGGAAAGCCGACAAAAGACACTTTGACCGGGCAGAGAAGGTAAAGTGCAAGGCGATAAGAGTGAGTGCACAGGGAGTTTACTTCAGGTAAATGACCAAGCGCGAATCTCGCAAGCAACGAAGCAATTGGCCTGCTATGCAACGGTCTCTAGAAGTGAATGTTGATCACCTTACCTGCATAAAAAAGGAAAGAGGTGCAGCAATCGTCAGGACTGCTGCACCTCTTTCGGTATTATAGAGTTTCTCTAAAAAATAGAGTCTTTAGTATTCCAATATTCTTGGAAGTTCTTTAGCTTGGGCTACCCATTTCCTTACCATTTTTATAACAGGAATGCGACGCACGAGTTTCTTTTTTTCATTAGTTTCTACTAAGGCCGTGGTAAGATTCTCGGGGTTACGGGTTGCAAGTTCGGCCACAGTATCTACGCCTGTTGCTTCAAGAAGTTCAGAATATTCACTACCTACACCTTTGATGCGGTATAAGTCAGCCATATTGGCGTATTTCAACACCTTTTCCGGCGTAAGACCTGTTTGTTCTGCCACATGTTTGCGTCCTGATTTCTTGGCGCAAGCTTTGAGTAGCTGGTCTGTTCTGCGGATGTCGATCTTCTCGAACTTGGCGGCTATCTGAGGACCTATCCCTTCCAAGTCTACTAATTTGTAATTTGCCATAACTATAAGATTTTTTTAATAGGGTAATCAAACTACAGTTTTGGATAACTTTTTTTACTATTTATCCTGGTAGAATTAATAGTTATCCAAATTATCGTGTAAATATAAGAATATTTCCATAAAATATATTTACACAATGTAACATTTAACATTTGCAAGTTCTTTTATAAGGCGTATTTATAAATATTATCCTTAAATGAACTATCGTGGGGCTTTGGCTTTTATTATATAGAAACAACGCATATAGTATGAATAATATTTTCAAGCATGGCTTTTTTTATTTTATTGTTGTTCTTAGCCTTATAGGTTGCAATAGAATAAAACAATCAAAAACGCAAATTATCAGGGATAGTATAGACAGCATGGAAGTCAGGGATATACAGTCTCAGCTTACCATCGATACCCTGCAAAATGAGTTGCCGTCACTGCATCTCAAGTTCACTTCCGGCCATGTCAAAGCCGACCTCATCACTTCCAAAGACAGTGTATCTACCGAGAGGTGCGGCATGGATAAGAAGCTTATAGACTCTCTGGGCAAGATCTATCACAATGTTTTTGAGCTTTCAGAAAGAGCTGAAAAAATTATCTTGAGCCAACCCCGTATGAATGCTGATGTAAGACGTACCGACAAAGGGCTGGAAGTCAAGTTAGCTTCAGGCGAATGGGTCACTTCCATGTCACGTGGGCATGATACGGATGGTCGCAGAGATGTCTTCGAGCATTACTACACAGCTCAGGGTTATTATCTCATCCATTCTTTGTGGGATGAGGGAGAGGTGTATATGCTCATCGACAAAAACGGAGGGGAAGCGTATGAGATGTTTGGTCCGCCTTGTTTCAGTCCCCAAGGTAAGTTTGCCCTTTCCATTAGCTCAGATGTCGTAGCGGGTTATATACCCTCGGGCATACAGCTATGGGAGAAGGATGACCAGGGCAAGTTACTGCCTGTGCTCACCTATGATGCAGGTCAGTGGGGATGTACCGGAGTGCAGTGGCTCAATGAAAATGAAGCCATACTCCAATGTGAATACCAATCGGAGGATGTAGGAGCTTCTAAGCCTTCGACCAAGAAATTTTATGCCAAGCTTACTCTCTTCGACACCCCGCATGCTTCTCGCTGAGGACTATCCCGGTGTTTCTCAGTAATATGAGGCTGACTCCTGAGGGGTGCTCCGTATCTCTCGGTCATTTTTCGAAGAGTAATTTGTAGTCACATGCCGTCATGCGGGCAGAGAATCAGTTCTCTGCCCGCATGACCTTTATGGCATGTCTTATGCCGGTAACACCTAAGTTTGATGTCCCATAACTTTCCGGCAGTGGTGTTGTGATTCTTCTTTGCCTGATCTAAATTTTTCATAAGCTCAGGAAGGTAACTTACTCAATGGTATCTCCGGATAGGCCTATCATAATGTCAAACATGTGTTGCTTTAGTATACCCTATGCACCGCAGAGCTGATACTGCTGAGAAAGCAAAGGAGCATTATCCTACATGTTTTGACATCAATTTTTGTATGATTATTTAGTCGTCCCTTAAAAAGCACATTTCAGCGCAATCCTCTCCATTGGGAGTGTTTCGCTGATTTTGTTTATTAGGTACAAAAGAAGCTTCATGGCTCTTTTGAAGTTATATGCCGCTGCAGCTAACATTACATTGATAGCATCCCCGAAGAGCCCTTTGTAAAAGTTACGTCCCAAGCGATAATCTGATTTTAAATGTCCGATAGTTGGTTCTATTCCTGCACGCTTGCAGAAAAGTCGATGCTTCTTTTTACGTTGATAATAACTGTCTTTAGCTTTTGGAGTGTCAGGAATCAATATCTGCGTACCGTTTATTTCTTTTTTTCCACGGTAACCTCTATCTCCGGCCAGTTTCTTAATCCTTTCTCCCGTGAGTCTCTTCACCTGATCGAGGCTTTGCTCTATGGTATGTCCGTCGTACTCATTACGGAAAGAAGAGGCTCCCAAAATCACTCCCGTCATGGAGCGTATAATCGAGACTTTGTTTCCAAACTCATATTTTTTGTGCTCCTTACCTTTACTGATGCATTGAACATCCGGTTCATGAAGAGAATAAATCTTTTGAGTGGAATTACGCCGTTGCGAAAGAATCCTTTCAAAGAGGGAAATGAGTTTGTCGTACTCCCTGTTACTACCTAGGTTTCGTTTAAGTTCCCGAACCAAACGTCCCGCTATTGTTCGTAACCGTTTATCCGCTTTAAGAGCTTTCTTACGGTTCTTGGGATGGTTGCGAAAACGTTGATCCCGATAAATTCTTTTCAATACGAAAGTATAGCTTTGACGAATGGGTAGATTGAGAGCCCTTGCGATTTTGAGAACCTTGCCTACTATCTTCTTATGCAACTTGGCATCTGTAGGATAGGTCACATTCTTTTCCTGCACGGTGGAGTCTATAAAAGCGGTATCGTGGTGATCCTTATCATTTTTGTCATCATTCACACGAATACTTTCTGCAAGAATAAGCTCTATCCCTCTTTCGCCGATACGTTTGCGGAAGTGAACCAGTTCCGAGGCATTGCAGGGAAAGGAAGGAGTAAACTCCTGCATGCCACAAAAATATTGAAAATAAGCGTTCTCACTCCATTGTTCTACAACAGATTCATCTGAAATATTGCGCAAATGCTTGAGAATTAAAAGACCACACATTAAACGAATAGGCTTACCGGGACGACCATTGTCAGGGCAATACAAGGAAGAAAAAGCCTCTTCGAACCTTTTCCAATCGATTTTATGGGAAAGTTTATACAGAGGATGTTGCTGGTTGAGCAAATCGTCCAGCGAAGAGAACAGAGATTGAACTGTTTGAGTAGGGCGTATCATAAAAAAATCTGCAAGTTTCTATATCCAAAGATACAAAAACTTGCAGATTTATCAAAGAATAGAAGAGTGCAATTTGCTGTATATCAGAAAATAAACACGATTTTAAGGGGCGACTATTTATGCTAATCGCGGTTTAGCTTGGGCTCAGAATGGCGAGGTGATGTGATCCTTATTTTTTGAAAGCATAGTGGAGGTAATATCTCGATGGGGGCAATTTGTGGCTCTACTAGGGGGATGGCCTTTTCTCTGCATGCTAAAGAATGCGAATATTTTGCATGCTGAGGAATGCGGATATCTAAGGCAGCACTCCTATTACAAACAGGAGCCCGCCTGCCATCAACGGCGGTCGGACTCATGCTGAATAGAAAAACCAATCTAACTCATTTATAAATTCATTATTTTATATCCAAACTCCAACACTGCTATGGTGGCCTCTTGTTTTGTTTTGGTCAATGCTCGAGGCATGCCTAACAGGGAGTTTTAAGTGTGCAGCCTGAAGAAATATTGCTTCAGGCTGCCGTGACTTCAAGAAATTGAACCTTGTTTTAAGACTCGCTTCCTCTTTCAAGTTTCTTGGTAAGTATGGGCACGATCTTGTGCAAATCTCCTACCACACCGAGATCGGCAATATTGAAAATCGGTGCGTACTTATCCTTATTGATAGCAATGATGTACTCCGACTCTTCCATACCAGCAAGGTGTTGTATAGCTCCGGATATACCGCAAGCGATATAAACGTCAGGACGCACGGTTTTACCTGTCTGACCAACTTGTCTTTCGTGACCGATAAGCCCTGCATCTACCATCGCTCTTGATGATGATACCTCGGCATGTATCTTGTCGGCAAGACCTCTGAGTTTGTCAAAACCATGCTGATTGCCCACACCTCTACCTCCTGATACCAGTACGTTGGCTTCGCTTATGTCTACAAGGCTCTTTTCTTCTTGTACTACTTGCTTCAGGCGTACTCTGGGATTGTCGAGGTTAAATTTCACATCAAACTCTTCTACCTCGCCTTGGCGCTCAAAGTCGAGCTTGTTTTTGCGCATTACGCCGGGGCGTACAGTGGAGATCTGTGGACGATGCTCCTTGCACAGAATAGTAGCCCACAGGTTACCGCCAAAAGCAGGGCGGGTCATCATGAGATGTCCTTCATCAGAAATATCGAGAGAGGTACAGTCAGCTGTAAGTCCCGTCATGAGGCGGGCAGACAACCGCGGGCCCAGATCACGTCCGATAGTTGTGGCTCCTATCATAACGATCTCAGGCTTTTTCTCGCGGATAATCTGTGTTATTGCTTGTGTATAGGGTTCAGTGAGATAATGCTCCAACTCGGGGCGATCTACCAGCACAACGCGATCAGCGCCTGCTGCTATAAGTGAGCGTGACAGCTCACGTACCTGACTACCCAGAAGTATAGCCGTAACCCGAACGTTTAGCTTTGCAGCTAGTTCGCGGGCTTTAGTAATGAGCTCAAATGCCACGTTGCTGATTTCACCGCCGCGTTGCTCGGCAAAAACAAATATTCCTTTATAATCTGTAATATTCATGGGGGCTATGGCATTAAATAATAAATTTTTCTCTTAATTTTTCAACAATAATGTCAGCGGCTTCTTCGGGTGTCACTTCATCATACAAAGTTCCCTTAGCTTTTGCTCCTCTGGTAAAGGACTTCATTACACGAGTAGGAGAGCCCTTGAGGCCGATATGCTCCGGATCCACAGAGATATTCTCGCTGCTCCAGAGAGTGATGGGACGCTCAAATGTCTCCATGATTCCGCTGATGCTCATGTAGCGGGGCTCATAGCCCGAAGCAAGTATAGTGAGTACGCAAGGCATATCCACCTCTAATATCTCGTAGCCGGTCTCTGTCGCTTTCTTTACTTCAAGAGTCTTATCGCCCAAGAGCTTGGCATCTTCCACATAAGTCACTTGTGGGAGATCGAGATGTTCTGCGATCTGGGGACCTACTTGTGCCGTGTCACCGTCTATAGCTTGACGGCCGGTGATCAGCAAGTCGAATTCCAGATTGCGCAAGGCTGCTGCCAAAGTATAGGAAGTCGCCAAAGTATCGGCTCCACCAAATTTACGATCGCTGAGTAGGATGGCTTCGTCTACACCCATGGCATAGGCTTCTCTCAGGATAGCCTCTGCTTGGGGAGGCCCCATCGTGATAACCGTTACATGTGCGCCAAACTCATCTTTGAATCTCAGAGCTTGCTCCAAACCACCCTTGTCATCGGGATTCATAATACTGGGAACGCCTTCTCTGATCAGTGTTCCCTTCACGGGATCGATCTTTATTTCTGTAGTATCAGGTACTTGTTTGATACAAACAACTATCTTCATCATAATAATCTGTTAAAGGTTATTTAAGTAAATGAGAGGCGATCACGATACGCTGCACTTCCGATGTGCCTTCATAAATCTCGGTGATCTTGGCATCACGCATCATTCTTTCTACCGGATATTCACGGGTGTAGCCATAACCTCCATGGAACTGAATAGCTTTGTTGGTCACTTCCATGGCGGTCTCGGCTGCGTATAACTTGGCCATAGCAGCATCTACGGAGTAGTTGATGTGCTGATCTTTCTTCCACGCTGCTTTCCTTACAAGTAAGCGAGACGCTTCGATACGGCACTTAAGATCCGCAAGTTGGAATTGGGTATTTTGGAATTTGCCGATAGACATGCCAAACTGCTTACGCTCTTTGACGTACTTTACGGTCTCGTCCATGGCTCCCTGGGCTATCCCGAGAGCTTGTGAGGCTATCCCCACACGACCACCGTCCAGCGTTTGCATAGCAATACGGAAACCGCCACCAAGAGAGCCTAACAGATTCTCCTTAGGTACGATGCAATTCTCAAAAATTAGCTCACATGTTGCAGAGCCTCTGATACCCATTTTCAATTCTTTCTTACCAATCTTGAACCCCGGCATATCTTTTTCTACAATGAAAGCTGAGATTCCTTTGACGCCCTTGCTCTTGTCCGTCATGGCAAAAACAATGTATACATGAGCGTATTCGGCATTGGTGATGAAGATCTTTGTACCATTGAGGACATAAGAGTCTCCATCGGGCACGGCAAATGTCTGCTGAGCTGAAGCATCTGTTCCGGCATTGGGCTCTGTGAGGCCAAAAGCGCCGATCCACTCTCCGCTACACAACTTAGGCAGGTATTTGCGTTTCTGCTCCTCGGTGCCGTGCTCGAAAATAGGAGCACAGCACAAAGATGTATGAGCCGAAAGCACAACCCCGGTGGTAGCGCAGTGACGTGACAACTCTTCTACAGCCATAGAATAGATCTCATTGGTGCCGCCGGCACCTCCGTATTCTTTAGGAAAGGGTATTCCCATCATGCCTAAAGCCGACATCTTACGTACCGTTTCGATAGGGAAACGCTCATCGCGGTCGATTTCCGCCGCCAAAGGTTTTACTTCTCGCTCGGCAAAGGCGCGTATCATTTGCAGAAAAAGCTCCTGCTGCTTTGTCAAGTTAAAATCCATATAATATAAATAGGTAGGTGTGTTTAACGTTTATTGCCAGATCTGCTCGTCGCTCGGCACTTGTATACGTGCAGATATTGGAGCGATACGGGTAATATTGAGAAGATGTTTATATGTGAAGTTTTCCGAAATAGAGTTATTGCCCCAGGTACCGCAGCCCAAAGTATTGGTCACGGCAAGTCCGTTTTGGATGGAACCACCAGCTGTGGTAGCGCAAGGAGCATTTACAATAAGACGGGAAACAGAGATTTCAGTACCGGCTTTGATGATATTGGCCTGATTGTTCGAGTGGATGCCTGCGGTGTGTCCGCTTCCTTCCATAAACAGGTTGGTTTTTGCGATATTGATAGCTTCTTCAAAGTTAGTATATGGGAATGCAGCCAATACCGGGCACATCTTTTCTTTACAGATAATATCTTCTTTGCCTATACCATGTGCTTCCACTACGAGGACACGTGTGCCTTCAGGAACATCAATACCAGCTTTGCGGGCTATTGTCTGAACACTCTTGCCCACGATGTCACGAGCTATACCGCCGTTTTCGAAGATAGCGTTTACCACTTTGTCACGGTCATTTTCAGGAACAATATAGGCTCCATGGCTACGGAATGCATCGAATACTGCATCTTTATCATTGACGTGATAGATGAAACTTTGTTCGCCCGAGCAGATAATACCGTTGTCGAAAGAGCGTCCGGTAATAACCTTTTCTGCTGCATCTTCAAAGTCGATGTAACGATCGAGGATCACTTGTACATTACCGGCGCCTACACCGAACGAAGGTTTACCTGACGAGTAAGCAGAACGTACCATAGGCATACCACCTGTAGCTACCACTACGTCTACTTCAGACATCAACTCCTTTGTTGCTTCGATAGACGGCTCTTCGATCACCTGGATCAGATCAGCCGGCACATTGAATTCGCTTACTGCTTCTTTGATAAGTTTTACAGCATGAGCCGAGCAATTTTTAGCTTTGGGGTGTGGAGCGATGATGATGGCGTTTTTGGTTTTGAGAGCAAAGATAATCTTTGACATCGGGGTCACGATGGGGTTAGTCATCGGAGTAATACCGGCCACTACGCCTATAGGCTTGGCTATTTCGATAAGCCCCGTTTTGTCATCGATGTTGAGTACTCCCATTGAGATTTTTCCTTTGAGGTTGTACCATACTCCTTTTGACTTGTTGCGGTTCTTAGCCACCTTGTGCTCATAGACACCCATTTCTGTTTCGTCTACAGCTTCACGAGCCAGGATTTCAGCATTGTCATAAATCGTTTTTGCTGCAAGTTTTACCATTAAGTCTACAGCGTCTTGATTAAAATGAGATTGATACTCCTTTTGTGCAGCGCGTGCGCGTTGCACCATTTCCTTAATCTCCATAGTTTGCGGTCTTTTATTTATTATTTAATATTAGGATCAATACAATTTTCTGTAGATTTCGGCAATTTCCTGCTGCGATAGTGCTACATAGTTATTGGCGAGCAGGCGTTGTTGTGTTTGCATTACTGCCTGGGCAAAGAGTTCTATTTCTTCTTCCTTCATTCCATACTCTCTGAGCTTTTGTGGAGGAAGCAGTGTATTGAGCAACTTGTCCAAAGCATCATACACCTCCTCTGGAGCACAATGTAGTAAAGCAGCCAATTTTTTATTCAGCTCAACAATAGAACCCTTGGGGTCTTTGCTGAAATAAGCTTTGAAAACAGAGGTGAAGAAGCGAGTATTGGCTTCACCGTGCGGTACATGGTAGTTGCCTCCGAGGGGATATGAGAGAGCATGCACGGCACCTACGCCGGCGTTGCCGAAGGCTATACCCGCAAAGTTACTGGCCATAATCATCTCACCCATTTTCTCGAAACGATATTCCGGACCCTTCTCGGCAATATTTTGGAATACATCTATAATAATCTGCCATGCGGCTTCACTGAATATTCTGGTATATGGGTTAGCTTTGGGCGAAACGTACGACTCTATAGCGTGGATCAAAGCATCTATGGCGCTGCATGCATAGAACTTGAACGGAAGCCCCTTTAGCAGTCCGGCTATTATCACGGCATCATCGGCAAGGATGGTATCATCGGCAAGGCCCATTTTGGTGTGACGGCTCTTGATCTCTGCAATAGATAGGTTGGTAACCTCGCTACCGGTACCACATGTAGTGGGGATGATAATGAGTTTTTTGTCCTTGACGAGAGGTTTTTTGTGATCGAAAGCATCCAATACATCATCCAAATCTTTCAAGACAAACAGCTTGGAGATGTCTATGACTGTACCGCCACCTACGGCAATAACACGATTGAAGGTCTTGCCTTTGACATCATGTAGGATCTTGTTCATCATCTCATCTGAGGGCTCACCGAGTCCATACTTCTCCTGCATCACAAAAGTACAGGGCAAGTTGCACGCTTTCATAAACGGCTCGTAGATGAACTCGTTTGTGATCACCAAATCCTTTTCATTCAGTTCAAATGTTTTAGCAAAGGATTCGAAACTATCGAACTCGTGAATGACTGTTTTAAGTTTGAATAATTGCATTTTTTTAATGTTTATTGGTTTTGTTTTTGGTCAATAGATTGGAGTCAGCCGAACTTCTTTCGATAAAAGGTTAATAAGTCATCACGGAAATCCGGATGAGCTATGGAAATCAAAGCCTCGGCTCTCTGTCTCAATGTTTTTCCTTTGAGGTGAGCTATGCCGTACTCTGTTACCACATAGTCCACTTCATTGCGTGATGTCGTTACCGCTGCACCATCGGCTATGCGGGTCACGATGCGTGAGGATGCACCTCCACGAGCAGTCGATGGCATAGCCATGATACTCTTACCTCCTTTGGAGAGTGAAGCACCTCTAACGTAATCTACTTGACCGCCTACGCCACTAAACTGACGGTCACCAATACTTTCTGAAACAACTTGTCCCATCAAATCCACCTCGATACAGCTGTTTATGCTTATCATATTATCGTTTTGGGCTATTACTGAGGGGTTGTTTACATAGTCCACCGGATACATCTCCACGTCTGGGTTGTGATCTACAAAGTCATAGAGGGCTTTGCTACCCATGAGGAATGTTGCGAGCATTTTGCCGGGGTGCAGTGTTTTCATCTTGCCGTTTACTACACCGGACTTCACAAGTTCCATTACACCGTCCGAAAACATCTCCGTATGGATACCCAGGTCTTTTTTGTCTTTCAGGAAGAGCAGTACAGCATCGGGTATAGCACCTATACCCAGCTGTAGTGTAGCTCCATTGGGTACGAGGTTGGCACAGTTTTTTCCTATAGCTTGCTCTACATTGCCTATCTTAGCTGCCGGTAGGGTATAGGGGGCATAGTCTGTCTCTACAATGTAGTCCAGGTCGGATACATGGATGAGATTGTCCCCGCCTATATATGGCATCTGTTTGTTCACTTCAGCAATTACGAGAGGAGCGCATTCGGCTGCGGGTTTGGTGTAGTCACAAGAGATACCAAAGCTGCAATAACCGTTTTCGTCAGGCTCTGATACCTGCACCAAGGCTACGTCTATCTTGAGCGTTTTGTTTCTGATCATCGCAGGCACTTCGTGGAAGAATGCCGGGAAGAAATCGGCTCTGTTTTCTTCTATAGCCTTGCGCGAATTGGCACCTACGAAGTTGGTGATGTGTCTGAAGTTAGAAGCTTTTTCGGGGTACATGTATTCACCGTCGCCCAAGCAAAGCATGTGATAGATCTCTACATCTTTGAACTTGTCTGAGCTGTTACACAAGGCTTTGATACAAACCTGCGGAACCCCTGCGGCATGTGATACGGCTACTCTTTGTCCGTTTTGTATGTGTTTGATAGCTTCCTCTGCTGTTGTGATTTTCTGTTGATAGATTTCTTTCCAATTCATAAGACAGGGATATGGTTTATTTAGTATTAGTTTCGTCGTTTTTTTATTGTTCGTGTCGTAATATTCGTTTGGCTTGTTGTATCAAATCATCGCTTACTTCATTGTTTACTCTCACCTCGATATTCTCGTTTTGGAATTCTTCCCGTAGAGCTGCTTGTACCACCCGCTCTACTGTTTCACTGGCAGAGGGGCAGCCATGGCACGAACCTGTGAAACGTACCTTAACCAGATCTCCGCTGATGGAGCATAACTGTAAATCACCGCCGTGCGAGCGTAAGAGAGGACTTACTCTCTCACGCAACACGCGGTTCACACTATACATATTAAACATCTGTTTGGTCATTGATTAAGGTCAACAGGTCTATTTGTCCAATGAAGTGTCAATTTTTGCAATATTTCGAGCAAACTCTTTCTTCGATTCAAGATCTCCCTGACGGGCTATCATGATACGCTGAGCTTGCGGTGATCCGGCACCGTGCATAGATTCCGTTCTGTAACCTACGGCAGCAGTACCCAGAGTGATATTTTCGATCAGGCGTAGTACTCTCATTCTGTTCACTACGTCTTTACCTTTGGCTCCCACAAGATATTTTCTTACGAGTGGTCCTACTTCTTCATTCTTCAAGTCTTGCTCAGAAGGCATAGTCACCATGATACCTCCGGCGATGTCTTCTGCCAAGCGTGCTATTTCATAAGGAAGGCGTGTTACGTTTTGCTTACAAACGTTTGCCAAAAGCAGGTTGATCATATAGTTTCCGGCAGGCATCTGTGAACCCTCAGCAGAGCAAGCGATACCGCAGGCAAAGAGTGTTTCATTGAGGTGGATCATCTCGATGAGTTTATCTTTGATATGGCTGGCTTTGGGTACACCATTGTAGTCTGCCGCAAGAGCTGCAGCACCGATGAGCACATCACCCACTCCCACTTTACAACCACCATAGGATTGTCTGTGATAGCCGGCAAATCTCTCCACCATCATACCTGCATAATCATATTCTTTACACATAAATACGCGCTCATGAGGGATGAATACTCTGTCGAATACGACCAAAGCCTCATGGCCTCCAAACTGTGAGTTGCCAAGGTCAATATCAGCACCCGGCTCCATCTTTCTTGTGTCACATGATTGACGTCCGTAAATCATGGTTATACCCTCGGCATCGCTGGGTATAGCGAAGGATACTGCATAGTCGGCATCGGCCTCCCTCATGGCTATTGTGGGCATGATAAGATGCTCGTGCGAGTTTACTGCTCCCGTTTGGTGGGCTTTGGCTCCTGATACCACGATACCGTCTTCACGTACTTCTACGATATGTACATAGAGATCGGGGTCTTCCTGCTGTGAGGGAGCCAGGCCACGGTCACCTTTGGGGTCGGTCATGGCGCCATCGATAACAAGGTCATTGTCCTGAACGAACTTCATGTAGTCTGTAAACCGCTTGTGATACTCGGTTCCCAGAGCCTGATCCATTTCATAAGTCGTAGAGAATATGGCGTTGAAGGCATCCATACCTACGCAACGCTGGAAACAAGCTGCAGTCTTCTGTCCCAAGAGACGCTGCATCTTTACCTTCTTTACAAGGTCGTCAGTGCCTTGGTGTAAGTGACAAAAGCGATTGATTTTCTTTCCTGTGAGATTGGAAGTTGCCGTCATGAGTTCTTGATATTCCGGTTCTTCGGCCAACTTGTAGGTCATAGCAACGGAGTTCATGGACGGACGAATCATAGGATGATCCACAGGGTTGTCAATCTTTTCTCCCATGAAGTAGACGTTCAGATTCATTTTTCTGAGACTATCTTCGTACTGTTTACTCGTCATCATAATATTACCTCGGTTAAAATGTTATTGTAACGTTTAAGTGTAGTTTTATTAAAAAAAATATTTATATCCGTTCAAGCCTTCTGCAACCACGTCAGTGATACGGTAAGGGTGCACATCACCTCATGGCATTTTATGATGCCATGCATAGAGTGTAACACATCCTCAGAGGTTTGCAAGCACAGATGTACGGGAGTAAGTTATTGCGTACGTGTGGTTACATTCCTTTATTATTAGTATCAACTGGCGGCATTTGCTTAGGGCAAAGCCTTACAAAATTGATTATGAAAAAAAATGTACATAATTCCCGCTCCTAAACCCTGAAGCAAGATATTCGCCCGTCATGGCAGGTCTTCTGACTTTTCCCGAATTTTGCGCCTTCCCGTTGTCTGTAATAAGCCCAACAGTGGCTGTGATTGCAAAATTCCCAAATAAGGAATTACAGCTGAGGGTACAGTTCCGGACTTACACCGGATTCCCTTTTCAATTTCCCGATTGATTATCGGTCCATCACCTATGACGATGTAAATGTAGGGCTAATTAAAGAAATAAATCTTTTTTAAGTGTTAATAAATCATAAAATGACAAATTTCGTTTTTTCATGTTCTTTTTTTGATCATTCTAAAATCCTTTACCTAATAGGCTATGAATAATGTCTTTCATACTTATAGTGTACCACAAATTTCGGCGCAAATTGCTTGTTTTTTTAATATTTTAGGTCATATAATTCTTACACAAATTGAATTATATTTTAGTTTGATAAAATTATATGCCATCATGAGTTGCCTTTTTTTGCAGTCTCTTATGTGGGCCTAAGGTGTATATTATGCTTTTTAGCAGGCCTTGATCATAATTTATTGAGGGTGGAATTGCTTTTTGACATTTTGTCAAAAATAAAGATTGATTATCCATGTTACCGCACGAAGGTAATATGCTGATATGTTCTAAACTAAGTAAATTAAAAAAACGTGTAATGATGATGGAATTTCTCATCTTACAGTTACAGCTTTCTGCTTATTTGTACAAAGTCTAAATAAGAAATTGGTTTTTTAGAGGCATATTGTCTGCTGCACGGCTCCTAAATAAATCCTTGCTCGCGATTGGGGTGTGATAATTAATATTTGAAAGATGTGGGCTTTTTACAAGCCTTTTCTTTACATAGTATGATGGTATTCTTATTTAAGTTACATGTTTTACATATCCTATTATGATGAGCCTGCCACTCTTATATGATAAGTCATTTGTCTTAGTGGACAAGTCGCTCGTCTTTATAGATAGGTCAGTAGTCTTTATAGGATAAGATTTGGATGAGATTTACACATGACGTGTGGTAGGTGACAAATCGAAATCACCACATCGGATATAGTACAATGTTTAGATAATTATATGAAAAAGGATGAGTCGGAGCATGTAAAGTAGGGGAGGGCAAGGCATGAAGTCTGGAGGAATAGTTTCTGATTCGTAATCATCAGTAATATATCATTCGTCTTTTGCATCTCTCTGTTGTAAATTAGGGTGGCTTAGTCTTGCTCTGTTGATATACAAAGATACAACATCAGATACCCCTTTGTCAATACCCCTGGGTATGGTGTGTTGCTGATCATTGGGGTGGGGTGCGATACAAATGGCAAAAACTATCAAAATGATAGCCGGGGTGGGATTCTATGATATAAATGCCATCTGTAAATGCCTATTTGAAATATCACATCGCTCTTGAGAGGTCACTATTCATACTTCAGGGGTGAGGCTCGGCTTTGCACTACTGTGCTTTGTGACATCTGTACGCTGCAACAGGATCAGTATGGCGGATGATTTTTCTTGTAAAAAATGAAAGGTCTGCCTGCCATCAACGGCGGACAGACCTTTACAGCATAGAAAAAAACAAATCTAAATCATTCTAATCTTCTTTTTTCACATCGTCACAGTACCAGTTGTGACATCGTGTTTCATATGAATGTTCACTTCATTATAAAAAGAAGATATTTACAACACACACATTGGGCTCATGGTTGCTGTAGGTTGCAACATTCTTGTAAGGTAAAGACATACCTTCGGCTACGCCGAGTATATATCATATACCCATCCAAGTACACAAGCACGTATACCCATCAGCGGGCATAATTTAATATCAAATTCAGTTTATCCTAAAAAGTTGTTATTCTTACTCCTATTCCCCAAAGTAAAAATAAAGCCCGTCATGGCAGGTCTTCTGACTTTTCCCGGGTCTTGCGCCTTCCCGACGTGCATACTTGTGATGCAGGTCAGTGGCCAAAGATTGCAACACCGTCTTCATTATAGGAATTACAGCTGAGGGTACAGTTCCGGATTCTCACCGGATTCCCTTTTTCAATTCCGGAGTAGTTTACTCCGCAATCACCTATGACGTTACAAATGTATAGTTAATTAAGTAATTAAGTCTGTTTTTGAGGTTAATAAAATAAAATTAGATGACAGATATTCCTAAAATTAGTTAATAGGGGCTGTTTTTTCAAAGTTTTAATAATATACAAGACACGCCCAATGCTCATCTTCCTGTAGAAAAATGAACGGAGTATGCCTCAGTAGCTCTTGACCTCATTTCATGTTACTGATATTGAATAATCCTTACGGAGGTTTGGCAATTACTCATTAACTAAACAATTTACAAAGATACTACCGCCATCAAAGAAAAATAATCCCCACATATAATGAGTATACACAAGGACAATCATTATATGTAGGGATAGTACATCCTTTGTTCAAATCTTAATTTTGGCTCTTGCGAAAAATTTATGTAATAATAACAATTATGACTAAAATTCTAAAAAAATCAATTTATTTAATCTTTACATTCATTGTAAGTCTCATGTATCTTGAGGCTCAGCAGCTGGGCGGAAGTATCTCCGGTAGTGTGCGCTTTTCTGACGGTTCCGTCGCCGTAGGTGTCAGTGTCTATATTAGCAATACCACCATGGGGTGTGCTACGGACAAAAATGGTCATTACAGTATAAAAGATGTTGTACCGGGCAATTATGTACTGAAGGTGTCGGCTGTAGGCAGTAAGGGCGATGAGCGTAAAATCTCGGTAAAGAGCGGAGGAGATTACAAGATAGACTTTGTGATCGCAGAGGAGTCTCGTCTCCTGGATGCCGTGACCGTCACCTCCACCGTGAAGCAATACGCTGAAAAAAGAAGTGAGAGTGTAGCCCGCATGCCCCTGAAAAACATGGAAAATCCACAAGTATACACTGTGCTGCCCAAGGCTCTGATGGATCAGCAACTGGTAAATGATTACCAAAGTGCACTATCTACTGCTCCCGGTACCAGCAATATTACTTATTCTCCCGGTGGCGGAGGAGTGGGGCTAACTTCTTTTATTCGTGGTTTTTCTACTTATGCAGGTACTATGCGTAACGGACTCGGTACAAACTTTGTTACTCTGGCCGATCCTTACAACCTTGAAAATCTCGAGGTAATCAAAGGGCCTTCGGGTACACTCTTTGGTTCTGCACTGGTGACTTATGGAGGGTTGATAAACCGCGTGACCAAAAGGCCTCACCACACTTTCAAGGGGGAGGTGAGCTATACTGTAGGCAGTTTCAATAATAATCGTATCACGGGTGATATCAACATCCCCATCAACGATAAAGTGGCTATTCGCCTCAATGGATTCTACCAGAAGGAGAAGTCTTTTCAGGATTATGGTGTGGTCAATTCGTGGGGCTTCACTCCCAGTATCAGATACGATGTCAATGATAAGTTGACTTTTGACCTTGATGCGGAACTTTATCAGACTGATAGAAACTCCAATTTCATGAAGATATCCAAGCCCATCAATGTGAAAAAGTTCTCCGAACTTAATCTGGATCCCAAGATTTCTTACACCAATAATGAGATCCTGTCACATATAAAGGTGTTCAATATATTCGCTAAGATGTCATATAAATTCAATGATAATTGGGAGTCGCAAACGTTGGTTTCTATGGCCAATACTCAGAACGAAGCCAATTATTTCTTTGCGGAGATCATGAGCAAAGACTCTCTTACCCGTAATTATATGCATATTCCCAGCATATTCAACGCCGTGGACATACAGCATAATTTCAATGGTAAATTCAAGATCGGGGATAAGATCGAGAATAAAGTACTTTTAGGCGTGGATATTGCCACTAATGCTTCGAGTGATCATCGATTCCGCTTAGATCCCTTAGATATGGTAGAGATAAACAAAGAACCTAAGTATTTTTCTCTTGAGGAATTTAACAATCGCTTTCCCGCCCATTTCATTTATGGGCACAAGAAAGACTGGCGCACAATAGCCGTATACCTATCTGATGTAGTAAGCATTACCGATAGGCTGATGGCTATGGTAGCTCTGCGTGTGGATTTCTTCAGGAGCAAAAGCTCGGATGAGAAGTTTAACCAAACAACAGCTTCACCTAAGTTTGGTCTGGTGTATCAGCCTGTCAAAGATAAGTTGTCAATCTTTGCCAATTATATGAATGGGTTCGAAAATGAAGCCCCGGGAGTAGACCCTAAGACTAATAAGCAGATTATATTCAAACCTGAGCAGGCCAATCAATTTGAGATCGGAGTAAAAGCCGAGCTTTTCAATAAAAGGATATCAGGAACGATAAGCTATTATGATATTAATGTAAAGGATATCATACGTCCCAATCCTGAGGATCCTTTGGAGTCGATACAAGATGGAACTCGTGTGAGTCGTGGCGTGGAGATGGATATTATAGCCAATCCGTTCGAAGGCTTCAATATTCTCTTGGGTTATGGATACAATATGAGTAAATACATCAAGGCGGACAAGAGTGTTGAAGGCAAACGCCCCTATGGTGTTCCCAAACATGTGGGCAACTTCTGGACAAGCTATCAACTCAATTCTGGTATTTTGGAAGGATTGGGTGTAGGACTGGGAGGAAACTTTCAGTCGGAAATACCACTCTTTGATACCTATGATATTGTAGGTGACGGTTATGCAAAATTCGATGCATCGTTATTTTACGATCGTAAGAAATATCGTATTGCCATCAAAGTCAATAATGTTACCAATAAGACTTATTACTTGTCGGATTATTGGGGTCAATTCCAACCTCCGAGAAATGTACAGGCTAATCTGACATTGCACTTTTAATATCAGCCATAGATAGATTTGTCAGACATTGGACATAAGTCCAATGTCTGATTTTATAAACACATAATATTATGAACGGGAAAACAAGCAAGATAAATAGTCGCAAGTTGAACAAACAATTACATCTTTGGTTAGGGCTTATCTCCGGTCTTATTATTTTCATCGTATCACTTTCGGGGACTCTCTTTGTGTTCTGTGATGAAATCATAGACCTTATAGCGGGCGATGCCAAGTATGTTGCCGTACCGCCACCTCCGACGGAGAAGAAGAGTATTGTAGAGCTCATGGAGGTGTTCAACCGTAAATATCCGGATAGAGAGCTTTTTTATTTTGATACATTTACGGATCCCGCCAGAAGCTTCAGAGTAGCCTCTGAGAAGAATGAGGGTGATTTCATGTACACTTACATGGACCCCTATACAGGAGATGTGCTCAAAAACAGCAGGTCTTACTGGTTTTTCTTTTACATTGCATCGCAGATACATGCCCAATTGCTTATGGGTAGCGTGGGGCATTGGGTGGTAGGTATAGCTACCATTATATTTTTTATAGAACTAGTCACGGGGTTAATACTATGGTTCCCGCGCAAGTGGAACCGCAAAGTGCTCAAATCACTCTTTCTCATCAAAAGGAAAGCACCGTGGAAAAGGGTTAATTATGATCTGCACAAGGTGATTGGCTTTTATATCATGATCCCTGCTCTTATCATCTCCTTTACAGGTATAATTATGGCTTTCAGTATGCTGGGCAATCTTACTCAAAAGGCATTTAATGGTATGCCCGACGGGTTCACGCGCATGAGAGAGTTTTTCCCTCCTCATCAGCCGGAGCGCCCTGTGCCCAGTTTTGATAAAGTTGTAGCCAATCTATTCGACCTGTATCCATCGGCACGTCAAGTCAGACTCACCACTCCTTTTGAAGAAAAAGGCACTGTTTATTACACTGCAATAGGTGAGAAAGTAGGGCTTAAGAGCCAAGATAACGGATTGTTCTTTTTCACCGATAAATATACCGGCATGCCTATCAAGTGCCCTCAGGTATTCACAAACCATAATACTATAGTCCAGACCATATATGACCTCCATGTAGGACATTGGTGGGGCTTATGGGGTAAGATAATCATCTTTATCACCGGGCTTGTATGCACGAGTTTACCTGTGACGGGATTAGTTATCTGGGTGCAAAGGCGGAAAAAACATTCATAAGATATATAAAGATAGGGTGCCGAAAAGCGAATTTCGGCACCCTATCTGTTGATTGGAATATAAGAATCTCTTTTTGTCTGAGAAGATGTTATTCCGCAGCCATCTCAGCCGGTATGGCTACGCTTTCAGGTAATTCTTTCTTCACTATTTTATCTACAATGAGAGAGATAGCGCCGTCACCTGTTACATTGCAAGCGGTACCAAAGTTGTCCATGGTGATGTAGAGTGATATCATCAGAGCTTGCATCTGCGGATCAAAACCAAGTATTGATTGTAGGATAGCCAAGGCCGCCATGATGGCTCCACCCGGTACACCCGGAGCTGCAACCATAGTAATACCCAGCATGAAGATAAATTGGCTGAAAAGCCCTATATCATGTGGCATGCCGTGCATAATCATCAATGCTAAAGCACAGGATACAATCTTGAGAGTACTACCTGACAAGTGTATGGTAGCACACAAAGGCACCGTAAAGCCGGCAATATCTTCAGTCACCCCATTGAGCTTACATTGCTTGAGCGTTACAGGGATGGTAGCTGCCGACGAACAAGTACCCAAAGCCGTGAAATAGGCCGGCAACATGCGCCACAAGAGCTGGAAAGGATTGCGCCTGACGATGGCTCCTGCCACTGAGAATTGTAGGATCAACAGTATGATGTGTAATGCGAATATGATACCTATAATCTTGATAAATACTAAAATAATGGACATTACTTGGCCCTGGAATGTCATATTTAGGAAGATGCTATAGATGTATAGCGGCAACAAGGGGATGATCACATGTACAATGACGTCTGAGATGATCTCCTTGAAGTCGTGCACTACATTTTTGAGTGAAAAGCTCTTTAGGCTTGCCATTCCCAATCCTAGGGTAAAGGCCAATACCAAAGCCGTCATCACACTCATTGCAGGCGGAATGCCTATCGTGAAGAAAGGCTGTAATGATGCTACTTCTTCGATAGCTCCCATATCTTCGCCCGGTGTTATGAGCGAAGGGAACACCGCAGAGCCTGTGAAGTATGCCAAATAACCTGAAAATACTGTGGATCCATATGCAATGGCTGTGGTGATAAGGAGCATCTTGCCGGCTCCTTTGCCTATGTCGCCTATGGCATCGGCTACCAAAGCCAGGATGATCAGCGGTATGACAAAGTTGAGAAACTCGCTGAATATGGCGTTGAAAGTAACAAATATTCTGACGAGAGGGGCATTAAAAATATAACCCGTTAGTATACCCAGGACAATGGCAATAAGAATCTTACCCAAAAGCCCTATGTGAAGTCTTTTTTTCATAGTTTTGTAATAAAATATTCATGGTTTAAAATTGTCCGTAAAAATATACAAATTTTACAATACGACAATCCTATATAGCAAATACAATAATTAAACGGCTCAAAAATTATAATTATTATACATATGCCTCTAATTCTGCGTCAAATACTTAGTATTTGTGTAATATTTTTTTTATGCAATGCTATTTTAAATGCACAATCTATCATTTCGGGTAAGATTATCAGCAAAGAAGACAGCAGTCCCATCTCTTATGCGGGAGTTTACATCAAAGAGACGAAGTCAGGGAGTGTGACGGATGATAAAGGACAATTCAAGCTTGAGCTGTCTCCCGGGGAGTATCATTTGGAAGTGCGCTCATTGGGGTTCAAAAGTCAGAGCCGAGTACTTGTTGTAAAGGACGGGAACATCAATGATCTTGTATTCGCTTTAGAGCCTCAGGTCTATCATTTGCAGGAAGTAAGTATAACGGCTAATAAGTCGCATGAAGATCCTGCGTATCCTATCATCCGCCGAGTGATGTACAGAGTCCCTATCTATCGCAATATGCTGCAACATTACAATATGCAAGCCTATACCCGTGGTACGATGTATCTTGCCAAGGTGCCTTTCTTTCTCCGAAATGTAAAGGTGAACGATGCTATCAAACTCAAGGATCTGGAGAAAAAGAATATGGTCGATGAGCGCTCCATCTCTGTTGTATTCGATGCTCCTCGCAAGTACCGACAGACCATCAAGGGCTACCGTACTTCCGCACCCAAGCAGTTTGCGAGTAAAGGGCAGAATGCCGATCAGCTGCTCACGCAAAACATTTACGATGAGGGCATAGGTATCAATTACTCGGAGTACAATGTCAATCCTATCACACCGGGGGCATATAATAAATACAAATATAAACTCGAGGGTACTTCACGGGAAGATGGCAAGGATATTTACCGCATCAGTTTCAGATCAGTAACCGGAGGCAAAAGTATTGCCTCGGGCTTTATGGACGTAGTAGGTGATGATTGGGCTGTGAAAACTTTGCGAATCAACATCAATAACATGGGCATTCTGAAGCAGGACATCACTTACAATCTCACAGAGGTGATGCCGGGAATGTATTTGCCTACTACTTTTATGATCAAGCTCAAGATCGAAATCATCGGGGTGGACACAGATTATAAGTACGTCACATCCATGAAGTACTCCGATGTCAAGCTAACCCCCTTGAGTCGCCGACTCTCTTCAGATCTGTCACAGTCGCTCCCGAGTAGTGGTAAGCTTACCAATAAGATTGTAGAGAAGCACGGAGATAAGATCAGAGAAGAACTCAAGAAGAAAGAAGATCCGCATTACGACCCCTATCTCGTCAAGAAAGAGCGACAAAACGAAGTCACTGCCCAAAAAGATTCTCTTGCCGATAATCAAGACTCTTTATACTGGAGCAAGATAAGTCCTATCCCTATGGATGATAGGGAGAAACAGAGTTTTCTCAAACGCGACTCCCTCTCCAAAGCATTTGAGTCTCGGAAGACGCTTGGTTTTATTCCCCGAAAGAAGCAGTCTAATGAATCCTATGATAGCTCCGGGTTCTTGTCTTCCTTGTTGAACGGACGCTCGTACAACAAGAAAAAGATTACTTATGGCTTCGAGGGAGTGCTGAAAGGCTTGCTGCACGATTATAATGTTGCAGATAGATTGGTCATGGGCCAAAAACTATTTCTCCACAATAATTCTCTTGGACTCACGTGGGATCTCAGCGGAGGTGCTTACTACGCACCAAGACGTAAGGTTGTGCTTTGGAATACTGACCTGAAGTTGGGGTTTGCTCATAAGCACAACGGATATATAGCACTGGAGGCAGGGCGCAGGACGGCCAACCTTGGCAAGCAATACAGCCAATCCGAAGTGATACAGAATATGATTTACACCGCCATTGACGGCAGGGGGCTGTTTGAGTTATATGACAGCCGATATGCCAAGGCTCGCGTTTCTTTCATGCCTCAGAGATCCCTTACTGTAGCTGCATCTGTCGATTTCTCCGATAACAGAGGTGTGGATATGTCCAAAATAGGAAGTATCTCCAAGAGTTATTGGGGCAACGTTGCTAATTTTATGAATGCTCGCAAAGACAAGGATGAGCATATCACTTTACAGTCGTCTAAGTCGTGGAGTATTCAGGCTAACATAAAATGGAATCCCACACCTTATCACAAACTCAATCGTTGGGGTCGTACGGAGTATGTAAACGAGGGAGAGAAGAGTCCTATAGTCAATCTCGGTACTCAGGTAGCTATTCCCGTGGTATCGGGTTGGGACAATGACTTTAGTCTGGTAACGCTTCGGGTGAATCAGCAGATCGAGATGGGCCGGTACTCTGAACGGTGGTTCGATTACTCTGCTACTATGGGGCGCTACCTGCATAAGAAAGTTCTCAATCCCGATAGAGCTCTGTACCTCAAAGGTAACAATGGCATGTTTCTCTTCAATAGCGAAAGCTTTTTAGAAGATTTTCATTCCTTACATCCATACACCGCAGTGGAGGGGATGACTTTTGCCAAAATAAACTTGTCGTATAGGGCCAATCGTATCTTGATCAATTACCTGCCGTTTGACTGGATCAACATGTCCGACGAAGCACTGTATCTCAAACTGTATACTGACTTCAAACAATCGCCTTACCTGGAAGCCGGCTACTCCCATGGTTTTTCGTCGTCTCTCCGCTGGGGAATCTTCTACGGAGGGTATAATGGATACAAGGACAAAGGTGTAGTTCTTCGCTTCAACTTTGATTTCTAAGGCTTCATCTCTCAGTACCTCTTTCTCATCCGCACGGCAATGCAGTGCACGCCCTTACACGTGTACGCACTGCCAAGCCCTTGTCTTGTTGCAGTAGCAAAGCAATGGATCCCCGTTAATGCGGTTATAAATCATTATCTTTGTAGCTTCATATTATAATAGATACATAGATCGATGATTTCAGTAGATGCACTCACCGTGGAGTTCGGTGGTTCGGCTCTTTTCTCCAATATATCTTTCGTTATTAATCCCAAAGACCGCATTGCTCTCATGGGCAAAAACGGTGCGGGTAAAAGCACGCTGCTCAAGATACTTGCCGGAGCACGCGAGGCTACACGGGGCAAAGTGAATGCCCCCAAAGACTGCGTAGTGGCATACCTGCCACAGCATCTGCTCATAGAGGACGGGCGCACGGTGTTTGAGGAGACGGCACAGGCTTTCGACAATATACACAAGATGGAGGCAAGGATCAATGAGCTCAACAAACAACTTGAGACGCGCACCGACTATGACAGTCCCGAGTATTACGCCATTATTGAAGAAGTATCGGCTTTGGGCGAGAAGTTCTACTCCATAGAGGAGATCAACTACGATGCGGCTATCGAGAAGATGCTCATAGGTCTGGGCTTTGTGCGCTCAGACTTCACACGCCAGACCTCCGAGTTTAGCGGAGGATGGCGCATGCGTATCGAGCTGGCGAAGCTCCTGCTCAAGAAACCTGACGTACTCTTGATGGACGAGCCCACCAATCACCTTGACATTGAGTCTATCCAGTGGCTCGAAGACTTCCTCATCGAAACGGGACAGACCGTAGTGGTGATAAGCCACGACCGCGCTTTTGTAGACAAGATCACTACCCGTACGATAGAAGTGACCATGGGACGCATCTATGACTACAAAGTAAACTACACCGAGTACCAGCGCTTGCGCGCCGAGCGTCGCGAGCAGCAGATAAAGGCCTATGAGGAGCAGCAGAAGTTTATAGCCGAGACGCAGGATTTTATAGAGCGTTTCAAGGGCACATACTCCAAGACCCTCCAAGTGCAGAGCCGCGTGAAGATGCTAGAGAAGCTGGAGCTGGTGGAAGTAGACGATATAGATACCTCTTCTATCAGGCTGCGCTTCCCGCCTGCACCACGTTCGGGTAATTATCCTGTGATGATGCGCGATGTAGAGAAGCAGTACGATGAGAAGCAAGTATTCAAGCATGTCAATCTTACGATAGAGCGTGGCGACAAGATCGCATTTGTGGGTAAGAATGGTGAGGGCAAGAGTACGCTGGTGAAGTGTATGATGCAGGAGATCCCTCACGGTGGTGAGCTCACCATAGGGCACAATGTGCGCATTGCTTACTTTGCTCAGAATCAAGCTTCGCTTTTGGACGAAAATCTCTCCGTATTTCAGACCATCGATGATATAGCCAAAGGCGAGATACGCAATAAGATCAAAGATTTGCTGGGAGCCTTTATGTTTGGCGGCGAAGCCTCTACAAAGAAAGTGCGCATACTCAGCGGTGGCGAAAAGACGCGCCTTGCGATACTCAAGTTGCTTCTCGAACCTGTAAATTTGCTTATCTTAGATGAGCCTACCAACCACCTCGACATGAAAACCAAGGATGTGCTCAAGCAAGCTCTGCAGGAGTACGACGGAACGCTTATCATTGTGTCGCACGACCGTGACTTCCTCGATGGCCTCGTGACCAAAGTTTACGAGTTCGGTGGTGGCAAAGTCAAAGAACACCTCGAGGGCATCTATGAGTTTATGGCTAACAAAAAGCTCGAAAACCTGAAGGAATTGGAAAAATAATCATTGTATATCAACCATCATGGCAGAGAATCTTATCATACAAGGCGATAGCCGCTCACAGCGCTATGAGACCCTCGTACCACAAATACGATCGCTGGTAGAGGGCGAGCGTAATCTCGTGGCCAATTTAGCCAACATCTGTGCGGCTTTGAGACAAACCTTTGGCTTCTTTTGGGTCGGCTTCTATCTCATAGAAGACGATCAGTTGGTGCTGGGGCCTTTTCAGGGCGATATAGCCTGTACCCGCATAGCTCATGGCAAGGGCGTGTGCGGCTCTGCATGGGCACAAGCCCGCACTTTCGTTGTGCCCGATGTCGATGCCTTCCCCGGTCACATCGCTTGTAGCTCTCAGAGTAAATCCGAGGTAGTAGTACCCTTGATCAAAGACGGTACAGTACGCGGAGTATTGGATATCGATAGCGACCGGCTCGATGATTTCACCGAAGAAGTCGATGCCTGTTATCTCGAGCAGATTGCCGACATCGTGACAGAGCTATTATAATGTAATGTATGATACGAGCAACTAACGGCTATCGACTCACGTGGGCAAATCGTCCTATCGATGAAGTCGAAATCATATTGCCTCCATCCAAAAGCATCATATCCCGTCAGCTCATCCTGCGGGCTGTGTCAGGCTTGCCATTGCTCGATCATACCATGCAGCCTGCCTTTTGGTCGCTCGACAATAAAGCCATTTTAGCAGCACTGTCACAGGCTGCCGAGGGCGTAGAGGTTATCAGTGCAGGCGAGTCGGGCACAGCTATGCGCTTGCTGGCGGCTTATCTGGCAGCAACAGTACAGACTCCCACCACTTTGTGTGGCCAGGGCAGGCAACACAGTCGCATCATAGCGCCACTTGTAGAAGCCTTACGATGCATGGGGGCCGACATCGCCTATTTGGAGAGTGAGGGCTACCCTCCGCTCCGCATCTCTCCCGCTAAGTTGTGTGGAGGGCGTGTTGAGCTCGATGCGTCGGTGAGTTCCCAGTTTATCAGCGCGCTGTTGCTTATAGCTCCCTTACTCGATGAAGACTTGGAAATCATCCTCACCAATAAACACCGCGTATCGGAGCCTTACGCACACATGACGGCCGCCATGCTGGCTCAGAGTGGTTGTGTAGTGGCAGAAAAGGGTAGCGGTTATCATGTGAGACAAGACCAAAGTGCTATCTCCAACCCCTTGGGGCTCGAAGCCGACTGGACGGCTGCGTCTTATTTCTATGCCTTCACGGCACTCTCGCCTTCTCCCGTCACTGTTCATCTCCCGTCACTGTATCTCGATTCTTTGCAGGGCGATTGTGCTTATGTGTGCAAGTTGTTTGAGGCTTTCGATATTGTTACACACAGGAACGACAATGGAGTGACTATCACCCGCAAGAGCGATCTCGGAGCGGATACGCTCACAGCGCACATGCAGCACTGCCCCGATCTTGTACCCACGCTCGTTTCGCTCTGTATCTGCAAGGGCGTGTCATTCGTATTCTGTGGTGTGAGTGCGTTGCGTACCAAAGAAAGTGACAGGCTTGCGGTACTTTCTCAAGAATTTGCTAAATTAGGATATAAATTAGATGTCAAAGATGATGAGATAGCATGGCAATCATCTTCAACTATCCCACATAAGAGGGCAAGCGAAGTGACCATCGACCCCGCCAATGACCACCGCATCGCCATGGCTTTTGCGCTGTGGGCTTTCTATGATGAGGAGGGTATCATCATCCAATCACCCGAGGTGGTGAACAAGAGTTTCCCCGGATTTTGGACTGAAGTCCAAAAACTGGGTATTACAATAGAAGAAAGGTAAATTACAGCATGGGAATTCTATGGATTATATTGGGATTGTTCCTTTTGGGTGTGGTAGCAGCCATTATAGGATATTACCAAAATAAAAGCAAAGAGAAGAGAATAGCTCGTGGGGAAGTGATAGAAGAACCCGAACCTCTTCGACCCGAAGGTTGTTGCGGTATGCACATCACTTGCGAAAAAGATAGCTTGCTTGCTGCCGTAAGCCCCAGAATAGTTTATTATGACGACGAGGAGTTAGATGCCTATTGCAACAAACCCTCCGATGAGTACACATCTCAGCAGACAGACCAGTTCAGAGAGGTATTGTATACCCTGCGGGAGGAAGACGTGCCGGGTTGGCTCAGGAGCTTGCAGTTGCGCCAGATAGCGCTACCCGATGAGTTGAAGTCCGAAGCGTTTCTTATCGTAGGCGAACACAGGGTACAACACGCTCATGATCTCTGATTACTCATAAAGCCTAAGCTATGACCTCGATACTCAGCTATCAGTTTTTTCAAAACGCTTTGTGGGCATCCCTGTTCACAGCTATTGTGTGTGGGCTGGTAGGCTCTTATATTGTGGTGCGTCGTATGGTTTTTATCAGCGGTGGCATCACCCATGCTTCTTTTGGAGGCTTGGGTTTAGGTTTGTATCTCGGGTTCGATCCCATGCTGGGGGCAGGTGCCTTCGCCGTACTGTCGGCTTTGGGTATTGCCAAGGCTTCGGAGACTGAGACGATAAGAGAGGACTCCGCCATCGCAGGTGTGTGGTCGCTGGGTATGGCACTGGGAGTGCTGTTCATGACACTTACACCCGGCTATTCTACCAATCTGGCATCATACCTCTTCGGCAATATACTACTCGTTACCACACAAGACCTCATCGCTCTCGCGCTCATGGCCCTGCTTATGACCATTGCTTTTGTGGTATTTTATCGCCCCATCCTTTACACCGCTTTTGATCCCGACTTCGCCCGTACCAAGGGTGTTCGAGTCAAACTTATCGAAACCCTCATGTTTATAGCTATAGCCATAGGCATAGTGCTCAGTATACGCCTGGTGGGCATCATGTTGCTCATGTCTCTGCTCACCCTGCCGCAGACGATCATGAATCTTTACACTTACAGTTTCCGTAAGATGCTGGTAGGCTCTGTGATCATAGCTTTGTGTGCCTGTGTTGCCGGTTTACTGGGGAGTTACTATTGGGGGTTACCCTCGGGAGCCTTTATTATCCTGGTATTGGTTACCCTCTTTATCTTC
Organism: Porphyromonas pogonae; assembly: GCF_036320655.1. Lineage (NCBI taxonomy): Bacteria > Pseudomonadati > Bacteroidota > Bacteroidia > Bacteroidales > Porphyromonadaceae > Porphyromonas > Porphyromonas pogonae. Next base: position 422,175 of record NZ_CP143258.1, read on the forward strand.
GCCAAGGTGGGGACCTCACTACGTCATTTCAAGGTCAAAACGATCTAACCCTCACTACTCACAACGGCATGACCAAGCGATCACTCATCTACGTTTTATCCTGTGTGATTTCAGTGGCGCTGTTGGCTTCTTGCGGCGTGAGGCGTAATACGCCTGTCTCCCGCTGGTATCAGGGGTTTACTACACGGTACAATGTGCTTTACAATGGTGAAAAAGCTTTTGATCAAGCGTATAAGTCCCGCCTTGTTCAGGATGATGTACACTTCTTTGCATTGCAGGAGCCCGATGTAGCACCGCTGCACAGCTCCGGTGATTTTGATATTGCTTTGCAAAAGGCGGATAAGGCCATAGCTGCTCATAGTATCATCACTTATGAGCCGGGAGGCAACACCCGTGAGCACAACCCCGTACTCTACAAAGTGTGGTTGCTCAAAGGCAAATCTATGTTTTTCAACGGTGATTACACAGGGGCATCAGCTGTGTTCGGCAGTATTTACAAGGAGGATACCTATACAGGGGAGGTGCGACAGGAAGCCCTGCTATGGAAAACAAGGTGTGACCTCCGCATAGATACCACCTCCTTACAGATACAACACATCATCGAGGTTACTACAAACCATCCTACCACGGTTCGCCTGCGTGAGCTGGCTGTCACAGAGTATTACTTGCGTACACCACATCCTGCCCAAGCCCTGCCCTATCTCGAGCAACTTTGCAGTAGAGAGCGCAACCCCTTACTTCTGGCTCGCTATTACTATATCATAGGTCAGCTCTACGAGAGCAATCACCAGCAACGCCGGGCGTACGATGCTTTTGCACAGGTGCTACGCCTTTCTCCCCCGCTGGGCCTGCTGTGTGCGGCGGAGATCAAAGCTTTGGAAAACTCGCCCATTACCTCCAAGGAGAGAACCTCCCGTGTAAAAGCTCTCCTTGCAAGTCCCAAGTACAATCAGAAAAGATCTCTGGTCTATCTCGCTCAGGCTCGTATGGCACAAGCTGCCGACGATAAGTCCGGTGCGATACATGCCTATGAGGCTGCCGTAAAAGAGATGGACTATAATGACCCCAACCTCAAACAGACGTACAGGCTTCTGGGCGATCTGTTCCTTGCCTCACGAGACTATACGGGGGCTTGGGATGCTTACAGCAACAGTAACATGGGGCTTACTCCCGAAGGAGCCGATACTATACAGGCACTGGCTGAGATCAGCGAGAATATGCGTGTGATACACAGGCAAGACAGCCTGTTGCTCCTGGCCTCATTGAGCGATACCCAGATTGATTCGCTCCGAAACAAGTCCGCTAACCTTGAAAATCCTTCTTCTGCAGACGACACGGATATGGTGGTATGGGATGCAAGAGGCAGTGGAGTTACTGCCATGGCTGTAAGTAATCCTTCTTGGGCTCATGGTTCGGTGCGAAAAGGTCGCTTTTATTTTGATGATCCTGTATTGGTCGAGCGTGGCAAGCAGGAATTTAAGCGCAAGTGGGGTAATAGGAAACTCCGTGACTTTTGGCAACAAAGTCGCCGTACCCAAAAGGCAAGCGAGAGACTTGCTGTCAACAACGATGCCCCTGTATCATATAACGAGATTTCTTCTGCCCCAACAGCCACGAACCCCGAAAGTACTATGGAAGTGCCACATACCCCACAAGCCGTCAAAGCCTCAGAAGCACTTATCATCCGGGCATATCTCGATATCATAACCACCCTACGTGACCGCCTGAGGCTCACTGATGAAAGCATACGTTATCGTCAGATACTTGAGAGACGTTTTCCTGATCAAATCCCACCGCCTACTCCATAAATCGATTTCTTGACCATTTCTAAGTCATCTTGTGCGTTGGGGATTACCGTTAACGTCTCATTTAGAGTAGTAAAAGATATGAAAGATTTCAAATCCAGTGCTTAGTGCTCAATTGAGACTGTTGCAAAAGTCAACAGAGTCATGGATTTTGGAGGCAAAGCCGACAAAAGACACTTTGACCGGGCAGAGAAGGTAAAGTGCAAGGCGCTAAGAGTGAGTGCACAGGGAGTTTACTTCCGGTAAATGACCAAGCGCGAATCTCGCAAGCAACGAAGCAATTTGCCTGCTATGCAACGGTCTCCAATGGTGCAAGGCCATAGTATTACCAGGCAACCGCATCAAAACATAAGGTGCTGATATTCAGATTCCGTTTTATCGCTCACCATCATTGCGAGGGCTCCCGCCCGAAGCAATCCGGATTGTGTTATTTTGGTTTGTTTTCCGGGTTGCTTCGCTTTCAGCTCGCAATGACGGGCGGTGGCGTGGTTACTTTGGCAGTAGTATGTTTTCGCATGCCGTCGTTTCGAGGGCTTTGCCCGAACAATAGGGTTTGATTATCAATAAATTGCCTTATCGGCCTAAATTTGATGCGGTTGCCCTAATAGTATTACCTCTCTTAAATTCGAAATGTATCTTTTTTACTTCAATATTGAATAAGACCTTCCACTGTATTCTTTCTCTATCTTTGTGTGAGTATGCGAGACGATAGCCTTTATTTATCCTGAAGAGGCTTTTTCTAAATGCAAGGTTGCTTGGATTATTATCAATCAAAATGGTGTATTATTTTGCATTTACGTGTCTTTTTGATTTTCCGGTTGGGGCTTAATTGGGATGTTTTTGCTTTTTTTGGGAGGTTGATTTTTGATTTCACTTGACGATATTACTGTTTTAGTTGAGCTATGTTCGTATTATAACTAAAACACCGAAACATTTTAGTTAAGACACCGAAACGTTTTAGTTATAACACGAAATCTTTTTAGTTAAAATACGAATGTGTTTTAGCAGTAATAGAAGAGGGCTTAGTGTTACAATACAAAAAATCCGCATGCAGAGGGCTAAAATCTGTATGCGGATACATGATAGATATTTCACTATGATTTCCGTGAATTTGACAAAATGATATTTTACTCTTTAATCTTAATTCTGACAAAATGATATTTTAAGGTCAGTTTTTGCAGCTCATATGCTCTGTAGTATTTCGATGTAAAATAGCAATGCTTTGCCCCTGTACAGGTAGGGATGTGTAACATCGATTTCGAGTAAACTATTGTATTTCATAAACTGGTCTTTAAATAAAATTAGGGGAGTCACCGTGATACCGTACAAAGATACAACACGCCACCCCCCTTTGTCAATAGCCTAAGCCACAAATATGCCCACAACGCTCCGATATTATGTATTATATAGAAAGAATGATAATTTGAGATGTATCATAAGGGACATATCCTATGTCAATTATCAATAGAATACTCACAAAACAAGCTTGCAAAGGCTTTGGTAAGTTATAATTTCAGGGTATAACACAATAAGATTTGTCTTTGGCGAAGTTGGTTGTATACGTAGTACTCGTTTGCTTCTATGTTTTTATTGATATACGAAACTTCCTCATTGAGCAAATTATCACATTTCAAATCTATCTGATATCGGGTTTGGCGGTAGCTGAGACTTCCATTAAAAATAGATTTTGTAGGATAAGCACCCTCATTGGAATTTGAAATAAGGCTTTCATTATACAACTTAGCTGTAAGGTGTTCTCCCATATTCAAGATGATCCCGCTTCCTATAAGCCAGTTGTCCATACGATTCGTTGAGTATGTATTTTTATATTGATTAGTCGAATAATGGATAGAAGCATTGAGTTCTAACCAATGTGCCGGAGCACTATTGATATCTGTCCCTACAGACATGGTATGTACATGTAAGTTACTATGCTTACTTGATATGACTAAAGGGCGATTTAAATAGTTGTAATCTACTAAAAGAGAGACTAAAGTCTTTATAGACCTAAATTGTTTAGAAAGATAGAGCTGTCCTATGGCATCATATCCTATTTTTTGCCCTTTGAGTACTATACCCTCCTTGGAGGTTCCATGGAGAATAGAATTAATAATATTATTCCCGGAGCTTCTCTTTCCGGCAATAGTCAACCTTGCAAAAAAAGCTTGAATAGATCTTCTGTATTCTACATTGAGTGTACTTCCTATAGTTGATGTCTGTGGTGTAAGAAGATTTCTTCTTGTGATAATACTCTCGAAAGTAGTGTGATATGACCCGATTAGATAATCGGTAAAGCTACCCGTTTGCTGGTGTTTGAACCTTGTAGAGAAGTTTATATACCAATAACTATTGGGTCTGTAGGATAGATTAGCATTTATTCCGGGATACACCCCGAGGCTACGATGATGCTTCTTTTGCTTTTCAAAATCAGTATAGCAATAATTATCCCAGCGAAATTCCAGCGGAATTGATAAAGACCACTTGAGAGTAAAAGAAGTGTAACTAAGTGTGGGTGCAGTAGTGCAAAGTAGCTTACCTCCGTTGGCTTCACTGATGAGATCGTGAGTTGTAGATGCTATATTGCCATCTTGATAATGCCCCTCGATGTTTACATTTCCATATATATTATATGCATTGCCTACTCCCCATCCATAAGTAAATCCCGTTTGAGCCATTAATTCTTGTCCACGGAGAATCTGACGGTAAAGGTAAGTACCGGAAGGAACACCGATAGAAGCATGTGGCAGTTTTCTGTAGTTGATGAGCCCTCCTATTTTCAACAGGTTTTGATCGCTCTTTTTCATATAATTGAAGCTATCAGCAATACGAAATTCTCCAATCTTTGCATATTCATGAATAGGTACATTTTTTCGGTCAAGATCGTTATTTTCATTCAGGAAATCACCTTCAAGATGCAAGTTGTTTTGAAAATATTGGTGTGAGCTATTTTGTGTGTAATCGATAGACAGATCTGCTATATGATTTTTATTCTTATTATCCCATCTATCTTCAAACTCAACAAAGTCAGAGCCATTAAACAACTTAGCCTTCTGCCCCCCGCTTTTCTGTTGCATCTGATATTCATAAGCAAGGTTATATTTTAGCGTAGTCTCTTCTCTGAGGCGCATTAAATGATTGAAAGTCCCGCTCGTACGTTTTTGAGAGCGTGATAAACGAGAAGGTGTGCCATCGGGCAGGCGTTGAGGCAGTATATTTCTGATAGAAACATGAGGTATACTCTGAGCCTGTGCCATATCTTGAATAGGTATTTGATTGGTATTTCCAATATTAAAAGAGCCTAGAATTTGAGCTTTAGAGTTTATCAGCAGAGCATTGGCTTTTGCATCTGAAACTATTTTCTTGGATAATAATCCCCCTTCAATACCCACATCACCAGACGGATTAAGCATCTCTGTATTCTTCAATTTAATATTGAGCATGGCTCCTTCTCCTTCTTCAAGGCCTCTTAAGAGTTTAACTCGTTGAAATCGTTCCATCACGTCAATAGATTTAATATCCTCCGCCTTTACCGTACGAGTAGCGGTTTGATATTTATCTGCCACCAGATCCATGCCTTCAATATATACACCTTGAATAGGCTCTCCAAGGTAGTGGATAAATCCTCTGGTATCTACCGTTAGTCCCGGTAATTTTTTTATCAGATCTTCTGCCGAATAGGTGTCAGGTTTGATGAAAGCAGATGCTTTATAAGAAATAGTATCTCCTTTAGATATTATAGAGTTGCTTACCACGACTACCTCTGGGAGCAATTCACTTTTTTCCTCCAAATGAATGGTAAGCTTATCACCGATATTCGATGGTGTAATAGATATCTTCTGCTCATGATATCCCATAAGCCGTACTCGACATAAAACCGGCTTTTTATGATTTGACAAACTTACCCTAAAAGTACCATCCTGACGACTGGTAACGAATGCCAGAACTTGAGTAGAAGCGTTATCGTCGTCGCCTACAGGATGAAAAGTAATGATGGCATTGTGCACAGGTTTCAAAGATTTACTGTCTAATACGACTCCTTGTACTGTGTATACTACCTCCTGTGCTTGGGTAATAGTAAAGCAACAGAGAAGTAAAAATAGTGTTATTAGTTGTTTCAATGTCCCTTTTATAGCCTTAATGATCATTTTTCTATCCTTCTCAGAGGATTATATGATTGAGCTGGGGTAGCTGGCAGATTTATCATTTTAGATCCGCCTAATGAAGTCCCATTTACATATTGCGCTCTATTGTCATAATATTTGAGCTTTGTCTTTAGGACAATATTTCTATTGGCTTCAAAATATTGTTTTTTATTAAAAACAATTGGAGTTTCTCTCCGCTCTATCTTATGTAACTCAAACTTAAATTCTCCACGACTATCTTCGGCTTCCACCACTATCCCGGGCAAGCCTCTTAGTAGCCAAGGACCATCCGGTCGTTCTATGCTTGGTGCATACCAGACTACCCAATCCCTTCCGTACAATTGGGTCGTTGATTTACAACATAGGTATGCGCCTATTTTCTTCGTTTCATTGGAGTAATTCCATGATGGTAATAAGATTTCTTCTTTAGAGATAAAAGAGTCCGAAAATACTCTATCGGTAATAGTTTCCTTGTTCTCCGGATAATTTATGTACAGTGTCCAGTCTACATCATTTTGACAACTGGGCAATCTGAGAATTTTTGAGGACTCATAAGATAAGAGCCGTGTATCTTGAGGTTGATTGTTGAAATGCAATCCGAGAGAATCTCTGAGATAGTTGGCATAGCTACCAAATTTCTGGATATTATGCCCCGTCTGAAGAAGCATCAATACTCTCTCATTTACACCTTGCTCGCTATGAGAATAAATATAATAGCACAATAACGAAGCCTCTCCTACCTTTTCTACACTACGATACATCATCTTTTTCTGTGCACTGCTTATCATTGATAGAGAGAACACAAGTAGGACAATTGTAAAAAATTTATTCATATGATTATATATAAAAAGAACTAGCATACACAAAGATTCTATCCTATGTGTGTATCCTAGCTCCATAATAAACTAAAAGAATTACTGAATTACATAAGTTCCATTTGGGGTTATCAGAAGTAATGCTGATATTTCCGGTTCCACAATGGATTGATCTCATTAAGATCTCTTGTGTAATCTTCCCATTCTCCATAGGTATCAAAAAACTGCAGGTCAACACTCATGACTCTTTTTTCACACACAAAAAAGGTTGTGCATTGTGAGGCACAAGAAAAACCGGCTGTAATTGCTAAAGCTGTTAATGTTAGAAGTACTTTGCTTTCATTATCAACTGATTCTATGTTAATAATAAGTACATCTTAGATAAATATCTTTAGAACAAATATATGTATTTCTTTTAATAAAATATTGTTTAAACAATATTAATATGAGCATAGCCTTCTGAAACAAAAACACGATAAGGAATATGATCCCTTATCGTGCATTGAGTCGTTGTATTTGCAAACTGATGAGTTTATTCCAGTGTTTTGATAATTTCTTGCAAGAAGTCTTCTCCCCAATTGGGGTGTAGCTCACTGGCGGGTTTGAAAGTCTTGAATAGCTCTTGCGACTTATTGAGCAAAGGCAAAGCTACATCTTTGCCCCCACCAAAATCTTTGGGGGTATATGCCCATGTTTGTCCTTGTAAAAGGTATGGTCTGGGGTTAGAGGGGTTGATCTTGACGGCTTTGTCCAGATAATCCATTGCTTTTACGCCATCAGTGGACCAGCGATTTACCGGATCCATCAGCATAGTTGCTGTGAAGAGGTAGCTGCGTACGCAGTAAGTCTCACTCTTGTCACCGCCCAATTCTTCAGCTTTGTCCAGCCATTTGAGAGCCTGTTTAACCCCTGCTTCGCTCTCTGCGGGCTTCTTAAGAGCCATGATAGCGTTGCTATACGCTGCATAGTAATAAGGAAGCCATTGGGTTTTCTCTGCATTACCGATGCGTTCGAATTTATTGCTCAGAGCAGCTAGATCTTGTGCGCTCTTAAGTCCTTTGAACTGGGTGATAGCTTCCCTCATCGACTGTTGATACTTGTCATTTTGTGCCGCGGCATATATGCCACAAAGGCTCAGTAGACCGATAAAAATAAGATGTCTGAGTTTCATAAAATTTATTGTTATAGATTTATAGATGAGAATTAATGATTTCATCTCTGCGGTCGACCCCCAGATTGATAAAAAATCCCAGGAAAACGCTGGTGCCTATAGGTGATTTGATTGTAAAACGAGGAAACTCATTGTTTATTTTTGTATCCCCGTAGTGATACCCGAGAGTGGGATTGGAGTTGAAGATGTTTTGTACCGTGAGGACTACTACCCCTTTGAGTGATTTGCGTTCGAATGGATAGTTGTAAGAGAGATTCAAAGAGAATATCCCCGGAGTGCGCTCACTCATAAATTGCTCTTGTGGCAGATTGGGATTGCGATAAGGAAACCCCGAGTGATAAGTTAGTGCAACGTTGACCAAGGAATGTATGGATGAAAACCAACGCTTGGCAACGAATGAGGCCGTATGTTTTGCTGCAAAATCGGGCTGGGTGCTTATGGGATAATCTGCAAATAACCGGTGAGTATCCATGAAAGAATAAGAGATCCAGTACTCTGTGCCTGGTATGGACTTACCGTCACGCCAAAATAGATCAAAGCCCCGGGCATATCCTTTCCCGTCAGTCAAAACAGGTTGTACAGGAGAGAAGAAGCGTGCGAGATGCTTGTAATCTTTGTAAAAAGCCTGCAAACGAAGCAGTCTCCCTTTGTCCGGCTTACTCTCCATGGTGATGTTGGTTTGCATGCTCTGCTCTTTGTGAGGATTGACTATACCATGATTTTTGAGGTAGTCTGCTGTCTGGCTATACATCCCCCAGTCCGCCGTAAGTTTTGTCTTGGGCGTAAGTCGGAAGGTGAGGGCTGTACGTGGCAGTAGGGATGCCTTACTGACGTAACTCGAGTATTCTGCTCTCAGCCCGCCCTCAAGAGTGATATTGTGATATAGGGGCAATGTGGCTTGAGTATATAATGCACTTTGGATTTCCTTGTATCTATTATCGAATGCCGTTTGAAGAGATTGTGTGTAGTTTGCCGAAGTGTATTGAATATTGAATCCGTGCTCGAAGGTGAGTAAATGATACCGATGAAAGAAAGCTGTGCCGGCAGTGAAAAAACGGTCGGTAAGATCCCTGTCGAGAGTGAAGGGAGCAGAAGCGGGTGTAAAAAGTCTGCTGCTGTAATCGTAGCTTATGCCTACTCCCGAGCGGAGATAACTACTTGGGGATAGTTCGTGGCGGTGTGCCAACAGGATTACAGCGTAATCGGACTTGACCTTGAAAAGCCCTTCCGAATCATGAAGCATGCCCATGCGATTGACATTGATCTGTGCCAATAAATCCAATCGGTCATCAGGAGTAAGATTGAAAACTCCTTTTATCCCGGAAGTGACATTATTGTCGGGAGCCTTGAAGTGCCAACCTTTTTTCAAAAAGAGGGGCATATAGATAGATGGATTGGCATAGGTAATGCTTCCCTCAAGATAGCTCTTTTTACCTTTAAACACCTTGCCTCCGCCCAGAGAGGCGAAAATAGGAGACAAGCCGATAAACAGATTGCTTTCGGCAGGGATGTCTGTGAGATTGAGTTCCAGGGCGCCACTCAAAGCATTACCGTTGCGTACGCTATAGCCCCCTGTACTCAGGCTCATGCCTTGGAATGTACCTGTCTCGAAACGACCTCGTCCGGGTGAACTGGCAATACCGTCGGAAAAGAAATTCTTGATCACTATGCCATTAATAGTTACCACAGCTTCACGAGATTCGCCACCACGGATAAAGAAGCCCTCGCGACTGTCGACTTGTTGAAGCCCCGGAGTAGATCTGAAGGCCATAGACAGGTCGGCATTACCCAGTGGATTGGTATAAACATCCATCTGATTGAGCGCTACTTTGTCTCCCGCACCCGTTCTGAGGGAAGATGCGCTCACCACAACTTCTTGTAGCATGATGCTTTCTTTGCGTTTGAGCAAAACATCCTGTGAAACCTCTTTCTTCAGATGAGGTATTATAGTGAGCGTGTCGGCTTCGTATTCGGGATGCGATACGATGAGGTAGATGGTATCTGCCCTTTCTGTGGTGAAATCAAAATGTCCTTGTGCGTCGGATGTAGCACCATCATAAGCATCGCGCACTGCAATGTTGGCTTTAGCTACGGGCTTGTTGGCCTTGTCAAATACACGTCCTTTGATCTTGAGATCTGTAGCTCCGAGTGATGTCAGTGTAGTGCATGTAAGCAATAATTGAATCAAAATGGATTTCATAATCTGTGATTAATGTATGATTTGAGAGCTTCTACATAGTGGTCGAAAGCATCTATCCCCTTGCGTGTAATTTTGATGGTGGTACATGGGCGTTTGCCTTTGAAAGATTTTGTGATCTTGACATAGCCTGCACCTGCAAGCTTGTCGAGCTGTAAGCTCAAATTGCCGGCACTGACTCCCGTTTCGTTTTTGAGGAAAACAAAATCGGCTTCTTCCAGAGATATCAAAAGTGACATCACGGCAAGTCTGAGCTCGGAATGGATAATAGGGTCTAAAGATTCCACTACGCAACACCTCCTTTGCCTTCGGACATTCTTTTATACTTATACCTGAGTATATGCCCCGGTACAATCATCATGATACCGATAAGTAATGAGAAAGAAAGCATCTGCAAACTCCACTCTTTCATGAAAAGTAGCACGGAAGAAGCTATGAGTGTGACAATGCCCGAGAGTTCGAGCTCCTTTGCCTGAACGATGTAGCCTGTAAGCGAAGTGGCTATACCCAATAGCATGGCGACTAAGAACAGGATGGGGAGGTAAGAGATAAATATAGTGAATGTGCTGAGCACCAATATAGTGATGCCGATGATACGCCATATGTATCCCACAAGCTCGTCAGTATAGTTCTTGGAATAGCCTTTACCGTCGGAGAGAGATTTTCTTTTGGAATAATTCCAATAGGTGAGCGGAAAACAAATGAGTGGCAGTAAATACCACAGATAAAAAGCACGCAAATCATGCGTAAGCGTGTAAGATATCCAAACTAAGAAAGTGGTGATAATAGATGCGTAACCCCATATTAAGAAGGTAACGGCTGTATCTCGTGAAACGCGAGTGCGTGTACGACTGATCATTTTGGAAATAATTTCAAGGCTTTCTTGTCTGCTGATAGTTCTATTATCCATGGCTGTAATTGTTATTATTCAATATTTTAGCAATCCTACTTTCACGCAAAGTTAATTAGTTAATTTTATTAACCAAATATTTTAACATAAATTATATGATAAAAGGAAAGGGAGCTTTCCAATCAAAGAAAGCTCCCCAATATTGTGGGTGCAATGGAATCCCACAACTTATAAAATATTCTTTTTATATAACCTACCTTTTCGCTGTGCGCCACATGACCTTATCTTTGACAGATTCGCTACGTGCACATGTCAGCACTTTTGATTCGAAAGCAAGAGTAATGCTTTACTTTTACTCTGTTGTTGATGCACTCAAAATCTTCACCGGAGATTTCAGATTCCATCTATCGGCAGACTGAATGGCGATATAATACTTAGTATTGGCTTCGAGCTTAGGGATGGTAAGCTGAACGCTTTCTCCCGGTTTATAACCCAAGCCAATAACATCAAAATCCTTGACGCCCTGAGGCTGAAAATTACCGGGCGTCAATTCGTTTTTACTTACATATACATAATATCTTGCAGCAATGTCATCGTCTTTGTCGGCGCATGCTTTCCACGTAATGGATATAGCATCCCTGCCATTATTAAGCACTATCACTTCTCCCACGGCATCGGGTTTGATGTTTCTATTTGTTGCAAAAGCCTTGCCGGCATCAATATATCCGGCACCTAATTTATTGGCAAAATCAGGATTGACTTTATTGACATTTACAGGCCTTAGATTTCCCAATAACTTCCGTCTTAAATCATCACAAGTAAATCCCCAGCCTCCAAAGTGAGAAATTATAAGAGCAGCTATCCCTGAAACCTGAGGACAAGCCATTGATGTACCTTGCATATAACCATACTTAACACGAGCACCCACAGATTCCGGCAAAGTACTGTATATCATACCTCTTTCTCCAAAATTACGATCTCCTCCGGGAGCCATTACAGTAACCCAATTCCCCCGATTTGTATAATGAGCTTTACTAAAATTAGGAGCCATAGCAGAAACAGATATTACACTCCGGTAAGATGAAGGAAGGGCTTCATATTCTTGATTATTATTTCCTGCAGCAAATACAACGATACCGCCTTTCATCGGAGAATCAGATTTCTGATTGCCATCCTTGTCACATCCGGCATATTTGATAAAATAATCGATGGCATCTCTCATTGATTGAGGAAGGGTATGAGGACCCGGATAACCATATGTCCATGAGTTCTGAGAAATGAGAGCACCATTGTCAGCTCCGTACTTCACGGCTGCTGCTGAATTTACACTTTCATTCCTACCCGTTCTCATAATTTGGCAGCTCATGAGCTTTACTCCACTATCTCGGGAACCATTTCCTCCGGCAACACCGCATACTCCTATACCATTGTTATTTCTTGCTCCTACAATACCGGCAACATGTGTACCATGCCCTGAAATGTCGGGTACAATACGACCATTATCATCTAAAAAATTATAACCAAAAGCATCATCAATATATCCGTTTTTATCATCATCAACGCCTGGTCTTCCTCCATATTCAGCCCGATTGATATAAATATTATCTCTCAAATCCTCATGATGGATGTCAATGCCACCATCTACAATAGCGACAACGATATTGGAATTACCAGCAGTATAGTCCCATGCTTCGAAAAGGTTGATGTCAGCGCCTTTATGACTTCTTTCATAAAGTCCCTGATTTAAGTAGTTCCATTGATAGATAAGCCCCGGATCATTAAATGGCATTCTAACTGTGCTTCTCGGAAGTGGGGTCGCAAAATGAACCTTAGAGTCGGGCACAGAAGTCGCATAGACTTTTTCCAAAATAGAAATATCTTTATTCTCAGCCATAGTGCGAAGAGCTTCATCAAGATTCTTCTTGGAATCGAACTTTACTGTATACCACAAGTGTAGCCCCTCTTTTCGGCTTCTCTCTTCATATTCTCCGGCATCAGGGAAAATACGACGAGCTTCTACAGCTCCGATAGAATTCATAGATCTGAGTATGCCCGGGGAAAAACTCCTCAAAGAAACTTCTCCGGATTTTAATACTTCTAACGATTTTGCGACATCTTCAGATACTTTAATATTCATTTCTCCCGGTATTCCATTACCATTCGAAGCTATATTCTGGATGTTTTCCAATCCTGATATTTTAGTAGAAGCATTATCAAAATCCCTTTCGGTAGAGCATGATCCCAATACCGAAGCAATACATAAGCTGTAAAAAATATATTTATTCATAAAAAATAAGATTACAAAAGAAAGCACATATTCACAAGTCTTAATTATGTGATATTCATGCCTTCTAATAATTAAATAAAAGAGAATGAAAATGCTACCTCATAAGCATTGACCTTCTTTACTAAAGTATAAATAACAGAGATTAGCATATCTATTTTGACGAATAGAGTTAACACCTACAAATACAAAATAGATATGTCCGGTACTCAACTGAAAAGTATAAAAAGCTTACATAAGAATATTTTATAAATAGACAATTATGATTGAGAAGTATATCACAAGGTTAATATTATGCAGGGGGAGATCACATTCGCCCCCCTTAGCATACATACTTTATTTAGTCATTAAATATGAGTAGTAATACTAAATACTTTGGGAGAAGATCTAAGCCCCCAACGATCCACTGCCTGAATAGCAAAATAATAACGAGTATTGGGTTCCAGATCAGATACCGTATATTCCATACGCTGTCCTGAACTATAGCCCGCTGCTACGATAGAATGTTTTTTGAGGTATTGTGTTTCAAAATTATCCACGCTTAAAGGTTCTTTACTCATATAAAGAATGTATTTGTCCGCAGTAGTATCATCTTTATCTACGACAGTGTTCCATATCAGATTCATTTTATTAGCACTAACGAGGGGATTTAAAAAATCGGGAGCGTCCAGAGCATATTTGAGATTTGAAACAAAAGCTTTACCTGCATCAAGATATCCACAACCCAGTTTATTGGTATATTGCGGGTTTAGCTCATTGATATCAATAGGCTTGATGCTTGCCAATAATCTTTTCTTCAGATCATCACATGTAAATCCAGCCTTACCGTATTTGGAAATAATAAGTGCAGCCAAACCGGATACATGGGGGCAAGCCATAGAAGTTCCTTGCATATAACCGTACTTAACTTTTTTACCTATAGAGGGGGGCAATGTACTGTATACTTTCCCTTGAGTTGTAAAGGTAGAATCTCCTCCGGGTGCCATAATCGAAACCCATTTTCCCAAATTGCTATACCATGCCCTTGTAAAGTTAGGAGCCATAGAGGAAACTGATATTACTTCGGGATAAGAAGCGGGATGTACATTATATTCACGATTTTCATTTCCCACAGCAAAAATGACTACCCCTCCCTTCATTAATGAATTAGATTTTTGATTTCCATTTTCGTCACAACCCGCATATTTTATAAAATAATCTATGGCATCTTTTATTAAAGCAGGCAAAGCTTGAGGTCCCGAATGAGGATAAGCCCATGAATTTTGTGAAATCAAAGCACCGTTATCTGCTCCGTATTTTATAGCCTTTGCATTATCTTGAGTATAACATAGTATATTTACAAAGGTTTGACAACTCATAAGCCGTACTCCACTGTTAGGAGATCCATCACCTCCGGCAACGCCACATACTCCTATACCATTATTATTTTTTGCCCCTACAATACCTGCGACGTGAGTACCATGTCCCATTGAGTCAGGGACAATCTGGCCTTTGTTATTATAAAAATTATAACCATATATATCATCTACATATCCGTTCTTATCATCATCTACATTAGGAAGTCCGTTTTTTTCAGCTTCATTGATATACATATTATCTTTGAGATCTTCATGGGAGTAATCAATACCACCATCCACAACCGACACGATGACTTGAGGCTTGCCGGTTGTATAACGCCATGCTTCATATAGGTTGATATCTGCACCTTTCACACTCCGGGGATAAAGACCCTGATTGTCATAGTGCCATTGATAAATCAAGCCCGGATCGTTAAACGGCAACTCCTTTTCACTCTTGGGAAAAACAACAGGTGTGTCATCAACGCTAAGATCCGGGATGGATGTAGCATAACTTTTCTCGACGATACTAATGTCAGAATTTTGAGACATAAGGTCAAGGGCTTTATCAAGGTTTTGCTTAACATCGAACTTAACATTGTACCACAAATGCAAGCCCATTTCCCGACTTCTGGCTTCGTACTTACCGGCATCGGGGAATACACGGGCAGCTTCAGTGGTACCAATAGAACTCATTGCCCTCATAATACCGGGAGTGAAACTTCTAAGAGAAGTCTTACCGGTTTGAGATACTTCAAGCGACCTGGCCACTTCCTCTGACACTTTGATATTCATTTCTCCCGGGATCCCGTTACCGACAAGATTTATAGCCGGCTGTACCTTATTTGGGGAAGAACTGTAGGTAACATTGTCAAACTCCCTTTCGGATGTACAAGAGCTTAACATGGCTGAAATACATAATGAGTAAAGAATATATTTTTTCATAGGTAAAATTTTATGGCTATAATCCAAAGTCCTATTTTACGCAAATACAACATCAGATAAGCCCGTTAGAAAATAAATAAAAGTGGATGCGACTTAAATAAAAACAGGCGCCCACACAATAACTTTACATAAAATATAAACAGAGAGTTGCTATACCATCTTCAAAAACAAGTTCTAAGAATAAATAAGAACAAAAAAGATAAAGTGTAACACACATCCGGCTAAAAGACACATTTTCCCTAAAGAAGGAATACTGGAACAACTAACAAAGGATGTTTAACAAAAAGGCAACGAATCAGCAAATAAGAGATCAGACAGAGGGCTTTGAATTAAAAACAAATGCATCTAAATAACAATATAAATAAAAATACATCCGAAAACCAGGCTATTGACTTTGGTAATAGTGGCTCACAGTTATATTGCAAAAATAAGAATAATTCTCAGAAAAACACATTTTCAAAATAAAGATTCAAAGGCTTTACCTCCATAGTATTACTTAAGGCTTTTTCCAATTCAATGAAGGCTATTTAATGCTAATAGGAAGTAATTTAGAGTATTTATTAACTTTGTATTTTAGAAAATCTATTCATAACAATTGTCCTCTATGAAATATATCTATAAATTAGGATCTAAACTTCACTTATCCTTGGGATTTTGTAGTATTGTGCTGGCTTTTGCTCTCGCCGGATGCGGTACCGGGGCAAAAACTATGCATGACAATGTAAGCGCCAAGCCTTTTGGTGACAGATATGTTGTAGTATTGTCTCTTGATGGCTTCCGTTACGACTATTGGAAAAAAGCTCAGACCCCCACACTGGATTCTTTGGCCAGACATAGTACTTACGGCAGACTGAGACCTTGTTTTCCGTCTCTTACATTCCCCAATCACTACGCTATGGCTACGGGCTTGCATCCTGATCATCATGGTATCGTTGCAAATGAGTTTTGGGATCCGGAACATGGACATTACCGTTTAGGAGATAGAAAAGCTGTGGAAAACCCGGCTTTCTATAATGGAGAACCTGCTTGGAATACTGCTCGCAGACAAGGAGTCAATACAGCAAGTTTCTTCTGGGTCGGATCTGAAACTCCCATCAATGGACATCACCCCCATCGCTGGAAAAAATTCAACGACAAAGTGCCTTACATGAATAGGGCAGACTCTGTAATCAGTTGGTTGCAATTGCCTGAAAAGGAAAGACCTCACCTGATCATGTGGTATATAGAAGAGCCTGATCATACAGGACACGAACAAACACCCGAGAGCCCCGTAACGCTGGCTATGGTATCACACCTTGATAGTATATTGGGCGCTTTTCTGTATAAGATGAATCAACTGCCCATTGCGTCCAAGATCGATTTCCTACTTGTGTCGGATCACGGTATGGCTACCTATACTCCGGACAAAAGCGTGAATCTTGCCGATTATGTCGATAGAGATCAGTTCGATCATGTCGCCACCGGCGCATTTACTCATCTGTATCCCAAGAAAGATATGGCACAGGATCTATACAATAAATTACAGAAGGTGCCTCACGTGAGAGTATTTTGGAAAAAAGATGTGCCCACATATCTTCATTATGGCACCAATGCACGTATTGGTGACATTGTCGTTATCCCCAATATAGGTACTATGGTTTACTTTGCCAAAAATCCTAATTTCAAGACGGGTGGTGCACATGGATATGACAATAAGGCTCCAGAGATGAACGCTATCTTCATGGCAAACGGGCCTCACTTCCGCTCGGATTCGGAGCTCTCACAACCTTTGCTCAATCTTAATGTTTACGGTATTATCTGTAAACTACTCAACATTACCCCTGCTCCTAATGATGGCGATGTATCAGAAGTGAATAAACTGATTGTGCCCGCTCATCAAAAATAAACTTACTTATCGCTCATGATAATAGCTCGAAAGAAGAGAAAGGAAAATATCTCTGAATACCTCTTATATATGTGGCAAGTGGAAGATCTGATACGTGCCGCCGATTGTAATATGGATAATATACGCAAGCTTATACTGAATCGGTATGAGGTAGATGAGCCTACACGGCAAGAGATAGAAACATGGTATCAAGAGCTGACAGATATGATGCTGACCGAAGGCGTACGCGAGAGTGGACACCTCAATATCAATCGTATTGTGATGATGGAGCTGGAGGACCTGAGTAAAGAACTCCTTGCAGATCCTAAACAAACGATATATACCAGCCTCTACTACCAAGTATTACCTGCTATAATCCAACTCCGCGAGAAAAACGGGGGCAATAATGCGGGCGAGATAGAAACATGCTTCAATGCTGTGTACGGCTATCTTACCTTGCGCTTGCAAAACAAGCTTGTGAGTGAAGACACTCAGAAGTCCATCAAGCAGATCAGCACCTTTCTTGCCATGCTTGCGGATAGATTCAAGCATAGAGATGATGTTATCGAAGAAGAATAAGAAGTAATACAAGGCATGCATTCATCCAAACCTCTTATTATTGTTACCGGGTCAGCCGGTCAGTTGGGGCTCTGCATTCAAGACATTGCCCCGCTGTATCCACATCTGCATTTCGAGTTTACAGATGTAGATCGCTTGGATATCACTCATCCACATGCTTTGGAGCAATATCTTGAGGAAAGTCAGCTTTCACAGGCGCCATCGCTTCTCATCAATTGTGCTGCATACACGGTAGTAGACAAAGCCGAGAGTGAGCCTCAAAAGGCTACTCTACTCAATACCCATGCCGTGGAATACCTTGCACAGAGTTGTCGTTTGTTAGGGTGCATGATGATACAAATCAGTACCGATTATGTATTCGATGGCAAAGGATATATCCCCTATACCACCACGGATACCAAGAATCCGCAATCAATATATGGGCATACCAAAAGCATGGCGGAAGATATTGTGTGCGACATTTTAGGTGATCATGCTTTGGTTTTGCGTACGGCGTGGCTTTATTCGCCATATTGTGCTAACTTTGCACTGACAATGTTGCGCTTGGCAAAAGAAAAAGAGATCGTTAAGGTTGTGGATGACCAGATAGGAAGCCCTACTTATGCTCCACATCTGGCACAGATTTTATGTATGATTACCGATTGCGCCCTAAGGGAACGAAGCTTCCGCACACGTTACCTTCATTACACTGATGCAGGTGTATGTAGCTGGTACGATTTTGCTCATAGCATCATTTCTCAATCTCCTTTTTCCTCTCGGTGCAAAGTGTTGCCCATACCGTCATCTGACTATCCGGTGCCGGCCAAGCGACCTTTTTACAGTGTACTCAGCAAACAAGAAATACAACATATATACGGTGTGATACCTACTCATTGGAGTGTGGGCGTCACTGAATTTTTAAATAAAATATGAGCCAATACTCTGACGAGATCAAACTAAGACGTACTTTCGCTATCATAAGTCACCCGGATGCAGGTAAGACTACACTCACGGAAAAACTACTCCTTTTTGGGGGAGCTATTCATGTGGCGGGTGCCGTAAAAAGTAATAAGATCAAGAAAACCGCCACCAGTGACTGGATGGAAATCGAAAAGCAACGCGGTATCTCAGTAGCAACTTCCGTGATGGGATTTAACTATAATGGTCACAAGATCAATATTCTTGATACACCGGGTCACCAGGACTTTGCCGAAGACACCTTCCGCACACTAACCGCTGTGGATAGTGTAATCATTGTCATCGATGGTGCCAAAGGGGTGGAAGCACAAACACGCAAACTGATGGAAGTATGCCGCATGCGCAAAACTCCCGTTATTGTTTTCATCAATAAGATGGATCGTGAGGGACAAGATCCGTTTGATCTGCTCGATGAGATAGAAGAAGAACTTCAGATAAGTGTGCGCCCGCTATCATGGCCGATTGATATGGGACAGCGCTTCAAGGGGGTATATAATATATATGAGCAAGGGCTCAATCTGTTTACACCTGACAAACAACGCATCACCGAGTCAGTGGCGTTCAAAGATCTCAGCTCTCCCGAACTTGAAAATTACATCCGCCACAGTCAAGCTCAGAAACTACGGTCGGATATAGAGCTCATCGATGGCGTATATCCTGAGTTTGATAGGGAAACATATCTCAAAGGAGAGGTGGCTCCGGTATTCTTCGGATCCGCACTCAATAATTTCGGGGTGCAAGAGCTCCTCAACTGCTTTATCGAGATCGCTCCCGAACCCCAGCCCATACAAGCCATAGAGCGGAAAGTAGATCCGCACGAAGAGGCTTTTACCGGATTTGTGTTTAAAATCCATGCGAATATGGATCCCAACCACCGCAGTTGTATCGCTTTTGTGAAAATATGCTCCGGCAAATTTGAGCGCAACGTCAATTACAAACATATCAGATTGGGTAAGATGATGCGTTTCAGTAGCCCCACAGCTTTTATGGCGCAGAAAAAAGAGACCGTCGACGAAGCTTATGCCGGTGATATTATCGGCCTTCCCGATACGGGTAACTTCCAGATTGGAGATACGCTTACTTCCGGTGAGGAGCTTCACTTCAAAGGCTTGCCCAGCTTCTCTCCGGAATTATTCAAATACATTGAGAATGATGACCCGATGAAAGCCAAACAGCTCTCCAAGGGAATAGATCAACTCATGGGGGAGGGAGTTGCTCAGCTTTTTACTAATCAATTCAACGGACGCAAGATTATCGGTACTGTGGGGCAGCTCCAATTCGAGGTAATCCAGTATCGTCTATTGCATGAGTACGGGGCGCAATGCCGTTGGGATCCTATCCACTTATATAAAGCTTGCTGGATAGAGAGTGATAACAAGGAATCTTTGGACAATTTCAAAAGGCGCAAGTCCCAATATATGGCCAAAGATATTGCCGGGCGCGATGTTTATCTGGCAGATTCAGGCTATGTGCTTACTATGGCTCAGCAGGACTTCCCTGATATCAAATTCCACTTCACTTCAGAATTCTGATTTTTTAACATCATAAAAAACCGTAGTTACCCATGGAAAGAATCTATTTTGGCCGGCTTACGGCTTTAGTAATTATTGTCATGCTCGGGCTCACCGGGTGTATCAATAAAAACGGCAAGGACATTATAAAACAAAAGGCTCAGGACGAAAGAGCAGGAAGTATAATGTCTACAAAAACACCCGATCGAGAAGATGGACAAACAGACGTGCTTCAGCTCACAGCCGATCCTATACCTGTAGTTCGCGTGGGATTTATCGGTCTGGGCATGCGAGGAATAGGTGCTGTAGAACGATTTACATATCTCGACAGTGTGGAGGTAAGAGGTCTTTGCGATATTATGCAGCAAAATGTAGACTCGTGCCAGAATATTCTCAAAAGACACAACAAGCCTGCCGCAGAGCTTGCTTTTGCCGATAGCACATCGTGGAAGAAACTGTGTGAAGACCCCAATATTGACCTAATCTATATCTGTACGGATTGGAAAAATCACACACCCATGGCTGTGTACGCTATGGAGCATGGTAAGCATGTTGCTATAGAAGTCCCTGCTGCTACCACAATAGACGAGTGTTGGCAACTTGTAAACACCTCGGAGAAGACGCGTAAGCATTGTATGATGCTCGAAAACTGTTGCTATGACTTCTTTGAGCTTGCTACACTAAACATGGCTCAGCAAGGCTTATTCGGAGAGGTGATACATGGAGAGGGTGCTTACATTCATAATCTTACCGACTACAACTTCGGAGAGGAGTTCAAAGGTGGTTACCACAATAACTGGCGCCGCTCTTTTAATGAAGAGCATACCGGAAATCCTTATCCTACCCATGGTCTTGGCCCCATCTGTCAGATTATGAATATCCATAGAGGTGATAAGATGAATTACTTGGTATCCATGTCCACTGATCAGTTCGGCATGACCAAAGCTGCCATTGAGAAAAAGGGTAAAGATTCACATGAAGCCGGTGAAGATTACAATATGGGTGACATGAACACTACACTTATACGTACCGAAAAGGGGCATACTATCATGATCCAGCACGACGTCACCAGCCCTCGCCCATATAATAGGATACACCTTGTGAGCGGTACCAAAGGCTTTGCACAGAAGTACCCTGTACAACAGATCGCTCTGGAGCCTGATTTCCATAAAGCCCTCCCTGAAAAAGAAATGCAGGAGATGCTCAAGAAATATGAGCACCCTTTTGTCAAAGAAATAGGTGAGAAAGCTAAGAAAGTAGGCGGACACGGCGGTATGGACTTTATCATGGATTATAGACTTATTCATTGCCTCCGTCATGGTTTGCCCTTGGATCAGGATGTGTATGATGCAGCCGAATGGTCATGCTTAGTAGAACTTACCGAAAAATCAGTAAAAAACAACAGCGCACCTGTAGAGATTCCTGACTTTACCCGTGGAGCATGGGACAAACTCAAAAAGCTACAATTCGCTAAATAATAGGCCCTAAACAAACTCTTTTATATAAAATATCCGATTAGCATAGATTAGATTGCCAATCGGATATTTTATATTTTTGCCCTAATGAGACCGTTGCATAGCAGGCCAATTGCTTCGTTGCTTGCGAGATTCGCGCTTGGTCATTTACCTGAAGTAAACTCCCTGTGCACTCACTCTTATCGCCTTGCACTTTACCTTCTCTGCCCGGTCAAAGTGTCTTTTGTCGGCTTTGCCTCCAAAATCCATGAGACTGTTGACTTTTGCAACAGTCTCAAATTAGCAAAAGATGAGTGTGAGACATATTTTCAGATAAGTTCCGCGTGTGGGGTTATTAGATATTTATAAAAGCTTAACTATCAAAATGTAAGTACGTAGAAGTAAAATAATGCAACCCCTCTGTAAAAATTCAGGGAAGTATGTGCTGTGTGTTCTTAACTTTTGCTAAATTCATCGGTTAATAGAATTAGTAGGACAGCTGAAAATAATGAACTTGTACAGATAGTATAATTCTCAGAACTTTTATGCTACCAAAAAGGGAAGGTACCCGTAACCAAAATAGAAGGAGGAGGGAAGTTGTAGATGGCGGAACAATCGAAAAGATATCAATTGGGACTGGCGCTGAGCGGAGGTAGCGCCAAAGGATTTGCCCACTTGGGAGTTCTCAAGTATTTAGAGGAAATAGGGCGCAAACCCGATGTGATATCAGGAACCAGTTCAGGAGCTCTCATTGCTGCGTTTTATGCTGACGGACATACACCGGACAACATTGTAGAGTTACTCAGCAGGAAAGGTTTTATGGCAATGACTAATTTCCAAATACCGCAAGGGGGTATGTTTAGTACTCGTAATTTTCATGTTTATTTGGAGAGCAATCTCAAGCACAAAAGGATAGAAGACCTGAACATCCCTTTATATATACCGGTTACTGACCTTGACCATGGTAAATGCAAGGTTTTTTCGTCAGGATCTCTTGTAGATATTGTGGTCGCTTCATGTAGTATACCCGTACTTTTCAATCCTGTCATAATCGACGGTATTCATTATGTAGATGGCGGTTTGTACAAAAACTTCCCCGTATCAATCATAAGACCTCTTTGCGATACTGTGATAGGTGTCAATCTGGGTCTTGATCCTTCACCGATTTATAAAAAGTCTCTCTTGAGTATTGCTGACAGATGCTTTCAGTTCATATTTCAGCAAAACGCTCAAAACGACAGGCAACTTTGTGATATACTACTTGAGTCTCCTGATATAACAGGTTATAGCATGTTTGAAATCAACTCCGCCCGTGGTATCATGCAGCTTGGATATGAAATGGCGAAAAAGTGCATCGAAGAGTACAACCATGAACAATCGGATGCTAATAACATGGTAAAATAAGAATGAAATGAAGAAAAACGGCAAAATAGTAATATACTCGGTACTCCCACGTCTTTTTGATAATAAAAATATTTCGAGGATACCGAATGGAAGCATCAAAACCAACGGGTGCGGCAAATTCTCAGGCTTTTCCCATGAGGCTCTCAAAGCAATCAGAGATTTTGGCGTTACTCACATTTGGTATGTAGGAGTATTACAGCATGCCAGTACTACGCCTTACGAAACGGAAAATCTTGGTTCTGATTTTTCCGGCATCGTCAAAGGCAAAGCCGGTTCGCCTTATGCCATTACCGACTACTATGACGTGGATGCGGATCTTGCCGATATACCTGCTGATCGTATGCGAGAGTTTGATGAACTCATCATCCGTAATCATAATTTAGGACTCAAGGTAATTATTGATTTCGTTCCCAATCATGTCGCACGTCAATACAAATCCAAGAATAAACCTCCGCACGTCCATGACTTGGGGGAATACGACAATAAGGAAAAAGCTTTTGATCCCCAAAACAATTTCTATTATCTACCCGGTCAAACCCTTACGCTTACCTTCGGAGCCAATGAAGAAGACTATCTATACAGTGAATTCCCTGCCAAAGTTTCCGGTAACGACCGTTTTACGGCACAAGTGTCCGAGGATGATTGGTACGAGACCGTAAAACTTAATTACGGGGTAGACTATATGGATAATAAGCATACCTATTTTGATCCCATACCGGATACTTGGCATCGTATGTTGGAGATCCTTCAGTTTTGGGCTTCCAAAGGTGTCGATGGCTTTCGCTGCGACATGGCAGAGATGGTGCCGGTAGAGTTTTGGAGATGGTGTATCCCTCAAATCAAGAGCGTTTATCCCGTCATCTTTATAGCCGAGATTTACCAGTCTTTAATGTATCGCTCTTATATTGAGGCCGGTTTTGACTTCCTCTATGACAAAGTGGGTGTATATGATACGTTGAGACGCATTATCAACAAAGAGTCACCGGTATTTTCTTTCGGTCAGGCACGAGCTCTTACGGCTGATTTTACCAAGCATATGCTGTATTTTTTGGAAAATCATGATGAGCAGCGTATCGCCTCGGACTTCTTTGCCGGTAATGCCGGCCGCGGGTTACCTGGCGTAGCCTTGGCGGCCTTGTGTGGTAAGAATCCTTTCATGCTTTACTTTGCTCAGGAACTCGGAGAGAGAGCGATGGACAAGGAGGGGTTTAGCGGACGCGATGGTAGAACTACTATTTTCGATTACTGGAGTCTTGATACAATGCAACGCTGGATCAACGAAGGTAAATACAATGAAGACAGGCTTACTACCGATGAGCGCCGAGTAAGACGTTTCTACAAGAAGATCTTTGCGGATATTTGTACTGAAGAAGCCATCTCTTTCGGTGATTTTTATGATTTGTGTCCTGCCAATATGACCAATGATTCATTCAGAGCATCACGCCATTATTCCTTTATGCGCTATTGGGCCGGTGAGATTATTTTGGTAGTATGTAATTTCTCCAATACGCAAGACAAACTCTCTATAATCATTCCTCAAGAGGCATTTGAGGCTATCGGTCTCAAGGAGAATATACCTCTCCGTGCTACAGATCTCTTCACCGGTATCACTGCTATAGATACCCTTACTTATCATGCTCCGTATGAAATTATTGTTGCTCCTTATAGAGTTCGCGTGATAAAATTTAGTAAACAAGAATAAAACTATTAATTTTGTAGCCGAAAGTGTGCCACACACAGCCTATCTATTAGGAGCTAATCTATAACACGATAATGAATACAATTAAAGAAAACAACTACGCGGTTTTTGCCGGATCAAATTCGCTACATCTGGCCGAAGAGATCTGTAAAAGTCTGGGATGCCCACTAGGGAAAATGACAACGGAACACTTCGCTGACGGTGAATTTGCGGTTTATTATGAAGAAAGCATTCGCGGAAAGGATGTTTTTTTGGTGCAGTCTACCACTCCCTCTGCAGACAATCTGCTGGAACTCCTTCTTATGGTCGATGCGGCCAAGCGTGCATCGGCGCACTACATTACTGCCGTTATCCCTTACTTCGGTTGGGCAAGACAAGATAGAAAGGACAAACCCCGTGTTTCTATCGGTGCCAAGCTTATAGCGGATATGTTGGGAAGTGCCGGTATCACCCGGCTCATTACCATGGATTTGCATGCCGATCAGATTCAGGGATTCTTCAATGTGCCGGTAGACCACCTCTACGCGTCTTCTGTTTTTCTGGAATATATCAACAGAGAACTAAATCTCAACAACCTCGTTATAGCTACTCCTGATGTGGGCGGAACCAAACGTGCCAATAGTTATGCCAAACACTTGGGTGTACCTATGGTAATATGTCACAAGAGCCGTATCAAAGCCAATGAAGTGGCAGAAATGAGAATCATCGGTGATGTGCAGCGCAAAGATGTATTGCTTATCGATGATATCGTGGATACCGCCGGTACCATTACTAAAGCCGGTAACCTCATGATGGAAAATGGAGCCAAGAGTGTAAGGGCTATTGCCAGCCATGCCGTGATGAGCGATCCTGCTACTCAGCGTGTATCTGATTCTGCTCTGGTGGAGATGATCTTTACCGATTCCATCAGCCTCAAGAAACAATGCGACAAGATCAGAATACTTCCCGTAGCTGAAATGTTTGCCGAGGCTATCAAGCGTGTGTGCAACCACGAGTCTATCAGCTCGCTTTACACCATCTGATATTCAGCATTACGGGAGGTTTTTCTCCCCAATAATATAATTGAGAAGGAAGAAGACGCCTGTTTTCTTCCTTCTTTTTTCTTTCAATATAGGTCTTTGGAGTCTCAGATTTTGTGTTTACTTTAGTAACAGTATGATCAATGATAAGACATTAAATAAACTCAAAACTCTCACTGAAGCTGCCAAATACGATGTCTCGTGTGCTTCCAGCGGTTCCAGGCGTACCAATACTAAAAACGGTATTGGCTCAGCTGCTTATTCCGGTATTTGTCATTCTTTTACTTCGGATGGTAGGTGTGTGTCATTGTTCAAGATTATGCTCAGCAACTATTGTATTTATGACTGTGCCTACTGTGTCAATCGCAGGAGCAATGATGTACCGCGAGCCACTTTTACCCCGGAAGAAATCATAGAGATTACATTGGAGTTTTATAAGAGGAACTATATCGAAGGTCTGTTCCTCAGCTCCGGTGTTATAGGTACTCCCGATAACACCATGGAGTTGATGTTGCGTGTAGTCAAAGGACTTCGTACCATGCATCGATTCAATGGTTATATTCATATGAAAGCTATACCCGGTGCCAGCCGAGGACTTATCGATGAGGCAGGCCTATATGCTGATCGTATGAGTGTCAATATAGAAATCCCTTCCGAGCCGGAGCTTAAGATGATAGCTCCCGACAAAGATTTTCAAAGTGTATTCACCCCCATGGCATTTATTCGTGACGGCATCGTGCAGAATGTAGAAGAGCGGAGTAAGTTTCGCAAAGCTCCCCGCTACGTACCCGGAGGGCAGAGTACACAGCTTATCATCGGAGCCACACCGGAGACCGATAAGCAGATTTTGGATCTTACAGCATCACTATACAGCGGGCCTCAGCTCAAACGGGTATATTATTCAGGTTATATCCCCGTCAACAACGATGCCAGATTGCCCGCACTCAAGACGCCTCCGCTCAAGCGTGAGAACCGCCTGTATCAAGCCGATTGGCTACTGCGCTTTTATCACTTCGACGTCAAAGAAATACTCGATGATTCGAGACCCAATTTGGATCTGGATGTTGATCCCAAAACCGGCTGGGCTTTGAGGCATCCGGAATTCTTCCCCGTCGATGTCAATACAGCTAGCTACGAAGCTATACTCCGTGTCCCGGGTATTGGAGTCAAATCTGCTAAACTTATTGTAGCTTCGCGTCGCTACGGCAGACTTGCCTTTGATAACCTCAAAAAGATGGGTGTGGTGATGAAACGTGCACGCTACTTCCTCATGTGCCGTGAATTGCCCATGCAAGGTGTCAATGAGTTAGGGCCTGACAGGTTGCGGGAGTTGATTGCCGGCAAGAAGACGTCTATGAAGACCATAGATGCCGTGCAAATGACTATTGACTTTGGCGATGATTACTGATCCTCACACGCATGATCCGCTATTGTTTGTGTATGACGGCACACTTGAGGGGCTGCTTTCGTGCGTGTTCTATGCTTATTTACACAAATTGCAACCTCACGACATCGTGCCGGACTACGAGCCGCTTCCTATCTTCTGTGCGCATACTTACACAGTGCCCACCACTGCGGAACATAGCCGAAGGGTGTGGGTTGCACTGCTCAAGAAGCTAAGCCCCATGGGACGCAATACCATCTTGCATGTGTGGCTATCGGAGATGCGTGAGCGGGAGATGCTCCTCTTCAGGTATATCTGTAAAAATATCGATTATAAAGGCAAATCCATAGAAACGAACTTTGCTGATGCAGATGTGTTGCGTTGTCGTGAGATAGCACACAAAGTAGGTGCTGAAGCCCATAAGATGAAAGAGTTCGTACGCTTTCAGGAGATGGCCGATGGGATATACTTTGCCCCCATCAAGCCCAAGTATGATGTGCTCTCTCTGATCGAGTCACACTTCCGTAAGCGCTTTGGATCGCTCAGGTGGATCATCTATGATGTAAGGCGCAGCTACGGATTGCACTGCCGTGATGGGAAGACGGAGGAGATCACACTTGATCTCAACGAACACATCAGCATCGGTCATGGCCGTTTGTCGGCAGATATCGTCTCGCAACAGGAGCAAATGCTCAGGCAGATGTGGCAGACTTATTTCAAAACTCTGGCAATACCCGAGCGATTCAATCCCAAAGTACAGCGAGGCCATATGCCACGCCGTTTCTGGAGCCATCTCACCGAGATGCAAGAGGAGTAATGGTGGGCAAGTCACACCTACACCATGGGCAACATGGCTTATGCCCCGGAGCAATTCATTATCTTTGTACAATAAAACAATGTAAATGATAGACCAAAATATAATAGATGAGAAGCTGGATCAACCGGTTTTTCACCTGATTTCTGAGGCTGCGGATGAGTTAGGGGTGGAGGCTTATGTAGTTGGTGGTTATGTACGTGACCTGTTTCTACATCGTCCGTCCAAAGATATCGATGTGGTGTCTGTGGGACGAGGCATCGATTTGGCCAAAGCTTTTGCGCATAAGTTGGGCAAAGGAGCACGGGTGTCTGTATTCGCACGTTTTGGTACGGCTCAGGTCAAAAAGAAAGATCTTGAGGTCGAGTTTGTGGGTGCTCGCAAAGAGAGTTACTCACAAGATAGTCGCAAGCCTTTTGTTGAAGACGGCACGCTCGAAGACGACCAAAGACGCCGTGACTTTACCATCAATGCTTTGGCGATATGTCTCAATCATGATAGATACGGCGAACTTATAGATCCTTTCGGAGGTATTGATGATATGGAAGATCTCACCATACGCACCCCGCTTGATCCCGATATCACCTTTAGCGATGATCCCTTACGCATGATGCGAGCCATACGCTTCGCCTCGCAGTTAGGCTTCTTTATACATCCTGATACGTTCGAGGCTATTGTGCGCAATGCTCACCGTATAGACATCGTATCTGCCGAGCGCATTATAGAGGAGTTGCACAAAATCATGCTTTCTCCCAAGCCCTCTATAGGATTGGAGCTTTTTGAGCTCTCGGGCTTGATGCGCAGGGTATTTCCTGAGCTTCTTGAACTCAAAGGAGCAGAGACGTGTGACGGAGTGGGACACAAGGATAATCTGTCTCACACCTACAAAGTTGTGGACAACCTTGCTAAGGTGCTCAATCGTCGGGGTCGCAGTGAGGGAGACCTATGGCTTTTGTGGGGTGCTCTGCTACACGATATAGGCAAGCCTCGCACCAAGAAGTTCGACCCTCGCCTGGGGTGGACATTTCACAATCACAACTTCGTGGGAGCCAAGATGCTTCCCAAGATTTTCAAAAGATTGCGCTTACCTCTGGATGCTAAGTTGAAGTATGTCCAAAAACTAGTGGAGCTACATATGCGCCCTGCCTCATTGGTCGATGAGGGGGTGTCTGACTCAGCTGTAAGACGCCTTCTATTTGAGGCTGGTGACGACATTGATGACCTCATGTTGCTGGTAGAAGCTGATATCACCAGCAAGAATCCTGAGATAGTGCGTAAATATCTCGACAATTACAATGTTGTAAGGCAGAAATTGCTCGATCTGGAAGAAAAAGATCGGTTACGTAATTTCCAACCGCCTATTACAGGAGAGATGATCATGGACACTTTCGGTCTCGCTCCATGTCGTGAGGTAGGATCTATCAAAGATGCCATCAAAGATGCTATTCTCGATGGTGTTATCCCCAATGAATATGAAGCTGCTCATGCATATATGCTCAAAAAAGCCCGCTCTATGGGACTTACCCCTGTGAGTAAGTAAGAGTATATGTTGTGTGATACCATTATTGGCACAGATTTGGGCTTTGGAGCAGAAGTGAGACTGTTGCAAAAGTCAACAGTCTCATGGATTTTGGAGGGAAAGCCGACAAAAGACACTTTGACCGGGCAGAGAGGGTAAAGTGCAAGGCGCTAAGAGTGAGTGCACAGGGAGTTTACTTCAGGTAAATGACCAAGCGCGAATCTCGCAAGCAACGAAGCAATTTGCCTGCTATGCAACGGTCTCATGACAGGTAAACGATGTTTTGGGATTTGTGTGTGTTTATATGTATCTCGGGTTTGTAGTTAAGAGACTGAAAAGGAGTATCATTTTGTCAGCATAATGAGTATATTCCACACTCTCTGATTTCCCTGTTTTTATGGTTTATTTCGTGCTACTATGCGGTACTTGACAAGAGGGGCAAAAGATTGTATCTTTGTACCCGACGCCTGCTTCATTTATCCCCGTATGTTTTATTGATCAGATCCCAATTTTATAAAGACATGCAGACAAACACCCCTATACTGCTTGTATTGATGAATAACGAGAGTTTATCGTCCCGGATTTCGTGCTTTTGTCAGAGGCGTATGTTGGTGATTCCTCAGAATCAAAAGCTTTATTGAATCCTCTGATATACCGAGTTGCTTCATGAGACCTTACCTCCCCCTGTGTTATTAGAGCTCGATTTCACACTATTGTTCCATACGGCTTAGTTTCTATTTGCACATTATCTGCCAGCCTACTCCGAGCATGGCCGTTTTTTTGTGTCCTTCCCCCAACTCCCGTTACAAGGATACTTATTTCATCATATAAGAACCTCTGACCTATGTATAGAGTCTATTGACTTATCGTACACGGTCGGTCATCCTATCATATAAGGTCGGTTGTCCGTATATATTAGAATCGAAGACTCCATAGAATGATCCATGGGGTCAAGCATTCAGGTGAAAATATTATAATAACAGCCTGTTATATATTTCAGCTATTTATGATTGTGCGTTGTTTTGAGACTTTGGTTTAATTAGCCCTTCTGAAGTGACCTGAAAATATTGGGAACCCCAAAAAATTGCTCGATTTTGATACAAATAATCATGTTTACTTAACTGTAAAAGCTAAAAAAGAGGTCAATATGTGGCTTACTTAAATTGTTTAGTTGGCTTATATATCGTGTTTTATAATAGAGGCTCTCGTCAAACCCCTCTTTCATCATTTTGACAAAATGTCAAAATTGATTCCTTCTTTCCTATGGATGAGTACTACAAAGATCGTTGCCTTATCCCTATCGTATAGATGATGGATGTAAGGGGTCTGTTTCAATTCATAGTCTTGGTTTTTATGAGTAGAATACTCATCGCAACAAGCTGCATAGGGAAGAACTAAGAAGGCGTTTTTATTGAACGTATGGGTAATATATGTGTAAATTAAGGCAATGTAAATAACATTGAATTTCCGTATACAAAATTGTGTTACGACGTAATTTTGAATGATATAACAACGTTAATAAAACAATGAATAGCTGAAGTTATAAAAAAAATGAGTATTATTGCCAACTATATCCCATAATGATAAGGTATTAGCTATTGAGGTTGTTAAAAATAAGATTAACTTTGTGCGAGTTAAAAACGTTTAACTTCTAAAATTAAGATTCACAGATGGAAAAAGCGATCCGGAAGGCATTAATTTCAGTCTATCACAAGGATGGACTATCTGAAATATTGGCAGAACTAAACAGACTGGGAGTGGGATTTGTATCCACGGGAGGTACCAGGAGTTTTATTGAGCAACAAGGATACGCCTGTGAAGCTGTAGAAGAATTGACGCAATATCCCTCTATGCTGGGAGGAAGAGTGAAAACTCTGCACCCTGCGATATTCGGAGGTATACTGGCACGTCGTGAAAATGACGGGGATATGCAGCAATTGCAACAATACGGAATACCGATGATCGACCTCGTGATTGTGGATTTGTACCCTTTTGAGGAAACGGTAGCATCGGGAGCATCCGACGAAGATATCATTGAAAAGATCGACATAGGTGGTATATCTTTGATTCGTGGTGCAGCCAAAAACTTTAACGACGTCATTATCGTAGCATCAAAAGACCAATACGCTCCACTGATGAGCATGCTCAAGGCAAATGGCGCCAAGTCGTCGCTGCAAGAGCGTCGTAATTTTGCCAGAGAAGCTTTTGCCGTAAGTTCTGGCTATGATACAGCGATCTTTAATTATTTTGACAACGACGAGCGCAGCGCTTTCAGAGCTTGTGCCGGACACGCCAAAGTATTGCGCTATGGCGAAAACCCCCATCAGAGGGGGCTTTTCTTCGGCGATTTTGATAAATATTTTGACAAACTCCACGGCAAGGAAATATCTTACAACAATTTGCAGGATATTGATGCCGCGGTACAATTGATACAAGAGTTTAGCGCACCTACTTTTGCGGTGCTCAAACACAACAATGCTTGCGGATGTGCCTCAAGAGGTACAGCCCTGGAAGCATGGGAAGCAGCCTTGGCTGGTGATCCCGTATCGGCTTTTGGCGGTGTATTGGTAACCAATACAGTCGTAGATGCAGATACTGCTAATGAAATCAATAAGATATTCTTCGAGGTGATCATCGCACCCGACTATGACAATGGTGCGTTGGAAGTTCTTACGCAGAAGAAAAATAGAATCATATTGACTCAAAAGCAGAGGATAGAACCTCAGTGGCAATACCGCTCTATGCTGGGTGGAGTGCTGATGCAGGAGTGTGATGCCAAGACTGAGACTCAGGCAGACTTCCGCTCTGTCACAGCGATAGAGCCTACTGCGGACGAAACGGATGATATGATCTTTGCCAACAAACTGGTGAAGCATAGTAAGAGCAATGCTATCACACTGGTCAAGGATAGCCAACTATTTGCTTCCGGCGTAGGGCAGACATCAAGGGTGGATGCTCTCAAACAAGCCATTGCCAAGGCACAGAGTTTCGGTTTTGATCTTCAGGGCGCTGTGATGGCAAGTGATGCTTTCTTTCCTTTTGCCGACTGTGTCACGCTGGCTGCCGAGGTGGGTATCAAAGCTATAGTACAGCCCGGTGGATCAGTGAGAGATCAGGAGAGCATAGATGCAGCCAACGATAAAGGAATGGCTATGGTGATTACCGGATTCCGCCATTTCAAACATTGATAAAAACAGTCTCCCTGTGCGAAGGGAGTTAAAAAATATAATTTACTACTTAAAAATGGGGTTATTCTCTTTTAGACAAGAGCTGGCAATGGACTTGGGGACTGCCAACTCAATTATAATCAAAGACGGCAAGATAGTTCTGGACGAACCGTCTGTAGTCGCGTTTGACGTGCGCACGGGTGAGATGATCGCCGTGGGCAGCGCTGCCCGGGAGATGTATGAGAAAGGCAACGCCAATATACGTACTATAAGACCGTTGAGAGACGGTGTTATAGCGGACTTTAACGGAGCGGAAAAGATGATTCGCGGTATGATCAAGATGATCAATAGTAAGCGTCGTTGGTTGGGACCATCGTCACTCCGCATCGTGGTGTGTATTCCTTCAGGCAGTACCGAGGTGGAAATCAGAGCTGTACGTGACTCAAGCGAGAGAGCCGGCGGGCGTGATGTGTATATGATATATGAGCCCATGGCTGCTGCCATAGGTGTGGGCATAGACGTGCTGGCTCCCGAAGGCAACATGATTGTAGACATAGGCGGTGGTACTACTGAGATAGCTGTAATATCGCTGGGAGGTATAGTGCGTGATCAGTCGATACGCATAGCCGGTGATGAGCTTACTCACGATATCATGGATTATATGCGTATAGCCCACAACGTAAAAGTAGGTGAGCGCACGGCAGAACAGATCAAGATCAACGTAGGGGCTGTATTGCAGGATATCAGCAATCCACCAGAGGAATACATTGTGTGCGGTGCTGACCAGATGGACACATTGCCCAGAAAGATAGCTGTAAATCACCGTGAGATAGCACAGTGCCTTGAGAAGTCGGTACAGAAGATAGAAGCTGCCGTACTGAAGACGCTTGAAGAGGTGCCGCCCGAGTTGTATGCCGATATTGTGAAAAACGGTGTTACGCTTACCGGAGGGGGAGCCTTGCTGAGAGGTTTGGACAAGAGATTG
Source organism: Porphyromonas pogonae (assembly GCF_036320655.1). Lineage (NCBI taxonomy): Bacteria > Pseudomonadati > Bacteroidota > Bacteroidia > Bacteroidales > Porphyromonadaceae > Porphyromonas > Porphyromonas pogonae. The sequence continues at coordinate 456,077 of NZ_CP143258.1, forward strand.
ACCGATCGTTTCGGTATCGACTTCCATGTGGCTGAAGATCCGTTGCATGCCGTGGCCAAAGGTACCGGTATCGCACTGAAACATCTCGACACTTTTAACTTCCTTATTCGATAATAAAATTTACAATCATACGTGCACAAGCTGCTTGAGTTTTTGCGCACCAATGTACATTGGTTGATATTTATCCTATTGCAAACGGCTGCGTTGCTGATGCTCTTTAATAGTAGCATCTACCATCGCAGCCTTAAGCTAATGGCTACAAACTACGTAGTGGGTAACGTATCTTCATCTTTGACAGAGGTGTACAGTTACATGAATCTGAGAGAACAAAACGAAGCTTTGCTCCATGAGAATGCGCGCCTCGAGCGTGACTATCTCTCACTGATGCGCAAGGTGGAAGATGCCGAGGCGGATACCGTGAGGCCGATAGTGCATGTGAAAGATTCTCTGTCGGATACGCTGCCCGAATACAGCTATACCACTGCCCGGATTATCAGCATCAAGAATCATAACAGCAATGTGTACTATATCATCAACAAAGGCTCCAAAGATCACTTACATGCCGATATGCCGGTGATGAGCAGCCATGGTGTAGTGGGAACTATCACGGAAGCTTCTGCAAACTATGCGATAGTGATACCTCTGCTCAACCCCAAGATGAAATTGAGCTGCAGTATCAAAGGCAAAGGTTACTACGGATCCATGTTATGGGACAAACCCGGAGGCGAGTATGCTACGCTGGGAGACCTCCCCTTACATGCAGAAATAGCTCCGGGTGACACCGTGGTCACAAGCGGATTCTCCTACATATTCCCTCAGAATCTGATGGTAGGGGTGGTGGCACAGGACCCCAAGAGAAAACCCAAGGAAGGTAAATCGTTTAGTAATTATTCCGTGAAACTGGCTACAGACTTCAATAAGCTGAGCTATGTGTATGTGATCAATAATATAGAATCCACGGAAGTGAAAAAGTTGGAAGGGGATATCAAAGATGTTCAATAATTGGGTTCGTTTTATATTAGTCAGCATTATCATCATACTCCTGCAAGTGTGGGAGTTTACCCCTCTTGCCTTATTCAAGATAGCTACTCCGTTTATCTATCCTATAGTTCTTTTCTTCCTGCCTATCAATACTCGTGAGAGTATCATGACGGTGGTGGGATTTTGCATAGGTCTTATACTCGATACGCTCAGCGGTACTCCCGGCCTCAATACCTCAGCATTTACCCTTACGGCTTTTGCGCGTAACTATCTTACATCCCCTTTGTGTGACGATGAAGTCAACAGAGAGCTTATCCCCTCACGCTTTGCTCTGGGCAACGGTGCTTTTTTTCTGTTGCTGTTTGAAGTGATGTTGCTCAACACACTGGTACTCTTCCTGCTTGATGCCCTTTCGCTCTTCGACTTTGTATACTTCCTCAAGCGTTTTGGATCGAGCTTTGTGTTCTCTTATGTGGTGTGTGTAATTTTCTTCCTTATCTTTCAGCAGGCAGAGAAAGATGCCAAATAAGTAAGAAGAGATGTCCCCTAACGATTATTACAAAAGAGGCTATTTATTTATCATCCTGACGGTGGTTATCGTGGGGATGTATATTATCAGGCTTTTTTATTTGCAGATACTTACACCAAACTATAAGTCAAGAGCCGAAAGCAATGCCTTTTATCAAAAACCTATCTATCCCGCCAGAGGTGTGATATATGACCGCAACGGTGAGCTGTTGGTAATGAACAAGCCGACTTTCGATCTCATGGTCGTAACGGGAGAGGCGGGTGAATTTGACAGCGTAGCACTGTGCAAAAACCTCAATATCGATATCACTGTTCTGAGACAGAGATTCAAAGACATGTCCAACAGGCGCAAGAACCCCGGATTCTCCCGCAATGTGCCCCAGGTACTGATATCACAACTTAGCACTGAAGAGGCCGGACGCTTTCAGGAGATACTTTATAAATTCCCCGGCTTCTCTATCCAAAGCCGTACTATACGCCAGTATAATTATCATCATGCTGCACATATCTTGGGATATGTGTCCGAAGCTAACCCGTCTGATATCTCACGTGACAAAGCTTTGGTTGCAGGAGACTACACCGGGCGTATGGGTGTAGAGCGCGTGTATGAAAAAGAGCTTAGAGGTGTAAAAGGTGTAGAGATCTTGCTCCGAGACGCAAGCGGACGCATCAAAGGACGATCTGCTGAGGGTAGAAACGACCGTGCACCTGTCAATGGTAGTGACCTTACCCTCTCTATTGATAGTAAATTGCAGGCCTTTGGTGAAGAACTGATGCAAGGTAAACGTGGAGCAATCGTGGTGATACAGCCCTCCACAGGCGAAATCCTTGCAATGGTGAGTGCTCCTTCTTATGATCCGGAGATGCTCACAGGAAAGAAAAAAGGAGAGAACCACCGCATTCTCGAAGATATGCCCAGCAAGCCGTTATATGCCAGAGCTATTATGGGTAATTACCCTCCCGGCTCTACCTTCAAGCCTGCTCAGGGAGCTATTTATCTGCAAGAAGGTATCATCACTCCGCAAACGAGTTTTGCATGCCATCATGGTTATCCCCTCCTTCGGGGCAGACCTCGTTGTCACTCCCATGCTTCACCTGTTTCTATCGTACCTGCGTTGGCTACGTCTTGTAATGCATTCTTTTGCTGGGGGCTTCATGGGATGCTCGATGACAGACGGTACTATCGCTCGCCCCAAGAAGCTCTGGAGCATTGGAAAAACAGGATTGTAAAATTGGGATACGGTTATCCGTTGGGAGTAGACTTATATGGCGAGAAAAGAGGATATATCCCCAATAGTAAAGTGTATGACAAGATTTATAAAGGACGCTGGAATTCCTCTACCATCATTTCTATCTCCATTGGTCAGGGAGAAATCCTCGCTACTCCTTTACAGATAGCTAATCTGGCTGCTATTATCGCTAATAGGGGGTATTACTATAAACCTCATGTTGTAAGAGGAATATCAGGTTCGAAGTTGGATACGTTGTATACCAATAAGCACAATACGGAGATCAGCAGTACTAACTGGGAGTATATCGTGTCGGGTATGGCGGCCGCTGTTACAGGCGGGACGTGTAGAGCTGCAAACTTTGCTCCCGGAGAAATCGAAGTTTGTGGTAAAACGGGTACAGCCGAAAATCCGCATGGTAAAGACCACTCCGCTTTTATTGGCTTTGCTCCTCGTAACAATCCCCAAATAGCTGTGGGGGTATATGTGGAAAACGGAGGCTTTGGAGCAGTATATGGTGTGCCTATAGGTCGTGTGATGATGGAATATTATCTTCGCAAGGGAGAGCTGTCGGGTGCATCACAGGCTATTGCCGAAAAAATGAAGAAAACGTCGGTATCGTATGGTGATGGTGATCCGTCACAATCTATATATTTAGAACAAAAGAACAAAGCTTCTACGATAACAGTGCCTTTGAGAGCAGACAGCGCAAATTCACAAAACGATAAACCTATTCAATGATATGTTGTCCTATTCAGGCGCCAAGCCCTCTATCTGGAAAAAACTCGATTGGTTCACAGTAGCCATCTATCTGGTACTTATCATAGCCGGGTGGATCACTATATGCGGAGCATCATATAACTTCGATATAAATAAACTATTTCAGCCCGGCGAAAGGCCCTTTATGCAACTTATCTGGATGGGCTTTGCTGTAGTGATAGGGTTTGTTGTTATCATGATAGACTCCGATCTTATCGAGAATATCTCTCCTCTGTTTTACTTTATCATGCTGCTGGTGCTGGCGGTAACCATCTTTGTCGCGCCGGATATAAAAGGATCGCACTCTTGGCTCGTAATAGGGCCTATGCGGCTGCAACCTGCAGAGTTTGCCAAGGTATCGACGGCTTTGTTATTGGCCTGGCAGGTAAATAAATATCAATTCCAAATCAAGGGGCTGCGTAATTATAGCATTATCTTTGCAATAGTGATCACTCCTATGCTGCTTATTCTGCTACAGAGTGAAACGGGATCCGCACTCGTCTTTACGGCGATGTTTCTGGCTCTGTACCGTGAGGGTTTTTCAGGAATATTCTTGGGCATAGCCGCTTCGGCTGTGGTTTTCTTTGTGGTAGCGCTGATGCTACAGGATCAAGTATGGTGGGGGGCTACTTCGTCTGATCTTTTCATGGTAGCTACACTCATTATCTTGTTTACTCTTATTTTCATCAAAATATATTGTGAGCAGCTACCCCGCAATTTTTGGGCATGGATATCCGGTATATTATTGGCTATGGTAGCTGCATCTTTTATTGTAAATAAATTCGCTCCGTTCGATTTGGCATGGGTGGCTATAGCGGGTATAGGCGCACTCATAATATGTCTTGTTTGGCTTGCCATATCATATTATAAGGCGAAGTTCTTATTTATAGCCTTGTTTTCTCTTATGTCTGTAGGGTATTTTTATTCTATAGATTATGTATTTCATGATGTGCTACAACCCCACCAGCAGGGACGTGTCAAGGTCGCTTTGGGTATTGATGATGATATCAAGGGTAAAGGTTACAACGTAGACCAATCCAAGATCGCGATTGGCTCCGGAGGATTAATGGGTAAGGGGTTTCTACAAGGTACTCAGACCAAGCTCAACTACGTACCCGAGCAAGCTACTGACTTTATCTTCTGTACAGTGGGAGAAGAACAAGGTTTTCTGGGATCAGCCGCTCTTCTCATAACCTATGCCGTATTTATACTACGCCTCATCAGGCTTGCCGAGAGACAGACCTATATCTTCGGACGAGTCTATGGATATTCTGTTGCTTCCATCTTTCTTTTTCACCTCACCATTAATATAGGTATGGTCATCGGCCTCATACCCGTGATAGGGATACCCTTGCCCTTTTTTAGCTATGGGGGCTCATCGCTATGGGGTTTTACTATACTTCTCTTTATCTTTTTGGGTATGGATGCCCGTAGGAAGTAGTTGTAACATCGTACATACCCAATTAGAGACCGTTGCATAGCAGGCCAATTGCTTCGTTGCTTGCGAGATTCGTGCTTGGTCATTTACCTGAAGTAAACTCCCTGTGCACTCACTCTTAGCGCCTTGCACTTTACCTTCTCTGCCCGGTCAAAGTGTCTTTTGTTGGCTTTGCCTCCAAAATCCATGAGACTGTTGACTTTTGCAACAGTCTCAATTAATCGTCGAGAGTCTCTTTCCTTTTATACCACTCTGAAATTGAAAGGCGCCAATGCAAGTTTGGCAAGCTTGAAGTGTTGCTTACCGAAAGGAATGCCGATAATAGTGATACTCAACAATACACCCCCAAAAATGTGAGTAACCAGGATGGGGATGCCTGCAACGATAATCCATAGTACACTCAAAATAAGAGCGCATCCACCGGCTCCCGGCTTTTCTTCCACCTTACGACCAAAGGGGAAAAGTGCCAGCTCCGCCATCTTCATAGATTGGATCCCGAAAGGTATGCCTATGATGGTAAGCATCATTACTATTCCTCCCAAGAAATATTCAATGGCAATCATAAAACCGCCGAAGATAAACCACACGATGTTTCCTAAAATACTCATAGGTTATAGATTATAGAATTGAATTTATTAATTTTATAATTCAAGAAATTTCTCTAAAAATATTGTCATGAAGAAGTACTTTGCAGGATTGATCATTCTGACCCTTTGCAGCATGTTTGCTTTAAGGGCTGAGCGTGTGGATACCATAGCAATACATAGCAAAGCCATGCGTAAAGATATTAAAAATGTAATAATAACTCCTGACGGTATGAATAAAGCATCGGTATATCCTGTGCTGTATCTGCTCCATGGTTACGGGGGGAGGTACGATACATGGATCAATAAGATTCCCGGGGTGATGGGATTAGCGGACCAATACCAAATGATCATTGTATGTCCGGATGGCGGTGAGAGCTGGTACTTCGACAGCCCGATTGATGCAAACTACCGCTATGAAACTTATATTACGCAAGAACTTCTTCCTTATGTGGATATACACTACAATACCCGTAAAATCCGTAACGGGCGTGCCATAGCGGGGCTCAGTATGGGCGGGCATGGAGCCTTGTACCTTGCCTTTAGACATCAAGACCTATTTGGGGCTTGTGGTAGCATGAGCGGTTGTATGGATATGACCCCTTTCCCAAACAACTGGAATATTGCCAAGAGACTAGGGGTGCAGGCGAAATATCCTGAACGCTGGCGTCAAAACTCTGTGATCAATATGCTGCATTTGCTGACTCCTGACTCTCTTAAAATCATGATAGACTGCGGTACAGGTGATTTTTTTCATTCGGTCAATGCTAAGATGCACGAAGAGCTCCTTTATCACAATATCCCCCATGAGTATATCTCCCGCCCGGGCATACATGACCGCACTTATTGGTCAGAGGCTATAAAGACACAGGCGTTATTCTTTTACAATTATTTCAATAGTGCTGCCTCAAAGTAGGTGATACATTCCAACCGACATTATTCCCGCTCTTAACAATTATTTTTTTACGAAATGAAAACTCCTATCCTATATTTACTCATGCTGCCGGCGCTTTCTATGGCATCTGCTGCGAATGTGGCTGCGCCCGCGTTACAAGTGCGTCAAGAACTACATGCACAAAGAGAGAAACTCCTTTCACAGCGCCCACCGCAAGCCAAGAGGCTTTTCTATTCGGACTATGTGGAGCGCAAAATAAAAGAAGTGAAAGGCCAACTGACTAATAACTATTTGGCATGGATGTTCGAAAATTGCTTTCCCAATACGCTGGATACTACTGTCCATTTTGGAGTCAAAGACGGTAAGGAAGATACTTTTGTCTACACCGGTGACATACCTGCTATGTGGCTGCGCGATTCGTCGGCTCAGGTATGGCCTTATCTCCGTTTTGCCAATCAGGATGCCAATATCAGAAAGATGCTCAAAGGGGTTATCTTCCGTCAATATAAATGTATCCTTATAGACCCTTATGCCAACGCTTTCAATATCAAACCCGGCAAAAGTCCTTGGAGTAGTGATCTTACAGAAATGAAACCCGAGTTGCATGAGCGAAAATGGGAGATAGACTCCCTTTGCTATCCAATAAGATTGGCCTATGCCTATTGGAAAGCAACAGGAGATAGTTCCATTTTCAATCAAGACTGGATCAAAGTCATGCGACTGATTTTGCAGACCTTCAAGGAGCAACAGCGGAAACAAGATTTGGGGCCATACAAATTTCAGCGGGTTACGGAGGATCCTACTGACTCTATGGGCAATAAAGGCTGGGGTAGCCCCGTGAAGCCGGTGGGGCTTATAGCTTCGGCTTTTCGTCCGTCTGACGATGCTACTACGTTTCTTTTTCTTATCCCCTCCAATTTCTTTGCAGTGACGTCACTTAACAAAGCTGCTGATATCCTCACAGAGGTAAACGGTGACAAAAAGCTTGCATTAGAGTGCACAACACTGGCAAGTGAGGTGAAAAATGCTTTAGATAAGTATGCTGTATATCATCATCCTGAATATGGTAAGATCTATGCTTATGAGGTGGATGGTTTCGGTAATCAATTGCTGATGGATGATGCGAATGTGCCGAGCCTCATCGGTATGGCGTATTTAGAGGATGTTCCTGACGATGATCCTGTATATCTCAATACAAGGCGCTTTGTGTGGAGTGAATCCAATCCATATTTCTTTAAAGGTAAAGTAGCCGAAGGTATTGGCGGTCCCCACATAGGCTTTGATATGATATGGCCGATGAGTATTATGATGAAAGCTTTTACTTCGGATAATGATCAGGAGATAAAGCACTGTATAGAGACACTAATGCTTACTGATGCGGGTACGGGATTTATACATGAGTCTTTCCACAAAGATAATGCGGATAAGTTTACACGCCCTTGGTTTGCGTGGCAGAATTCTCTCTTTGGTGAGTTGATCCTTAAGCTCATTGACGATGGTAAGTTGGAGCTGCTCAATAGTATTACAACCAAACAAACTGCACATTGATAATCTTTTGCCGGTATTACTTCGCAATCGCGAGCACTAATAGGGAGGCTTACTACTTTGCTCTAATTTTGATGAAAGTATGAAGCTTACTTCAGAGTGTTGAAGCTAATCATTGGTGTTTAAATTTCTGCCGAAATATTCAGACGGTGTCATATTGGTAAACGAACGAAAATTTCTCAGAGCGGTAGTACGTGAACGATAACCACTGATATAAAAAGCTTCTTTGATACTCATTTCCGGCGTTTTGTTTAGCAGGGAAATAAAATCAGCTATGCGAAATTTATTAATATAAGTCGTTATGTTTTCAACCCCATTTTCATGTATTACCTTTTCTAATGTGGTACGGTTGGTAGCAAGCTCCTCTGTAATGAGGCTTAAGGAAAGATTGGGGTTGCGCCATGCTTGTTTATCCATCATATATCGCTCCAAAAGAATAAACAGTTTATTAGCATGATTTACGTTCTCCCTTTTTATGATATTCTGTTCAATTGCTATTTTTCTACTTATATTAGGAGCCATTATATCTTCGTTAGTCACCTTCTTGCCTACTATACGATAAATCAACTCCATGTAAAGCCTGAGAGCTGTCAATGCTATTGTAATATGAAAATAGATGATAGTGATGACCGTTGTATGATAAGCTAAAATCAGTAAATAGCTAAGTACATCTATGATCCCGCTTATGACGTATATTCTGATCCATGTCCTATCTGTATTGCTGTACTTGCTGGTGTAGGGTATATAAAATATTAAGAAGACAGGCAAACACAGTATAAGGCATAGAAAAATACGAAATATTGCGTCAAACTCAAGGTAATGGGGTAGTATTGCTATAATGCTGGAATACTCCGGATATACCACACCAAGGAGTAGTGTAATCTTGTAAAAAATCAATATCACTGCCACTGGTGTATACAATAAAAGAAGCCTTTTGAAATTCATCCATCCCGGAGATATTACCTCTATGGGATATATAGTATAGGATAGAATCATAAACAAAGCCAAGGATAGCATGGGCACACTCATGACCGGAGCTTGATATACTCCATTCATATTGTCTATAAGGCGTGGTATGTAGTTTAATACAGAGATAAATAAAATAACACAGAGTATTATTCGGGAACGATCTCCACTCTTACGAAAGGCAAGCAGTGTGGCGGAGGAGAGAAACATGACAATTAGAGCAGTATATACTGTAGCTATAAGAAATTGTTCAACCATGTTATTTCGTTTTGAGAGATAAAGATAGGAAATGAATGATATAAGATAGTAAGTTTCATAAATGGAAATCAATGTTCCATCTGTGCTATTGCAAAAATGAAACGCATATTTGTAATATTGATACAATTAAAAGTAATTGACCGAAATTCTCAACATCTATATTTGTATTGTAATGTATAGTATCACTAAAATATAAATTTAAAATTATGAAGAGAATTACCAATGCTTTTACATTCCCTATTGTTATGTGTTTAACAATATTCATGGCAATTATTTCGGGATGTACCAAAGATGATGATCAGAGCAATGGCGAAAAGATTGCTCCCCTGTGGGAGGCTGGTAGCATAAGGAACAAGATTGTGACTATCAGCGATCTGCACGTAGGTATTGACGATAGGTATTCGGAAACAGTAAGGAATCGTCCTTTACTCATTGATTTTCTCAAACGACTTCAAAAGACAAAAGATGTGCGTGAATTAGTGATTATAGGTGATTTTCTTGATTCGTGGTATCTACCTGTGTTTTATCCTACTTACACTGATGAAGAACTGTTCTATAAGGGTGTTATTGCCAACAATCAGAAGCTTATAGACGAATTCAAGCAGGTTATAAATAGTGGTATCAAATTGGTTTATGTTATAGGAAACCATGACATGACTTTAGAGCAAAAAACACTACAGGATGCCATCCCCGGTATTGTACAGCCAAGCCAAGGTGCTAGAGGTTTGGCCACTTACTATACCGGAGACCGAAAAGAAATAGCGATTGAGCACGGGCATCGCTACGATGTGTTCTCTGCTCCTGATCGTGTGTCTAACAAAGAATTATGTGGAAACGACAATACAATCCTGCCTGCCGGGTACTTTTATGCCCGCTATGCTGCCACTTGGGTAGTAGAGGGTAAGCCAACCGTAGAAAAGAAATATCCCCTAGTGAATAAAGTACCTGACAAGGATGATATTGATCAAAGTGGAGCGTATGCTTATTATTCATTATTGGCAAAGGTGTCGAAACGATTCACTCCTAAGGAGGGGCTTAATGAGAAGATATTCAAGATGCATATTGCAGGATTCAATGACGATTACAGTTATCTTGATTTCTATCCTCAAGAACAACCTGATGGTACAATTTCCGGGAAATTATTTAAGAATATTCAGCGTACGTGGGGAACTCGTCAGGAGCAGAACAAGGTAAAGAAGCCGAATACCTTTCTTTCTGCAATATCCGGAACAATAAACTGGGATTATTATTTCGAACAAGCCAGGGTGCAGTATCTCGAAAATAGCAACGAGAATGTAAATGTTGTAGTATTTGGTCATACACATGTTCCTACTCTCAAAAAGTTAACTAACGGAAAATATTATGTCAATGATGGTACATGGGTCGACGATAATACGGATTACCCTGAAGCTACTCGAACCTTCGCAGTCATTACTACTGGAGACAAGAATACAGTGGGACTTTACATGTACGAAAAAAATGGTAATATTACCAATATAGGGAGTGGTGCCAAATAAACCTGAAAATATTTATATCTGATCCTCTGAAATCGGATGTACAGTCAGGATGTCTTCTTTGAAGATAAAAAGTAATATGGAAATAAGTGAAGTTGAATGTAACGTTCTCATTCTCCTGTTTAATTTCTTTATTTATATATCAAAACCGCCTGCCGGAGGATCCCCAGCAGGCGGTTTAAGAATTGATGTGGCTTTTGATAACGGCTATTAGATTTGATATTCATTGAGTATTACCGGATTTAGGAGAAGTAATTAACTCTATCTCTCACGAAGAGCAAACTTTCTTTATAGTCCCGGTAAAAAGATGTCATCTAAATGTACGTTATCATAGTTCAAGTTGGTCTCTTAGCAATAAATTCTATACATAGGCCTCATCTTGTAAAAGTGTATCTGCACCACCGTCTTTAGTCCTGATATTTACTCAGAGATGAGACTATAAAGCAAAAAAAGCTATGCATGTTTTGTGCATAGCTTTTTGACTTAATTTTTCTAGGGTGGGCCCAATAGGATTCGAACCTATGACCCTCTGCTTGTAAGGCAGATGCTCTAAACCAGCTGAGCTATAGGCCCTAAATTTTGAGAAGTTATCGTATCTCAGATTTTAATGATATTGTTGAAAAGGAGTGGGCCCAATAGGATTCGAACCTATGACCCTCTGCTTGTAAGGCAGATGCTCTAAACCAGCTGAGCTATAGGCCCCTTAATCAATTAATATCGTCAAAGTATATTTGCTTCTCAAATATGGTTGCAAAGGTATATGATTTTTCTGAATTTGCAATAGCCCGGGCAAAAAAACTAAGAACTTTAATTCAATTTCCTGTAAATATTAGCTTGTTTAAGCTGAGACACCGTTGCCAATCAAAATATACCCAGTTAAAAGGGGCTAAATATTTTCGTAACAATACCTCCGATTAATCAAAAGAATGTTTCATAACCATGTTATTAATGTGTATATTTTATTAAATAATAGTCTCATGTAAATTAATTTTGAATAAAGGCGTGTCTATAGATTTAATTACTAAATTTGTGCCGTCAAATGCATAAGGAAAAAGTAATCTTTATTCTTGTGAAAGTAAAGGTTACGCACATATGAGAGAACAAAAAATATCAACCTATGAAATGTAAACACGTCTACCTTTTGTTGATGCTCTTTGTAGGAGCATTGACCTTTCAGATGAAAGCGCAAAAGTCGGAGGTAACAATTAAAGGAAAAATTGTTGACTCCAAAACACAAGAACCTATCATTGGAGCGAGCGTTCAGATTGCCGGCACTACTACCGGAGCGCAAAGTGATCTTGATGGTGCCTTTGTGCTAAAATTAGCTCCTAATTCAAAATTAAAAATTTCTTACATTGGATACGTAACCAAAGAGATTACGGTGACAAAAAGCGAAACGGTAGTAATCTCTCTCGTGGAGAGTGCTATTTCGCTCAATGAGGTTGTGCTCATTGGTTATGGTAAAGTTAAGAAAGGAGATTTATCCGCATCTGTGGCTACCGTGTCCAATATCGGACAACTCAAGGAAAGACCTATCCAAGGTGTGGAGGAGATGCTTCAGGGCCAAATACCCGGTGTCACAGTAGTGTCGCAAGGAGGCCATCTTGATTCCAAGCCTGCCATTACTATCAGGGGTATGGGATCCAGAGCAGAGGAAAAACCTTTGTTTGTTGTGGATGGAGTACCCAATGCTCCATTTAATATAGGTGATGTCGTTTCTATGACAGTATTGAAGGATACTGCTTCTGCTGCGATTTACGGAGCATATGCCGGATCGGCCGGTGTCATCATAGTAACAACCAAAAGAGCTTCAGAAGGCAAACCTACATTCCAATATAATATGGTGACAGGGGTATCTAAGGCTACCAACCTGCCACAATCCCTTACAATAGGAGACTGTTGCACGAGAATTGCCCTTTTAATATTGCCTATATCGCTGGATATCATTATATTTGAATATTAAACCAGTAGTCAAAACAGTCTCTATGAGTAAGGAAAAGAACACCAATGCCGCATCTTTTGCAGAACTAGCAGTAGAACGTCGTCGCCAAGCCACCAAAAACAACTTTTTGCATCAGATTGACACCATTGTAGATTGGCGTCCCATCTCCAACTTGCTCAACAAACATTGTCTTAAGGGAGACACCCCATTGGGCGCTGCCTCTTACCGCCCCATTATGCTCTTCAAGATCCTGCTCTTAGAGACTTGGTACGCTCTCTCAGATCGTCAAGTAGAAGAGCGAATCAACGATTCCCTCACATGGAGTGCCTTCCTGGGCCTGACGATGGACTTTGTTTCTCCCGATCACTCCACCATCTGTCGCTTCCGGCAAGAACTTATAGAGAAAGGCTTAATGGCAAAGCTATTCAAGCTTCTCAACAAGCAACTCAAACAACATGGCATCATGGAGATCAAAGAGGGCGCCATTGTGGACGCAAGTATTGTTGACAGCCCCAACAAACCAACGGGAGGGCTTCAAATTGTGATCTGCGATGATCGGGAGGATACTCGTAGCGATCAAGAGAAAGAGGCTGAAGAAGAATACCAAGTCAAAGTCTGCTCAAGCAAACCCGGCGTAGATGAAGAGGCTCGTTGGGTGAAGAAATGCAATGAATATAGATACGGTTACAAGAAGCACATCTTAACAGACACCAAGGGACTAATACATGAAGTAATCACCACAGCGGCTAACGTGGCAGATACGACACAAATCATACCTCTGTTGGAGCAGGCTCAACTCCCCCAAGAGACAATGATATTAGCGGACAAAGGGTACACATCCAAGAAAAACAGAGGTTATCTGTGCGACCACAACTTGATAGATGGCATCATGCACAAAGCAGTCAAAGGTATGCCACTGACGGATGGTAAAAAGCAATTGAATAGACTGATCAGTTCCATGCGATGGCAGATAGAGCGTAGCTTTGGTAGCATTATACGATGGTTTCATGGTGGACGATGTCGCTACCGAGGAATTGCTAAAACGCATTATCAGAACCTCATTGAGTCTTTGGCGTACAATCTCAAACGTGCGCCAAAGCTACTTATGCAACAAAACGTAAACTAGACTCTACTTGAGGGGCACTGACCCCTCAAGAGGCTCAAAAATGAGCTAAATCAAGAAAGTTAGAATCAAAATTCCTTCGTCTGTTCACTAAAATCGGGCGGAAAACGGCTCGTTTTATGTCTCTGTGTCTCGATCCGACTTTTTCAACAGTCTCAATAGATGAGGAGCGTAGAGTACGTGCTACGGCACTCGGTGGAGTAAACAAACTCCCTGACGGATGGGATCCCAATAAAAATCCATACATAGCAGAAACCCGTACAGACTGGATCAAAGCTATTTTTCGCAATGCTATGTTTCAGCGACACAATATGTCTCTTTCCGGCGGTACGGAGACATTCAATAACCTCGTGTCATTTGAGTACAGTAATAAGAATGGCACCTTGCTCAATACTTATAATAGGGAGTGGACCACTCGTTTGAATTCTATGTACAAACTCAGCGATCACATACGTGTGCGTGAAGATCTTACATGGCAAAAGAATCAACTGCGCGATGCTAATACCTACAGTGCAGAATCGGGTGTAATCTTATCTGCACTCATGATGCCCAGAAATGCTGAGGTATATGCCCCGGACGGATCATTTGGCGGTACAGCCCCCAGTGATAAAGCTTACATAACCAAGTATGGCAGCAACTTTGCCGATATTCACGGTGATGTTATCAACCCTGTCAGAACGCTCACGGCAGGCCTTTTCGAAAACCACCATTCTACAATCTCGTCTTCCACATTCCTTGATATCATGGAGCCGATAAGGGGGCTTAACTTCACATCTCGGTTTACATATCAACTTGAGAACTATTTCGACAAAAAGTTCTCACCCAAACGTCTGGAGCCGGGCAAGCCGTTTGATAGGAACTTCATGGGGTATTCTACTTTCCGAACCACCAATTGGAGTACAGAGAATACCATCACTTACGAGCGTATTTTTAATAAGAACAGCGTAAGCCTCATGGCATCTACTACAGCTTCCGAAGCCAAATACAGAGACTTCTCTGCATCTGCTGAAGGTTTCTACAACGAAGATCCTTCTTTGATCTATTTTGGTCAAGCCGGCAAATTCAATCCGGCCAAAGATGGTTTTTGGCTCGATCGTAATCTTTCATTTGTAGTTAGAGCTTCATATAGTTATGATAATAAGTATTTCTTTTCTGGTTCATGGCGCCGTGACTATGCCGGCAGGTTACCCAAAGGGCGTAAGTATGGTGATTTCCCATCAGCAACCTTGGCATGGAAGCTTTCATCAGAACCTTTCATGAAAGATATGGAAGCTTTGAATTTATTGAAGTTCCGCATGAGTTGGGGACGTATTGGTAACTTAGGCTCCATCGGTATGGGATATGGATACCCACTACTCCAAAACTATCGTATAGGTGATGGTGACATAGCAGGACAGGTAGGCAATCCTCCTTATCTTGTGTTGGGTAAATACGTGGCAGAAGGTTATAACCCTAATCTTACATGGGAAACATCAGAGCAAACCAACTTCGGTATTGACTTAGGATTGTTTGATAACAGACTCTCTTTGACAATGGATTATTTTATCAAAAACACCAAAGATCTGATCAAGAAACAGGATGCAGGCTGGTCACACAGTATCGGGTATGATCCGCAACTTGTAAATGACGGAAAGATCAGAAACTCCGGCTTTGAAATGTCGGCCAACTGGAGCGATAAAGTAGGAGCTTTGAAATATTGGGTTGGAGGAAACTTCGCCACCTTGAAGAATAAGGTAATCAGTATGGGACAAACAAACTCTCCGGATGACAAGGTAATTTGGACTGATGGCGGTAAGTTCAAAGATTTACGCCCCTTCCAAACAGAGGTCGGCCAGCCTATCTACTCATTCTTCCTGGTCAAAAACTCAGGTGTATTTACAACCAAACAGGAAATTGACAGCTATGTGGACAAGGATGGTAAAAAAATCCAACCCAAAGCTCAGATAGGAGACCTGAAATTTGTGGATGAGAATGGCGATGGCAAGATCAGCAATGCCGATCGTGTTTATATGGGTAATGCTATGCCTAAGCTTACTTATGCTCTCTCAGGCGGTGTTTCATACAAAAACTTTACTTTCAGTATGATGCTTCAAGGGGTTGCCGGCGTAAAAATATTTAATGCTTACAAATATCTTACTCTTAACGAATCTCAAGGAAGCTTTAACAGATCCAGAGATATACTCAAAGCTCTTGACGGACCCAATAAAGCCGTTCCTCGGATTACAGCAGATGATCCCAATGAGAACTTTACTACGCCTTCTGATTTCTATCTGGAAAAAGGCGATTATCTCCGTATCAAAAATATAACATTGGGATATTCCCTCACGGATCTTGTCAGGAAAATGTCGCTCTTTAGTACTCGTAATAGCACGCTTGATCTCACATTCAGCATTGACAATGTGGCTACGTTTACTTCATATAGCGGTATCGACCCCGAAGTAGGTGGTACAGGTATCGATGCCGGTCAGTACCCTATATCACGTACTTTCTCAATTGGTCTTAAACTCAACTACTAATTTGCAATAACCAATGAAAACAAAAAATATAATCATAACATTAGGGTTGGTATTGACTTCATTGAGCATGAACTCTTGCTCCGATTGGTTAGACCCACAACCCGAAGGAACACCCAATGCCAAAAACTTTTGGAAAACAGACAAAGACTTTAGTGATGCCATAGATGCTGTGTATGCTAATTTGAGTATGGAAGAAACATGGGGACGTGACCTCTTCTGGGAGCAAGGAGCGTCGGACGATATTTTCTATAGCCGTAAGAGAGGCGCTACGCAGATGAACCTTGCCAATTTGACGATGAATGGCTCTACCGAAAGCAATCTCAAGGATATTTATCAGGCTTTGTATCAGATGAATTCACGTGCTAATAGAGTTGTTCTTAATGCCCTAAAGTTGTCTTCTCCATCTGATCGCATCAAGATGCATCTGGGCGAAGCCTATTTTATGAGAGCTTTCTCTCACTTCATGATAGCTTATCGCTATGGAAGACCTGACAATGGTGTTCCTTTTGATAAATATGAAGATTATAAAGAGTATGTCGATGGCAAAATACCCCAGCAGCGTAAGTCTGTAGTGGAGAATTATGAACTGATCATCCAGGATCTTGACAAAGCGATCTCCATGTTGCCTGCCTTTGATCAGACGGCTCCCGCCGATTACGGTAGAGCTACCAAAGATGCTGCTATAGCACTCAAAGTAAAAGTATATGCCTACTGGGCTCAATACGACTCTAAGAAGTGGAGCGAGATTCCAGCATTGGTAGATAAGTTGGAAAACGAATGTCATCGTGCTCTTCTGCCCAAATTTGCCGATGTGTTTTCCACAGAGCATGAATGGAGCAAGGAATATATATTTTCCGTCAATTCTGATGCAAAAAACTATGCGGGAAGTATACTGCCGGGTATTATGCTCGATAATAAAGGTTGGGGACGTTACAATGGATGGGGTAATTTCAAACCTACTCTCGAACTTTGGGCTGAATACAGCGACAAAGATCAAAGACGTGCTACCACTATACTTCAGTACGGAGATGAGTTTACATTCTTCGGCGAGAAAAGAAAATTTTTCTCTTCTACTGACCTTGAGTGTGGATTTCACTTCAATAAGTATATGGAGCCATTTAAATACGGAACGATCAATAACAAGGGTGCGGGGATCTCTGACAAGGTCTCCAATAATGGTAACCGTCCTACAACAGACCTCAATGTCCCTATCATGCGATTTGCGGAAATGCTTCTTTTCAAAGCTGAAGCTCTTATTGAAACCGGTAAGGGTGCTGAAGCTGCTAAAGTACTCAATCGCATCACTACCCGTGCAGGACTCGGTGATGTCTATACCAATGCCACTATGCACGACCTTATGCATGAGAGAAGATGTGAGCTTGCAGGCGAGTTTACTGATCGGGTACATGATCTCAAAAGATGGTCGGTCAAATACCCCGAAGCTCGTGAGAGACTTGAAGCTGCAAAGCATGGTATTAAATATGTCAATAGATCGAACCCTAACTCAGAAATCGATACTGTGAATGGAAAAGCCATGCTTATTAATGGAAAAACATATAAAGGAGTTATTGAGATTATGCCTGCGAAGAAGTATGATGCAGAAAAGGCCTGCGTGTTTCCTTATTCACCCGAAGAGATTAAGCGCTCCATGGGTGCCTTGAAACAAAACAAAGGCTATTGAGATGTGTAATATTTAATTTAAGCAATAGTATATTTTGCATATCCAAAGCTCTCTATCAAGGGGGCTTTGGATAAAAGATATATAGGTTTCGTCTCTGACATTATCCGTATCTACGTATGACCAAAATGAAAAGAATGCTTTTATTCCTGATGCTATCGATGATCTGTCGCATAGGCATTTATAGTCAAAATAACCTTATCCGGTATGTAAACCCTTTTATTGGAACGGATTTTCATGGACATACTTATCCTGGAGCCACAGCTCCTTTGGGAGGAGTCCAATTAGGTCCGGATACTCGTATATCCGATTGGGATGCTTGCTCCGGATATCATTATTCTGACTCTACTATAATTGGGTTTTCTCATACTCATTTGAGTGGTACGGGGTGTGTTGATCTTGGTGATATCCTTATTTACCCTCTGCAAAATCAGGGTACGGAGAAGACTCTCCTAATGCCTCCTTTGAAATTCAGCCATAACAATGAAACAGCTTCGCCGGGGTATTACTCCGTGATGCTCGACAATGGGATTAGGGCTGAACTCACTGCAACCATGCGGAGCGGTGTACATCGGTATACCTATCCTTCTTCGAAGAACAAAAACTTGATTATAGATCTCATTCATTCTTTGGGAAAAGATAAAATCTATGATGCTCAATTGGAAGTCAAAAATGGAATTTTGGAAGGCTTTCGCATTACTAACGGTTGGGTGGATCCGCAGCCCGTCTACTTCTCCGCTCGTCTATCAAAACCTATAAGTAACTTTAGTATTTTTAAGTCGGGTGTACCTGTAAAGGGGACTAAAGCTCGTGGAGATTCACTGCAAATAATAATTAATTTTCCTGATGACTCCGTGCGTACCATTGAGCTGCAAGTGGGCATTTCACTGGTCAGCGTAGAGGAGGCTCGGCGCAATAGAGAACAGGAGTGTGGTTCTAAAACATTTGACAAAATACTTGCAGATACACGCCTATCGTGGAATCATGAATTATTGCGCATCCGTATCCAAAAGGGTAGTGATAAGGATAAAACCATTTTTTACACCTCGCTTTATCACGCCATGGTTACTCCCAATGTGATCAGTGATGTATCCGGTAAATACCGTTTGGGAGATCAGGTGTTTTCAACGATGAATAAGGATCATAAAGTATACTCTACCTTTTCTCTTTGGGATACATATAGAGCATGGAATCCTTTGATGACTATTATAAACCCTGATCTCACGGCTGATATGATACGATCCATGCTTGCAATGTATAAAGTAAAAGGAGAACTTCCGATATGGCCTCTTTCTACAGGCGAAACTCATACGATGATCGGGTACCATGCCGTGTCGGTCATAGCTGATGCCTATCTCAGAGGAATCAGAGGATTTGATGCTGACCTTGCTTTGGAGGCGATGATAAAGTCATCTGATATAAACAAAAAAGGGTCGGACTATTACATTAAATATGGTTTTATCCCGTCTGATCTGAAGCGAGAATCTGTTTCATGCACATTGGAGTATGCTTATGATGACTGGTGTATAGCACGTATGGCGGCATCTATGGGGCGCAATGATGTCGCTGATCGATATTATCGCAGAGCTTACAATTATGTTCATTTGTTTGATGGATACTCAGGATTCTTTAGGGGGAAGAGACTTGATGGTAATTGGGAGCCCAATTTAGATCCGTATGAAATAAGTCGTGACTTCACCGAAGCCAACGCATGGCAATATCGTTTCTATGTCCCACATGATATAAAAGGTCTTACTAATCTTTTCGGAGGAAAGAGCGCAATGATACAAGCTCTGGATAGTTTGTTCAGTACTACTTCCGCCGTGAAAGGTGACTTGCAGGATATTACCGGTATGATAGGGCAATATGCTCACGGCAATGAACCCAGCCATCACATAGCCTACCTTTATGCTTGTTTGGGGCAGCCTTGGAAAACGCAAGAAATCACCCGTCGTATACTTCGTGAGATGTATTCGGATCAACCTGATGGCATCATTGGTAATGAGGATTGCGGACAAATGTCAGCATGGTACATATTATCTTCTTTAGGATTCTATCCCGTATGTCCCGGCAGTGGCGAGTTTGTCATTACAACTCCTTTATTCGAAAAAGCAGTCGTGAAATTGCCCCATGGGAAAGAATTAGTCATTACGGCTAATGACCCTGAGCATCATGTCTATATCCAAGAAGTACGGCTCAATGGAGAAACAATCCGCGGAAATACATTACACTATGATGTTCTGATAAAGGGAGGGAAGCTGGAGTATATTCTTAGCGACAAACCTGTCGTCTCTTCTGAGACAAACACACATGGGGTGTATAGCCTCACACATATTGATCAGGTATCTATACCTTATGCTCAGGAGGACACTTATCTTTTTGTCGACTCTATAGCCATACATTTGGGATGTTCCACTCCGGGTGCAGCAATATATTACACGCTGGACGGTTCCGCTCCCACAGATAAAAGTCCTCTTTATACCTCTGCGCTCAAACTCAATGGCTCTGCTACCCTCAAAGCCCGAGCTTATCTCAAAGGAAGTAAGCCCTCGGAGTTACTGACACTACAAGCAGTACGTGCCGTACTTATGCCCGGCAGTTCTCTAAAAATGAAAAATAACGGGGTAAACTACAGCTATTACGAGGGTGCATGCTCTTCGGTAAAAGATATCGCCCATTGCAATCTTGTGAAAAAAGGAGTGATGTCATATCCATCTATTGCCGATGCTCCCAGAGAAGATAAGTTTGCTTACGTATTCCACGGGTATATCTATATAGATCGTGATGGTGTATATGACTTTCAAACTCAATCCGATGACGGCAGTGTGCTTTCTATCAATGGTACAGAAGTCGTCAATAATGATGGTTCACACAGTTTCATCACTGCTACGGGGCGCATAGCTCTTGCTCGTGGCTATCATAGCTATGAGATTAAGTATTTTGAGGACTATGAAGGTCAGGGTTTCGCTTGGTTTTATAAACGTAAAGAGGCGCACACATTCACTCCTATACCCTCACGTATTTTGTATATCGAATAAATCTGTTATTCATAATAAATAAGAATTTGATGAATCATAAAAACATTTTACTCATACTCCTTACCCAGTTGCTATTCACTTTTGCTGCAAGTGATCAGTACCTCTGCGCACAAAGATCTATGCCGCGCCACGTGGTACTCATAGGACTTGATGCTATGGGGGGATATGGTGTGCAGAGAGCCAGAACCCCGTCTCTCAATCGGATTATCAGAGAGGGAGCGTGGACTATACATGCCCGTTCCGTAAGACCCACAGAGAGTAGTCCCAACTGGATGTCTATGGTCAGCGGAGCTATACCGGTGATTCATGGAGTTACCGACAATGGTTGGATGCCCAATACCGGCATTATTGTGCCTGCTTACAAAAACAAGAAAGGTTTGTACCCTACTTTATTTGATCTAATCAAGGAGGCCGCTCCCAATAAAAAAGTACATATGTTTTATGAATGGGTGGAGCAGGAACGTATGTATGACACTTCTGCCGTGGATAAGATTGTCAAAGGTAAAACCGGTGAAGAGATTTTCCGTGAGGGTATGGAGGACTTCTTTGCATCCAAACCCGACTTCTCTTTTATCTCCATTGTTGAGACTGATGATGTGGGGCATGAGCATGGGCATGAGTCACAGGCCTACCTCGGATGTATAGAGAAGTACGATGTGCTTATCGGCAAATTCATAGATCGGCTCAAGGCTTCCGGCATGGATAAAAACACAGTCATCCTCATTACGGCTGATCACGGAGGTCTCGGTCATGCTCATGGCGATGACTCTCCTGCCGAATATAATATCCCTATCATGCTGTACGGTCACGGTGTTACTGCGGGCAAAAAGCTTCATGACGGTCATCTTATCTGTGATGTTGCGGGTACTATAGCTCATTTATTGGGAGTAAAGCTCGCTCCAGCTTCAGAGGGGCGGTTTATATCGGAGGCTTTCACTTCCAAGGAGAAAGGCTCGAGCAGAGATGTATATGTAGCCATGCCTTTTGTCTCTCCTACCAATGGGATGTTTAGGGATAGTGTCAAAGTGGGTATAACTTCGGACACAGAGGGACAAGCAGTCATTCACTACACCCTTGATGGTTCTAAACCCGGCCCTAAATCACCCATCTATAAAGATTCTCTCACGCTTACCTCCTCCGCTGTCGTTAGGGCTATAGCTTATAAAGGACTCCATGGTAGTGATATTGGCGAAGCTGATCTTAGGGTTGTTAGTCGGGAGGCTATCCCGAAGGTGCATTATGCAATGTACGATAATTATATGGGTAAGTCTGTTCCTGATTTTAATATTTTGGGTAAGCCTTCACGTACTGGATACGTGCATGAGTTTTCTCTTGATGAATTAAATGTAAACGACAAAGATCATTTTGCGATTCTTTTCACATCACAATTACGTATTGATAATGACGGAGAATACTCTTTTGGGGTTATTTCGGATGATGGATGTAAGTTATATATCAACGATAAAAAGGTGATTGATAACGACGGGTCACATTCTCCCGCGATGAAGCGTGGACATATTTTTCTGGGAAAAGGAGTATATTCAATAAAAGTTGAGTATTTTGAGAATTACATGGGGCAGTCCCTACAAGTATATTATGGTTCTGAGACTATTCCCATGCAAACTATTCCATTTTCAAAACTTAATAAATAACCTATGAAAAATTTTAATTTACTCCGATTTTGTGCTATTTTATCTGTAACGTTTAGTACAGCCTGTACTAAGGCTGAGTTGAATCATGATGGAGCGCCTCTTAATGGACAAAACTCCTCATTAGTTAGTCATGTGAAGTCAGGTACACTTCATAATGGAAATATCCCCACTTCTTCCTGGATGCAATTGTTGGATGATGGCAAAACGATATGCAATCTGGCACTTCCCTCTGCCCATGATGCAGGGGCGAGTAAGTCGGGAGGATTTATGTACCTTACTCAAAATAGTAGTCTTAAGGAGCAGCTTGAGTCAGGAGTGAGAGGCTTTGATATCAGGCTTAGAGCTTATGCCAATAAAGAATTGGCTATCTATCATGGTACCGCCAACCAGTACACTGATTTCAAACGAGATGTATTGGATATGATGACTGAGTATCTCGATACCCATCCTACTGAATTTATCTTACTTCATGTAAAACGAGAGGGAAATCCTACGAGTGGAAGTAAGGATTACAATGAGCTAATGAATGAGATTATCAAGAGTCATCCGCAACAAAGCCGGTTTACCACGATTTATTCACCTTATCAGACTGTCGGTTCTCTTAGAGGTAAGTTGGCAATTCTTTTCCGTGATAACGTTCCGGGGCTCGATAATTTTTCATATTTTCAGCTGTGGAGCGACAATGCTTCTTTTCGTTCTTTCTTATATTCAAAGCAGGGAAGCGTTTCGGCTCAAGTGGAAGATGAATACAAAGTGAAAGGCGTTTCTGATTCATCTAAATGGAAAGCTATCTACAATCATCTCAGTGCTTCACGTGCCTCTAATGGCACTTCGCTTTATGTAACTTTTTTAAGTGGTACGGGGGTGTTTTTCCCCCCCAAACGTGTTGCCGGGAATATGAATAGGCTTGCTGTAGAAGATCTGAGGAAGAATTCTGTCCCCGTAAAAGGCTTGTTCTTTATGGATTTTTGCGGATCAGACAAGGGTAAAGAGCTTACCATGGAGCTAATCAAGCAAAATCTATAGTTGCATCTTTTATTACAACACGTAAAGTCAATAACAGGATAGTTTTTCTTTGCGTGTTGTAATTATCTCATTAGACAAAAATATTGAACAAATACATAACACTTGTAAAATAATGAAAGAGCTAAAATGTTTACTCCTTGCGGCATCATTGCTGTGCCTCGGCATCATCCCATTACAGGCCCAGCACAAACAGGATACTGAAGCCACAGTGACTCTGGAAAAAACCTACGAACCTGTCAAGGTAATGCCTATCAAAGGCAGCAAAGTAAAGAACGTTGTCTTTATGATAGGCGATGGCATGAGCTTGGCACATGTATATACGCTGTGGGTTGCCAATAAGGGGCGTCTCAATCTGGAGAATGCACAAACGATAGGATTGTCCAAAACTTACTGTACAGACAAACTCATCACTGATTCCGGTGCTTCAGGTACGGCTATGGCTACCGGGCATAAGACGAAATATCATATGGTGGGTACGGATCCTGATGGTAAAGAACTCAAGTCTATCACTACATATGCTCGGGAAAAAGGTCTCTCTTCCGGTGTAATATCGGTGTGTCGCTTGTATGACGCCACGCCAGCGGCTTATTGCTGTCACAATGTCGATAGGGAAGATTACTATGATATTGCCAAAGATTATCTCGATTGTAATGTCGATTTTATTCTTGGTGGTGGAGCCAACTATTTCAACAAAAGACCTGATAAGAGGGATATTATCAAAGAGATGAGAGCAAAAGGTTATCAAACGCCTATGAAGTGGGATGACGTGGCCGCCATTAAGTCCGGTAAAGTATTTGCCGTATTGGATACGGTGGATATTCCCGAGCCTAAGATTCGCAAAGACGTATTGGCAAAAGCTTCGGTGAAGGCAATGGATCTCCTTTCTGCTAACAAAAAGGGATTTTTCCTGATGGTGGAAGGCTCACAAATCGATGATTACGGACACTCCAATGACTTGGACATGCTCATGCAGGAGATGGCAGACTTTGATCGTACCATAGGAGCTGTGATGAAATGGGCTGAAAAGAATGGCGAAACGCTCGTAGTCGTTACAGCTGACCACGAAACGGGAGGGCTTACGCTCGTAGGTGGTGATTTGCAGAAGGGAGAGATAAAAGGTAAATTCTCTACAGGTGGGCATAGCGGTGTCATGGTTCCTGTATATGTTTATGGCCCCGGTGCGGAGGAGTTTTCCGGTATCTATGAAAACACTGCTCTTTTCGACAAAATAAAGAAAGTCCTAAACCTGTAAAGCATGACACAGAGGTCTATTACATGGCGGGTTGTAATTGCTGT
Organism: Porphyromonas pogonae; assembly: GCF_036320655.1. Taxonomy (NCBI): domain Bacteria; kingdom Pseudomonadati; phylum Bacteroidota; class Bacteroidia; order Bacteroidales; family Porphyromonadaceae; genus Porphyromonas; species Porphyromonas pogonae. The sequence continues at coordinate 481,045 of NZ_CP143258.1, forward strand.
ATGGGCTATGCTCTTGGGCGTATCGGAGATATGTACGGCTCAGGAAACTAAAGCTACTAAATACAACTTGCCTTACAAAAACACATATGTCAAGGAGCCTCTGGTCACGGACAATGTGTATCGTACGCTACCCGCGCACAAAACACCCGTACCGTCTTTTGCCCAAGCCAAAAATATCTTACCCGAACCTATCTGGGATGGGTATCCTGATGAACTAGCAATGTACTGGAAAGCATGGGAGTTTGCCGTCAGAAACCTCAAACATCCGTTACAGGGATCAGGGTTTGTCTCTACGTACTTCGATACAGCGTACAATGGCAATATCTTCATGTGGGATTCCTGCTTTATTCTCATGTTTGCCCGTTATGGCACTCGTTTATTTCCTTTCCAGCAGACGCTCGACAACTTTTACGCCAAACAACACCCTGACGGCTTCATCTGTCGTGAGATCAAAGCTGATGGTGCCGACTGTTTCGAGCGTTATGATCCTGTAAGCACAGGTCCCAATCTTCTGCCTTGGTGTGAGATGGTGTATTACAAGCAGTTTGGCGACACCGAGCGTTTGCACAAAGTGTTTCCCGTACTATGTGCCTATTATAAATGGCTCAAACTCAACCGTACTTGGCGCAACGGTACTTATTGGTCCAGTGGCTGGGGTACCGGTATGGACAATATGCCCAGAGTGTCTCCGGAATACAATATGATATTCAGCCATGGTCACATGATCTGGTTGGATACCAATCTACAGCAACTTTTTATTGCCAATCTCTTGCTTGAGATGGGGCTTTATCTCGAGCGTTGGCAAGAGATTGAGGACTTTGAAGACGATGCCAAGTTGCTCAAAAACTATATCAGCACCAACTTATGGGATGAGAAGAGCGGCTTCTTATATGATCAATATGCCGATGGCAAACTCAATTACACCAAAGGCATCGGTGCATACTGGGCTTTATATTCCGATGTGCTCGACTCGGCAAAGCTCGATAGGCTCACAGCAGAGTTGGACAACCCGAATACCTTTAACCGTAAATATAGGGTACCCTCGCTCAGTGCAGACAATCCTAAGTACCGTGACAATGGTCGTTACTGGCAAGGGGGGATCTGGCCGGGTACCAACTATATGGTGATCAACGGGCTTTACAACAAAGGATATAAAAAACAAGCTCTCGAAATAGCACGCAATCATTATAGCCAAGTACTCGATGTTTATCGTCGTACCCATACCTTTTGGGAGTATTACGCTCCCGAAAAGGCTGAGCCCGGCTTCATGGCGCGTAAGGATTTTATAGGTTGGACAGGACTGCCGCCTATTTCCATTCTCATAGAATACATGCTGGGGATCAAAGGTGATTATATCAATAATACCATTACATGGGATCTCAACGAAACGGTAAGGCACGGTATCAAGCGATATCCCTTCGGACCCACAGGCTCTATCGATTTGATTGCATCGGCTCGCACAAGTGCAGCCTCGAAACCACAACTTTCCATCAAAACCAATAAAGCGTTCAAGTTAGTTGTCAACTATGGCGATCGCACAGAAACCATAGCGGTTACCCCTGATCGCACCAATTACTAACCTACAAAGCAGTGAGGGGACCCCACACAAGGGAACCCCTCTCTGCTCTTCATGAATTTCAGGGTAGTGTACCGCTATTTCAGGATGTATTCAATCTCTTGCATCAGGGTGTAGCATCATATTCTAACTGATAAAAACACAACAAATACTCACTACACATGCCTGGTTATAAACTGTTGCTATTGGATCTCAAAGAGGATTTGCCGTTGGCATTGATGCAAAACAAACGAAAATCTGACTTGGCAGTCTTCAATTCAGCTGTTTTTATAACAACTGAGCGGATGTTTAGTCTGACAAAAATCAGAATTTTGAAATCGTCATATTGATGCAAATGTGGCTTAATATGTTTCAAAATGATGTAAATGTACTGTTGGGTTTGGCTTTTTGAAAGATTGGGTGGCGCAGTGACTTTTGTATAATTGAGCCTCTTGAGGTGTAGAGGTAGATCGCAGTCGTTGTTTAACTGAGATAAAGTTGTATTTTAACTAAAACACAAAAGTATTTTAACTAAAACATTTCGGTGTCATAACTAAAACAGGAGAGTCCTTTAGTTAAATTAGCGAGACATTTTAATTAAAATACGGGTGCATTTTGAGCTTTCCTACAGAAAAAGCCGTAAAGAGGTGCAGGTGTCCTCTATACGGCTTTGTTGTGATGGTCAAGTGTAGTTGGCTACATTTTGACAATTTGATATTTTATCTTTTCTATTGCATTTTGACAAAGTGTAAGCTTCGTGGAGTGCATACCGCTGCCAGCAAGTCACTGAGCGAGCGTTTTGCTGTATTCGTGGGGTATAGGTGATGTTTCGGAGTATTCATACGTGTGGGATAAAAAGTAATTGTCATCAAGACAAAGATACAACATCGTACCCCCCTTTGTCAAGAGGTGTAACCCTATTTTTTTACTTTTATCCTGAAGAGATGTGAACTTACGGTGCCCTCATTTGGTACCCGATTTGCTCTGCCCTGCAGCTACGGTGCGGTAGCCTATATTATCTTTCTTTTAGTCTCATGTAAAGTGATAATCCTAACCAGATGTGTTGCCACAGGAGTGGTGATGCTTTTCTTTAGTGGCTCTCAGGGCTAATGATTATTGGGTTGTACGAAGAGTCACAATTTAAATTTTTATATCTTTGCTTAGCTGAATCGGATGCGTATAACTTTATTTAATGTAGGCTTTTATTGTATTCGTATTAGAGCAAAGCTAGCGACAGGTGGTCGCAACTAACAGGACATTCGGTTCAAAGATATTCTTTGCATGGAATATCGATTGATTAAAAGGGAATTTGGTGTAATCCCAAAGCTATCCCCGTAGCCGTAAAGTCGTATATGTCATAGTATAATGTCACTGCCACAAGCGGGAAGGCACTATGATTTAGACTGAGTCGGAAGACCTGCCGAAGTATCATTACCGATAATATAGACGAATGTTTGATATCACCTATATGTCTTATCGGGTTGTGGGAGTCCTTTTGTTTTAAGTTCTTTCGGGTTGAAAAGAATTTTATACAACAGTCAGTGTATGTACTGCTCCTCCCGCTATGAGGTCAGAGCTTCCTTTCCTTGTATTTTTCTTGGCGATCCGTATATAATAAATATCAAAAAAATCGCCTTGATGAAAAAAAACATCTGCTTTTTTTACTCGATCTTGCTGGTACTTCTGTTTTATTCTTGTAATGGAAATCGTAGCAAAAACACACAAGCGATAGATAGTGTATCTATTGATTATGCCGACTTTTCGTATCCTGTCCAATTCAAATATGCCAAAGGTATTGAGGTGAAAAATCATGATCACTACAAAGAGGTCATGGTATTTAGCCCTGACACTCCTGATACTATGGCTACCTATATATTGTATCCGCGGGGTGAGAAACGTCCTCAACTATCATGTCGCAATTGCTATTTCATACCTGTTCCCCTGAAAAATATTGCCTGCTTATCTACTACTCAAGTGGGAGTATTACCATTGCTGGGCAAGGTGGATAAGCTTGTAGGTTGCTCCAATATAAAAAATATCTGTAATCCGGAGGTGCGTAAACGCATCAGTGAGGGTAAAGTGCAAGAGATAGCCCGGGGTATGGCTAAGAATATAGAGCAGATAGCCGCTTTGCACCCTGAGGTGGTGCTACAGGATTTGTCCAGAATGTCCGACAAGGACGAGGAGCTCATAAGCTCCGGTATCAATACCGTACTCTACAATGAGTGGAAAGAACGTAATCTCCTGGGGCGTGCGGAATGGATGAAGCTTACTGCCATGCTCCTGGGCTGTAATGCCAAAGCCGACAAATTATTCTCCAAAATAGAGGAAGACTACCTCAAAGCAAAAGAGCTGGTGGCGCAACAAACCGATACTATCCCCATCATGTATGGTCTGGACTATAAAGGCACGTGGTATCTGCCGGGTGAGTTTAGCTATCCCACCTCTATGTTTAGAGATGCAGGGGTTAAGTTTGACTATGCCGAGGGCAAAGTGAGTAGCCAGCCCTGTAGTTTCGAGCGCATCTTTAGCCGTCACCGCCATGCAAAGATATGGATATGTATGATGACTGGTAAGATTTTTACCATGGCTGACTTCTTGGCGCTCAACGACCGGTACAAGCATTTTGATGCTGCGGCCAACGGCATGGTGTTTATAGACCGCAAGCGAGTCAATGAGAATGGCGGCAATGACTTTTGGGAGAGTGGTCTCTACCGACCGGATTTACTGCTCAAAGATATTATCAAGATAACACGTCCGCAGTTACTGCCTGACTATGAAACAACTTATTGGATGCAGCTTAAGAAATGATGAAGAGAACTAACATCGCTTTTGTGGCAGCGGCATTGCTTACGCTACTCTGCTTTTTCCTTGATTTGATATGGGGTAGTTTGGATATATCCATGTCCGATGCAATAAACGCCTTGTTCAATACCTCCGCTATGGATACTACGGATTATGTAATACGCAACTTCCGCCTACCCAAAGCGCTTACCGCTCTTTTTGCAGGAGCCGGTATATCTATAGCGGGATTACAGATGCAGAACCTATTTCGCAATCCGCTGGCAGATACATCTATCTTGGGGATCAATAGCGGAGCAGGTGTAGGTGTAGCTATCTATACCATGTCGTTTACCATATTTCCGGGACTTATATAGACATCGGGGGTAGCCAATACTTGGGGTATAGTATTATCATCTTTTATCGGAGCGTTGGTGGTGCTTATGCTCATCTCCGGTATAGCTTCATGGCTCAAGGATATTATATCTGTACTCATCGTTGGGGTAATGATAGGTTTTATGGCAAGTTCCGTAATCTCGATACTCCAGTTTTTTACAGACAATGAGACGCTCAAGGGGTATTTGCTCTGGTCATTTGGTAGTGTCTCGGGTACAACATGGCGCCAGTTGCAGGTTATGATGCCTGTCGTTTCCATAGGATTGTTCTTATCCCTGATGATGCCCAAATATATGAATGCTCTGAATATCGGTGAAAACTATGCCCGCAGTGTAGGTATCAGTGTGGGCAAGGTACGTATGGCACTCATACTTATTACCAGCATTATCAGTGGTTGCATTACGGCATTCACGGGGCCTATAGCTTTTTTGGGTATCGCCGTACCGCACTTTACACGCATGGCTTTCAGGACCTCGGACAATAGGATACTGATCCCTGCAACGATGTTGTGCGGGTCACTGCTGATGCTGGTGTGTGATATCATAACGCAGGTACCGGGCAAGGGATTTGTATTGCCCATCAATGCCATCACTTCTCTGATAGGTGCTCCCGTGGTCATACTTATTATTGCTAAAAATAGAAAGAAAAGACTCGTATTCAATTAAGTAGATGAACAAACATCAAGATAATATCAGGCTGGAGAGCCTTGCTACAGGCTATAAGTCGCATAGAGGTGTATACGAGGTATCGCATCGGATAGATCTATCCGTACTCAATGGAGAGCTGGTCATGCTCATGGGACCCAATGGTTGCGGTAAGTCTACACTGATGCATACTATAGCCGGACTTCAAAGCCCCTTGAACGGTGCTGTATATCTCGCAGGCCATGAATTGGGTAAGCTTAGAGACAGTGACAGATCCAAACTTCTAAGTCTTGTGCTCACGGATAAGATTACCACAAACAATCTTACCGTATGGGATATTGTCTCTATTGGGCGATACCCCTATGTGAATCAACGGGGAAAGTTGAGAGAGCGTGATAAACATATGATATACTTGGCTCTTGAGCAATGTAATCTCAATGGATTTGAGTCGAGGTTTTTCAGTGAGCTCAGCGATGGAGAGAAGCAGCGGGTGATGATAGCTCGTGCTTTGGCTCAGGAAACACCTGTGATGCTACTCGACGAGCCTACTGCTCATCTCGATTTGCCGGGTAGGTTGGAAATCATGATTATGCTCAAGGATCTGGCATCCAAAACAGGCAAAAGCATCCTTGTTTCGACGCACGAATTAGACCTCGCTTTACAGTGGGCGGATACGGTGTGGCTGATGAATAAGCATGGCGATATAGAAGCGGGAGCTCCGGAAGACCTCATCCTCAACGGAGGCTTTGAGCAGGTTTTCGGGAATAGTCATCTTACTTTCGATGCTCATCAAGGTAAGTTTATAGTGAATAGTTCATCGCTCCATCCTATAAAAATAGAAGGAAATGGTTTGAGGTTTGATTGGACGGTAAATGCTCTGCATCGTAACGGCTACGTCAATGCCTCTGATGCTTCTTGCCGGTTTGCCATAACAGTGCGCGATGAAGACTGGATCCTCAGTACCGCAACGGATAAGACTTCCTTTGACTCTATCAGAACACTCATCCAAGCATTACATGCTATGTCTTATCCTCATACGTCGCACCCATGAAGTCGTATCACATAACCTATGTGCTGGATGCACACACTACGCTACCTCCTTTCGATGAGGTGAACGAAGCCTTGTGTAGGTCGGGTAGCGACACTGTAATATCGGCAAGCAAAATAAGCACCTCCACACTCGATGCCGAGGCTGTGGCAGAGGGCGATAGCTGGTCTACGCTGGACTCGTCTGACTTTATTCTGCTCATGACTCATGGCAGTATTGCTTATTTCAAACAGTTCAACCGCTTCAAGCAAAAGTACGCTGATAAGAAGATGATTTTTATCTACAGCACCATGCCTGATGAGATGGCGGAGATGATGCTGTGGCTCAGAGTGAGTGTGGCTGATGGTAATACGATACTCAAATACATCAAGTGCAAGAACACAACTAACCTGATCAACCTAAACAAATTCATTGCTTCGCACTACGGAGGTATCGACATTGATTATGCTCCTCCAGTAATACCGCAGTGGGAAGGACTTTATATCACTGATGAATTAGAGACGAATTATCTTGCTGAGGTACGTAAGGCGAAAGACGCGGGGTGCTATGTGGTGGGTGTGCTGATACCATATCACTTGTATGCTGATAAAAACTTACGCCACATCGACGCGCTTATAACCGCCCTCAATAGTGCGGGTACAGTGGTAATACCTATTTATACTACTGCGTCGAAAGATAATCTCACGGGCGAGAAGGGTGTGACGGCTACTGTGCAGGAGTATTTTTATGACCCTGACGGTCTGCTGGTAGATGTGGTGGTGAATACGTTGGGCTATTCCTTGGGGATCTTCGAGGAAAGCGGTTCTATTTGGATGGAGAAAAACGGTACATCTGCACCATCGTTACTTGCGCGCATGAACATCCCTGTAATACAGGCATACTATACCTATTTCTCTTACGAGCAGTGGAAGGAATCTGTGCAGGGGCTCGATGCGTTTTCTTTGGTATCTGCTGTTTATTATCCAGAATTTGACGGTCAGATAGACGGGTATCCTATCGGGTGTAGAGATATGACACACCCTCAGGAGATCACTATTGCCCCCATGGCAGAAGGGATAGACATCGTGTCTCGCCTTGCGTACAGATGGGCTAAGCTGCAGTACACCCCCAATGCTGAAAAGAAAGTCGCTATCATCTTTCACAATATGCCGCCTCGCAATGATATGATCGGGTGTGCCGCAGGACTTGATTCGCCGGCTTCAGTGTACAATCTCCTGCACAGCCTCGAAGCTATGGGGGTAAGTTTTGATAACCATTATAAGAACGGCGATGACATCATCAGGCGTATTATCAGTGCGGTGAGTAACGACGATGAGTGGCTCAGCGATGAGGAATTGATGAAGAGAGCTACCGACACGATACCTGCTGAGGCTTACCAACGATGGCATGATGAGCTGGAGCCGGAGACGAAAGCTTTCCTTGAAAAAGACTGGGGGGCCTCGCCCGGAACGTTCAAAGTCGTTGATGGAGCAATGCCCGTGCCGGGCATCCTCAATGGTAATGTATTTATAGGATTGCAACCCCCTCGTGGCTACGAACAGCAAGCCGAGGCGGTTTATCACAGCACAGATATTGCCTGCCCTCATTTTTACATAGCTATCTATAAATGGATACGCCATGTATTCAATGCCGACGTTGTCGTACATATCGGTACACACGGTACGCTGGAGTGGTTGCCCGGTAAAGAAAAAGCGTTGTCAAAGGCTTGTCTGCCTCAAACCAACATAGACGATATGCCACACCTTTACCTCTATCATACATCAGTAATCGGGGAGGGGATTCAAGCCAAAAGGCGAGCGTCAGCGGTGCTACTCAATCACCTCGAACCCGTATCTACCGAGAGCGGTACGTATGACGAGCTATCGGAACTGGATGAGCTGGTGCATAAATATATCACAGCACCCATGACCAAAGCCCAACACCGACTATGTGAAGAAAGTATCCTGGCTATGGTGCAAAAGCTACATATGGATCAGGATTTGGGATTAGACGTAGGTAATGTAACGGATGCGGGAGCGTATATTACCAAAGTTCACAACTGGCTGGGGGTAATCAAGCGCTCCATGGTAAAGGACGGGTTGCATATTTTTGGCGAAGCGCCATCGGGATCGAGACTCAACGACTTTGTGCGTGTATTGCTACGGGTCTCCGGTAGTAACTGCTTGTCTATGGACGAAGCACTGGCTCTGTACTATGGTTTCCCTATAGAAGTGTTGCGCCTTATCCCTGATAAGATCTGGAATGACGGATCTACCTCTGTGATGATACTTGATCGGTTCACGGCGGTGAGTCGTCGCTTGGTCGAGGCTCTGAATCAAAACCGTTTTAATCCCCTTGATGAGGCTAGGTGCCGTAGCATTCTCGGTGACGGTGTGGGAAGTATGCAGGCAGTGCAGGACATCATGCAGGTAGTGCACGAGCAGATATACCCCAAGCTGTGTGATACGACAAACGAATTGAAGGCATTCGAAAAAGGGATCACAGCACAGTTCATTCTTCCCGGAAAAGGTGGAAGTCCGTCGCGCGGAAATCTCGACATATTGCCTACCGGTCGTAATATGTATGCTCTCGATCCCAACGAAATACCCTCTCATGTAGCGTATAAGATAGGAAGCAAGTTGGGTGAGCAATTGCTGGAGAAATATCTAAAAAACGATGACACTTATCCCGAAAGTATAGCGATAGTTCTTTACTCGGGCGATCAGATGCGTACCTACGGTGAGGATATAGCAGAGATACTATGGCTCATGGGACTAAAACCTGTGTGGATGAGTGACAGCTCTGATAAAGTTACCGGGCTTGAAGTAATACCTCTGGATGTATTACAGCGCCCACGGATCGATGTCGTGTCCCGCATCTCGGGTTTGTTGCGCGATACTTTTCCGTCTATTATATCCTTGCTCGACGATGCCGTCAAGATGGTGGTGAGTCTGAACGAACCGCACGAGATGAATTATGTAAAAAAGCATTTCGATGAAGATATATTGCATCTGCGTGAGCAAGGAATAGATTCCAAACTTGCCGAGCAACACGCCCTCGTGAGAGTCTTCGGATGTCCTCCCGGTAACTATGGCGGAGGGGTAGATGTACTTGTCGAGAATAAGAATTGGAGCACTGATGATGATCTTGCTACAGCTGCCATCACGTGGGCTGCTCACGCTTATAGTGGCGACTTTCATGGACAAAAGTGCCGTGATAATCTGGAGCGACAGCTTTCCAAAGTAACTGCCACGGTGAAGAACGAAAACACAATTGACTTCGATCTCTATGATATCGATGACGAGTTTATCTATCACGGTGGCCTCATAGCTGCGGTGAAAAAGTGCAGCGGCAAAGCTCCGCAGTCTTTTTACGGTAACAGCTCGGATCCTTCCTTTACCGTTGTGAGGTCGGTCAAAGAAGAGTCTGCCAGGGTGATGCGTTCACGATTACTCAATCCCATTTGGATTGAAGGGCTCAAAAGACATGGTTACAAAGGAGCACAAGATGTAGCCTACAACATGGACAATATATTCGGGTGGGACGCCGTGGCTGATATTGTCGAAGACTGGAATTACGAAGCCTTGGCACAGCATCTCCTCGGTAATGCAGATCACAAAGAATGGTTGCGTGAAGCCAATCCCTGGGCTCTAAGAGAGATTGCAGAGAAGCTACTCGAAGCCTCACAAAGAGGGATGTGGCATGCACAACCCGAAACACTGGAGCTGGTAGAAAAGGTGTATCTGGAGTGTGAAGGTCTGATGGAAGGCGATTAATAACGATGATAAACTAAGATATGATAAGATATCCATTTACAGCGATAGTAGGACAAGAGCAGATGAAACTGGCACTGCTGCTCAATATGATCAATCCTAAGATAGGAGGAGTGCTCATTATGGGCGAGAAAGGTACGGCCAAGTCCACCGTGGTGCGAGGTCTCGCTTTGCTCACAGAGCATACATCCGTGGTGGAGCTACCCATTTCTGCCACGGAGGATAAGTTGGTTGGCTCCATCGATATAGAGCATGCGCTCAAGACCGGTGAGACAAAGTTTGAGCCCGGTATACTGCATCACGCTCACGGCAATATATTATATGTAGACGAAGTAAACCTGCTCGAAGATCACTTAGTGGATATTCTCCTCGATGTCTCTGCGATGGGGGTGAATTATATAGAACGAGAAGGGATCTCCTTTTCACATCCATCCGAATTTGTGCTTGTCGGCACCATGAACCCCGAAGAGGGAGACTTACGCCCGCAACTTCTCGATCGTTTCGGCCTATCGGTACGGGTACGTGGCGAGCAGGATGTCGAAAACCGTATGGAGATTCTGAAACGCAGGCTGGAGTACGACCGTAATCCCCAGGCTTTCATGGAACAGTATCGTGACGAGGAGCGTGCACTCGCGTCACGCATTCTTCATGCGCGTGAGCTACTACCGCAGGTCACTTTTGCCAACGATATATTAGCCTTGATAGCCCATATCAGCATCGAGCTGCAAGTCGATGGGCATAGAGCCGATATTACGCTCTTGAAAACAGCGATGGCGCTCTCCACATTCGACGGCCGATATGAGGTGTCGCCTACTGATGTATTCAAAGCTTCGGAGCTGGTATTACCTCATCGCATGCGTCGATTGCCGTTTGACTCCCCCGACTTCACAGCAGATGATGTGAGGTCGTTGTGTGAAAAAATAGTCTCCGATCTTCACCCCGAAGTATAAGATTATGCGCGTATCATTCAGTAGTATCATTGGTCAGCCTCAGGCTTGTCAAGCTATCACCGTAGCACTTGCAAGTCCTACGTCGTGCAGCCTCCTTTTGGGCGGTGAGACGGGTGTGGGCAAATCCCTCCTCCTTGCATCAGTGCGCGAGCTTGCCGGTAGCAGAGAGGTGCTGGTACTTCCTTCTTCTCTCTCCGAGGACATGCTCTATGATTTCACCGATGTATCGGAGATACTACAGCAGGGGCATTACCGACAGCGAGAGGGCCTGCTACGACGGATGCATGGCAATGTAGTGCTAGCGGACAACCTCAATTTACTGCCCACTCATGTGCTTTTTATTATACTCGATTATTTACAGCAATGCCGGGGCGAAGACAGTTTTTGTTTCATCGGAGCCGTGAACACGGAGGAGGGGAGCATCAGTGCAGCCGTGTTGGATAAGTTCGACCTTTTCGTCGCCCTGCAACATATCACCGAACCGGAGGTGCGCAGTCGGATTATCAGACAATCGCTCTTGCAAACCGATTATAATGAACACCTGCTCACCGCTAACATAACCAAGGCTCGAAGCAAAGCAAGCGAGATCAAGGTGAGTGTAACGGATTACCGATTCGCTGCACAATTGTGTGCCGAGGCTTTTGTCTCAGGACACAGAGCCGACATAGCACTACTTCATGCTGCCATTACGCATGCTTCACTTGCCGGCAGAAATAGTCTGGATCTTAGCGACTTCACTGCGGTGAAGGACTTAGCGCTGCGCCATCGGATCAACAACCCGGTGCCGGACTCCCTGCCCAACTCTGATCACACTCCCCCACATCAGGGTGAGCAAGATGCCTCAGCTCCACCGCCCTCTGAAATCCCTGAGGCTCCCGACTGTAATAACCCCTCTCCCACCTCTGCATCCGCAGAATCGGAGCCTGATGAAGCGCTTCTTGCTCCCGAGCGTATGGATGAGATAGGACGTTTGTCCATGACATTCGATCCCATCAACAACCTACAGCGTGTCGTCAGGCTTCACTCCGGCTTTGGAGCCAGAGTCAAATGTGCTCAGGATTTTCACAAAGGGAGCTACAGAAGCGCTGCTGCCACGTCCCGATTGTCTTACGATCTTGCCATCATACCCACCATCCGAGCCGCAGCTCCGTTCCAATATCACCGTAAGCTCTCGAGTACAGCGAGTGACCCGTTTCTGATTATTGATCCACAGGATTATCGCATCAAGAAACGTCGTCACCGTACCGGATATCACATCCTTTTCTTAGTGGATGCCAGTGGTTCCATGGGAGTGAAGAAAAGGATGACAGAGGTCAAAGGCATGATTATGGAGCTACTGCGCAACGCTTATATCAAGCGTGACAGTGTGGGCATGATTACTTTTCGGGGTGATGATGCTACATTGGTGTTGCCTTTTACCCGTAGTGTGTCGCGAGCGCATGATCTACTGGCACATATATCTACAGGTGGGCGCACCCCGCTTTATATGGGGCTCAAACTTGCCTGCGAAGTCATCACATCGGAAAAGCGAAAAAACAAACAGCTATCGCCTGTATTGGTTCTGCTTACCGATGGTAGAGCCACCTCTAATTTCGATGGTGAAAACAAGGTGGATGTAATAGCAGGATGCGCACGCAGACTTGCCGATCTCACCACTCGCACCATCGTTATCGATACGGAGACGGGATTTATACGCCTCCGCAAAGCACAACGGATAGCGGAGGCTATGCAAGCCGACTCGTACTATCTGCTGGACGAGCTCACAGAATATGTACCCAATATAATAAATAGATGTTTATGAGTGTGACATTTGATCAACGAAAGGATAAAGAACTGCTATACCTCACCCCGCTGGGTGATGAGGTCTACTTCTATGACGATAGTATGGTGATGCGCTTTGTGGGCAATAGGGGTGTTGTGAGTACGTCCAACCTCAATGGCGGTTACAGGGAAGACCTACAGTTTGCTTTCAACAACAGCTGTGGGAGAGTGCCGTCCGTAGTGGCAAAAAGTCACTGTCCGCTCAAGGGGCGCAACATCACCGAGCATTACAGTGCCATTGCCGGGGAGCTGGGCTTGCCCATCACGCACACCACCGGTATGGGCACTGCCGCCCTCATCGAAAATGCAGCTTGTGCCTCACGCTCCTACCATGGCATCGAAGTCATGGCTATAGCCACTGCCGGTATAGATGTCAATGGAGGCAGAGCAGGTGATAGAGCAGCTCATGATGAGTTTACCAAGTCCCCTATTACACAAGTGGGCACCATCAATGTATTCTTACTCATCAATGCATGGCTCGATAGCGGAGCCCTCACGCGTGCGCTCATTACAGCCACCGAAGCCAAAACAGCTGCTCTGCTCGAGCTCATGGCAAACAGTATGTATTCGGAGGACTTGGCTACCGGCTCCGGTACCGACTCGCTCATAGCCGTGTGCAACAATGATGCGCACACGGTACTGTACAATACCGGCAAGCATGTGCTCATGGGCGAGATGATAGGGCGCAGTGTCAAGGAAGCTGTGACCAAAGCGCTGGCATTGCAGACGGGCATGACTCCTGAGCGTCAATCCTCGGTCGAGTGGCAATGCAAGCGCTATGGCCTCACACGTCAGAGTATACTTCACTACTACAGCCATAGCTTCGGTGACTATGAGATAAACCAAGTCACTCCACTGCTCGATGCCTTGATCACCGACAATGAGGTGGTGGCGTCTGTGGCTTGCATAGCACACCTGTGTGACCAAAACCGCTGGGGTCTCATCACTGACAAAACTCTCATGGACAAAGCCGGGCTATTGCTCAATGACCTGCTTCGTACATACGGGCAACAAGCAATAGACTTGCACCGTAAAAGCAAACATACCCGATATGAGAATCAAGACATTTATAAAATGATAATATCGGATACAATACTCTCTCTGGCACGTATACTCCACTCCCAAGTTTAATGCAACTATATTTTTTAAAATAAACACAATGAAAAAGAATTTACTCCTTATTATTACTTTAGCCATGGCTCTGCCATTGTTGGCTAAAGCGGATGGAAATCCTGTTGACTCCGTCAAGGTCTACAACCTACAGGATGTCACGGTGTATTCTACGCGATCAGCATTACCTCTCAAACGTGTACCCGGCAAGATAGAAGTTATCCCTTCTCGTACTATAGCCAACTCGAGCTATAGCAATCTTGCGGATATTCTCAAAAACAATAGCTCGGTGGGTGTAATCCAGTACAGTGGCTACAACACGGTTATAGGTATCAGGGGTTTTAAACCATCGGGCAAGTATGTTACAGTCTTGGTCAATGGTGTACCTGCAGGTACCGACAATATCTCTACACTGGGCGTGACAGACATAGAGCAAGTAGAGATACTCAAGGGGCCGTTCTCCTCTATCTATGGCACCAATGCCATGGGAGGGGTACTTAACCTGATCACGAAAAAGAACAAAGGAGACCTCACGGGCAATGTGTCACTCTCAGTGGGCTCGTTCCAGGCATCCCGCGGAGCCCTCAATCTGGGCGGAGCACTCGTCGATAAACTGTCCTTCGACCTCAATGTGAGTTTTGACAATCAAGCTCAGGGCTACAAGACCGGCAAGCACAACCTGCTCTCGCTCTCTCCACTGGAAGAAGTGATCTTGGATACTGCCACCAAGGGCATCCGTATGATGGGTAGTAACTTCGGTGCCGCTACAGGTCGTCTCAGGCTCGGTTACGAATTCAGCCCTTTGTGGTCGCTCGATGTATACCAGACTATATTCTCGGGAGCCGACATACCTACGGGCGGTAGCATCTGGGGGGTATATGGCAACAAGAAAAAGGACATAGGGCGTAGTGCCACTTCTCTGGAACTCCGCGGTGGTATTGGCAATCACAAGCTCCTCTTTACTCCTTATTACAATATAGAGAGAAACAAAAACTACACCCTCTATGCCGATACTGCATATGTCAACTACAAAAGCAAGTACCAGACCTACGGTGCTACCCTTCAAGACAACTTCAAGATAGCCGACCAAGACTTCGTGCTGGGATTGGATAGCCGTAACATGCAGACAAAATCGGATCGATACAAGGCTCGTAACGAAAAAGAAAAGCCCTATCAGCCCGGTTACAGAACCAATAGTATGGGGATCTTCGCTCAAATGAACTTTAAGCTACTCAATGACAAACTCCTGATCTCTACAGGCGCCCGTGCGGACTTTATGAAATTCAAGCTCGAAGCTAACGATCTGCTCAAGAACGAGGCTAAAACGGAGTCGTACAACATCGTGAGCCCCAATGTAGGTGTGAAGTACGAGTTGCTCCGGGGGCTGATGTTGCATGGGTCATGGGGTAGATCATTTGCCGCTCCCGATGCATATCAGAAATCGGGTCAGTACGATGGTCCTTTCGGCCGTACGGAAGGTAACCCCGATCTCAAACCTGAGAAGTCTCGCACCACAGACTTTGGGGTGGGCTACAGCAACTTCGACAAGGGTATTCAGGTCGATATCACCTACTTCGATACCAGACACTCCGACATGATAATCTCTTACAAAAAAGACAAAACTATCACCTCTTACCTCAATGCACAGAAAGCCAAGATGAGAGGTCTGGAGCTCATGGCGTCATACAACTTAGGTTCGCTTTGGGCAAATAGCTTTGTGCTCAAGCCTTATATCAATGCAACACTTATGCTCGACACCAAAGTAAAGATAGATGCCAACAAAGATGAGTGGTCGCAGATGCTTTATACTCGTCGCCAAAACATCTCTTTTGGTATCGAGTACAGAGGCGAAGAGGGTATAGAGTTTGTGCTCAACGGCCGCTTTACCGGTCACAGATACGAGGAAAACTGGTACAAATATTACCCCAAAGTGCGCCCTACACTCAACGCTATGCTGGAAAAAGAAAATCCCGAGCTGGCTGCGAAAGGGCTGTTGAGGATGCCCCAGTTTCTGATCTTCGACACGTCACTTTACTACCACGTGAATAGTCACCTCATGGTAGGCGCAAACATGAACAACATATTCAATGAGAACTACACTGAAAAAGACGGCTATAACATGCCCGGTCGCAATGTCATGTTCAAGGCTACTTATCAGTTTTGATTCCCTATAAATACCTACAGGAAACAAGCATATTTCGCCATAACCACTGTGGGTACGTCACTCTAGGCACCATGGCATGGCGGTGAAATATAGCTGAGTGGTTGCTTCCGCTCTGTTCCTTCTGATTTATCTGCAAGTTTAGGCATCGCAGTATGCCTAAGCTTGCAGACTTTTTTTGTAGACATCCCCTCGCACTTCAGCTGTATGGTTTTCCCCTCTGATCTTCATTTTGCAAAATTATAACAATGCGCTAAAGGAGGGGTAGGCGTTATGTGACATAGATCAACTCGCTTCTCTCCCGTAAGAGTATAGATGGGGAGAGGCTTTTCGGTGAAATTTCTTTAGAGGCCACTGTCGGTATAGAAACAAAATAAGCAATAGTCTGACTTGGCAGTCTTCAATTCAGCTGTTTTTATAACAACTGAACGGATGTTTAGTCTGACAAAAATCAGAATTTTGAAATCGTCATATTGATGCAAATGTGGCTTGATATGTTTCAAAATGATGTAAATGTACTTTTGGGTTTGTCTTTTTGAAAGAGTGGGTAGCGCAGTGACTTTTGTATAATTGAGCTTCTTGAGGTGTAGAGGTTGATCGCAGTCGTTGTTTAACTGAGATAAAGTTGTGTTTTAACTAAAACACAAAAGTATTTTAACTAAAACATTTCGGTGTCATAACTAAAACAGGAGAGTCCTTTAGTTAAATTAGCGAGACATTTTAACTAAAATACGGGTGCATTTTGAGCTCTCCTACAGAAAAAGCCGTAAAGAGGTGCAGGTGTCCTCTATACGGCTTTGTTGTGATGGTCAAGTGTAGTTGGCTACATTTTGACAATTTGATATTTTATCTTTTCTATTGCATTTTGACAAAGTGTAAGCTCCGTGGTGTGCATACCGCTGCCAGCAAGTCACTTAGCGAGCGTTTTGCTGTATTCGTGGGGTATAGGTGATGTTTCGGAGTATTCATACGTGTGGGATAAAAAGTAATTGTCATCATGACAAAGATACAACATCGTACCCCCTTTGTCAAGCTAATCTATACACATATCTCAACGATTTAACATACTTTTATTCAATTTCTTGCATTGTATCCTCGTTGTTTTTTTCGTATCTTTATATATGTAACTTAACATTTTCAGGCGTCATAAAAGATGCACGTATCGCTAAGCGATTATATTTCGTCTTGGCAGCAATGACACGTCGTGTGGACGGGGTCATGAACAGTTGTTTTAAGAATCATGCAGAAAGGCAGGGGGCTTATCGACTCCTAAATAATAAAAGATGGAAAATGGATCAGTTTTTGGACTGCGTTACCGCAAATAGCGCACAATGTTGCAAAGATCTTAAGCATGTGCTTTGCATTCAGGATACTACAGAGTTTACTTTTGATAATATCAGTGGCCGATTAAACCCTAATGACGAAGATTATGGGTATGGAACCAACAAGAGTTCGGAGTACAGCATCTTTGCTCATCCTTGCTTGCTCTTTGACCCTGAGACGGAAACCCCTATGGGTTATAGTTCGATTGAGTTGTATAACAGAGATCGCAAAGACGCACGCCAGAAGAAACAGCTGCGTAAAAAACTTGGATTTAATGAGAAAGAATCGTCTCGTTGGGCTGCATCGGCTAAAATGGCAAACGCGAATTTGCCAGAAAATTTACGTAAAACCATGGTGGGTGATCGTGAGAATGATATCTACACCGTCATGAGTAAGACGTTGGAAGAAGGATGTGATTTTCTGATTCGCTCCATTCACAATCGGCTTCTCGAGGGAGATTCAAAATCTAAAAAAGAACGTATCATCGAATGGTTGGATAAACAACCGGTTAGTTTCAGTTGCACATCCCAGATCACTAGGCAAAATAGGCGTAAACCTCGCAAGGCGTTGTTCGACGTCAAATATGCACCAGTCACTTTCGGCAACACAGGTAATGGTAAAGACGATGTTTCAAAGAGTATTAGCTGCCACTACGTTCATGTCAGAGAAGATGCCGGTAGCGTTCCCGAGGGTGAAAAGCCTATCGAATGGCGTTTGCTCACCTCGCACGAAGTAAAGAGTAAGGAAGATGCACTCCGGATTATACAGTGGTACAAGTATCGATGGCATATCGAAGAAGTCTTTAGATTAATGAAAACCAAAGGCTTGGGTATTACCTCTGCCCAATTAGAAAACGGTATGGCGATGAAAAAGCTTATGGCAATGGGGTTCTATGTTGTGCTAAAGTGTATGACTCTAAAGAAAAAATATGACACTGCCAATGAGAGCGTTTCATGTAATCGACTCTTTACAGAGGAAGAGTGCGAGATGCTGCATCTAGAGATGGAAATGCTACATAAAGAGTCTCCTCGATCAAAAGATGGGAATAATCCTTTTCGGGAAGATTCGTTAGCTTGGGCTTCGTGGATAATAGCCCGACTGGGATCATGGAAAGCTTATGTAAAATCTGGCGGACCTCCAGGATATAATACCATATGCAAAGGTCTAAAGGTTTTCCATGAGCACCTCACTGTACTATCTTTCATGAAACAAAAATATTAAAAGATGTGTATAAAGATTAGTTTGTCAAGAGGTGTGGCTACTTTTTTTGTACCACCCCGGGGCTTGAGTTACCACCTGTATCGGGGGTGTTAATAAATGAGTGGTAAGGACTTTTTTGGCCGATTACACCCTTGCTATGATAGGGATATCTCAAAATATATAACATCTCGTAAATCCATGGCCAAATAGGTATTGTGACGTACAAGCAGGGAGATGGGCTTGGGATAATAAATAAAATAGGGTCCTTATCCCCCCCCCCAAAGAATATACGGCTATATCCTGTGAGAACATAGCCGTATAAGTTTTGTGTGGTTGCAAAAATGTGTTTATGGAATCACTTCTTCAGGCGGGGTTGCATCTGACTGACGCTCTATTACAGTATCTGTAGCCGGGGGCGGTGTCATCACATGTGTTTCGTTGATGGGCTTGGGCTTCAATTCTTCATTTTCTTTTTGTAGTTTGTGTATCTCCTGTTGCATCTCGTCTCGGGTTATGATACCTGCTTTCATCTCGTCCTCGAGGTTGATCCACTCTTTCACTCCCCTTACGGAAAGTCCTATTGCCATGACAGCAATGGCTCCTACGGCTCCCAGCGTGGAGTAAGGTATAGTGCCGGGAGCATAGCCCGGCAACGTCCAATGCCAAGCATGGTAACATACTACCGGAATAAAGAGGCCTATAATAGCAAATACCAAAGATAGGAGGATGTATGGGTAGAATAGCCTGCGACGAATCATCTTGGGTGCGATGATGTAATAATTGGCATAGAAAAGGATGATAAGAAATACATCGACCAACCATAAGGAATAGTACTGCTGCGGAGACTGCCAGAAGGCTGCATTGGCTCCGCTGCCCGACATCAGCAGAGACTGCACCAATACCAGTACCAACCAGACTAGCGCGTATATCAAGAAGGATAGGGATTTGTTCATATGAATATTGGTTTTAATAGTGAATAATTCATTGCAGGGATCAAACTTATACAATAAAAAACGGCCTATAAAGAACTCGAAACGAACGATAAATGACTAAGTTCTTTTCATTATCTTCAATAAGCTTTATATTTGTATAATCACAAAGATACGTTTTACTTTGAAATAGACTTATCAGAATGATCACGGCATTGAATGCCTTACATCCCAAGCCTCGGAGAAGTACTCCATGGCCAACGTAAAACAGAATGCCCGAAGTATGTGGTACTAAGCATGCAGAAGGCCTCACAATCTATTGAAATTATGATTATCAAATCGGCGGAATTCGTTATCAGCAATACGGATATCAGCAAATGTCCGGAAGGTAACATGCCCGAATATGCATTCATAGGCAGATCTAACGTAGGGAAATCATCGCTTATCAATATGCTTACCAACAAGAAAGGCTTGGCAATGACTTCACAAAAGCCCGGTAAGACACAACTTGTCAATCACTTTATCATCAATGACGCATGGTATCTGGTGGACTTGCCCGGATATGGATTTACCCAGAAGAGCAAAGACAACCGTGAGTATCTGAGTAAGCTGATCAAGAAGTATATCATGCGCCGTGAGCAACTCACGTGCTTGTTTGTGCTGATCGACTGCCGCCATGAGCCACAGAAAATAGACTTGGAGTTTATCCAGTGGTTGGGAGAGACGGGTGTGCCGTTTAGCATCGTGTTTACCAAAGGAGATAAACTGAGCAGAGTGCGTCTGAAGGAGTCGGTGGAGCAGTACAAAACCAAACTCCTCGAGACTTGGGAGGAACTGCCTAAGATATTTGTGACTTCGAGCGAAAAGAAAGAGGGTGGAGAAGAGATACTCGACTATATCGATGATATCAACCAGGGCATATTTCAAAATAAATAAGTATAAATCGTACAAATATTATGACAAATCAAACGATTTTGGTTACCGGCGGCACCGGATACATCGGGTCGCATACCACTGTTGAGCTACAGCAATCGGGCTACAATGTTATCATTATTGACAATCTTTCCAATTCGAGTGCCGATGTAATCAATGGAATAGAAGCCATCACAGGCATACGCCCCAAGTTCTATGAAGGAGACTGCAATGATGAAAAAACGATAGAGCGGATATTTACCGAGAATCCCGGTATAGCGGGCGTAATACATTTTGCCGCAAGTAAAGCTGTGGGTGAGTCAGTGCAAAAGCCTCTTCTCTACTACAAGAATAATATACTCTCACTCATCGTACTGCTCGAAGCAATGCAACGTCATGGTACTCAGGGTATCGTTTTCTCCTCTTCGTGCACCGTGTACGGACAACCCGAAGTGCTGCCTGTAACGGAAGATGCTCCTATACAAGAAGCAATATCGCCTTACGGTAATACCAAGCAGATCAATGAGGAGATCATACGTGACACGATACATGCTGGAGTGAACTTCAAAGCTATCCTACTGCGTTACTTCAATCCTATAGGAGCACATCCCTCAGCCCTTATCGGAGAGTTACCGCTGGGTGTACCTCAAAACTTGATTCCCTATCTCACCCAAACGGCAGCAGGCATACGTGCCGAGCTCAGCGTATTCGGTGATGACTATAACACGCCTGACGGCTCTTGTATACGTGACTACATCAATGTGGTAGACCTTGCCAAAGCGCACGTGATAGCTATACAGCGCATGCTGGACGAAAAGAAGCAGAGTGATGCGCTCGAGGTATTCAATGTGGGTACCGGTAGAGGTGTGAGTGTACTGGAGCTTATCAATACGTTTGAGGAAGTAACCGGAGTAAAAGTCCCGCATAAAATAGTAGCACGCCGTGAGGGTGATATCGAGCAGGTGTGGGCTGACCCTACTAAAGCTAACTCCGTGTTGGGCTGGAAAGCACAGGAAACGCTGGGCGATACGCTCCGTAGTGCATGGAAATGGCAAAAGAAGATATCTCGGATGGATTAGTTTATTATAACCTTATAAGCAATACAAAATTCAAGAATGAAGAAAACAACAATGACAGCACTGGCTACCGGCTTCATTGCAGCTGCATCTCCTGCTTCTGCAAATGCAATGATGCCACAGCAAAACACTCCGGGGCACATGACTCCTGAGATGTTGCTTACAATGGCTCGCGTGGGCGATGCGGCTTTGTCGCCGGACGGAAAGACTCTGGTATACTCCGTGAGCTTTCCCAATATCAAAGAAAACAAGTCTCAGACCGAGCTCTTTACTGTAGGTATGGACGGAAAAAACAGGACACAACTCACCCGTACCAAAACCGGTGAGTACAGCCCTGTGTGGATCGATGGCGGTAAACGTATTGCATACCTCTCTACCGAAGGTGGTAGTATGCAACTCTGGACGATGAATGCTGATGGATCAGATACCAAGAAACTGACGAATATAGAAGGCGGGATTACCGGATTTCTTTTCTCCCCTGATGAGAAGCAGGTACTCTACACCAAAGATATTAAGTCTGTAAAGACAGCTGCCGATATTTATCCAGACTTGCCCCTGGCTACAGGAAGAGTAGTAACTGATCTGATGTACAAGCACTGGGATGAATGGGTAGAGACCATACCGCATCCATTTATAGCTACATTGGGAGATAGCCCCATCACTTCGGGTAAAGACTTGTTGGAGGGAGAGCCGTACGAAGCGCCCATGAAGCCTCACAATGGTATCGGTGATTTCTCATGGAGTCCTGATGGTAAGAGCATAGCTTATGCATGCCGTAAGAAGACGGGTAAAGAGTATGCAGTTTCGACTAATTCCGACATCTATCTATATGATGTTGCCAGTGGTAAGACTCGCAACATAACCGAGGGCATGATGGGATACGATACTGCCCCACAGTTTTCGCCTGACGGTAAAAGCATCGCTTGGCTGAGTATGGAGCGTGACGGCTATGAGTCGGATCTGATCAGACTGTTTGTCCAAGACGTTGCTACGGGCAAGAAGACTTATCTCACTGACGGCTTTGAGTGTAATGTGGACCAAATCCAATGGACTCCCGATAACAAGACGATCTATTTCAAAAGTACCATCAAGGCAGAGACACAGCTTTTCAGCATTGACGTCAAGAGCCGTAAGATACGCCAGATCACCGATGGCCCTCATGACTACACTTGGTTTGAATATCGCAATGGAGTGATGGCGGCGGGACGTCAGTCTATGGCTGTACCCACCGACCTCTATCGGGTGAATCTCAAAGACGGCAATGCCGTGGCGGTAACAGCTGAGAATGATGCTATGCTCAAGAGCATCCCTCCTATCAGTATCGAAAAAAGATGGATCAAGACCTCAAATGGTGAGAATATGCTGGTGTGGGTGGTATTGCCGCCCAACTTCGACAAAACGAAGAAATACCCGGCAGTCCTCTTTTGCCAAGGCGGACCACAGAGTGCCGTGAGCCAATTCTTCTCTTTTCGCTGGAACTTCCGTATCATGGCAGAGCAGGGGTACATCGTTATAGCGCCTAATCGCCATGGCGTGCCTAGCTTTGGTAAGGCGTGGAATGAGCAGATCAGCGGTGATTACGGCGGACAGAATATGCAAGACTACCTCACTGCGGTGGACGAAATAAAGAAAGAGCCTTATGTCGACGGCGAACATATCGGTTGTGTAGGGCCGAGCTATGGAGGATTCTCGACTTACTGGCTTGCCGGTAATCACAAGAAGAGATTCAAAGCCTTTATCGCACATGCCGGCATCTTCAACCTCGAGGCTCAGTACTATGAGACAGAGGAGTTGTGGTTTGCCAATTGGGACTTGGGCGGTGCGCCGTGGGATACTAATAATAAGGTAGCCCAGAAGTCTTTTGCCAACTCGCCTCACAAGTTTATCAACAACTGGGATACTCCTATTTTGGTGATTCACGGCGAACATGACTATCGCATCTTGGCTTCGCAAGGTATGATGGCGTTCAATGCCGCACAGCTCAAAGGCATACCCTCGGAAATGCTCATCTATCCCGACGAAACGCACTGGGTGCTCAAACCTCAGAATGCCGTGCTCTTCCAACGCACATTCTTCGGGTGGCTCGATCGCTGGTTGAAACCTGCAAAATAAGATCTTTCCACAGATAAATTCAAATCAAAGCGTGCGATTTCTCAACTTCTGTTAGAGAGTTGCACGCTTTATCCATAATTGAAGGAAAGTGACGGCAAGGATATAAGATAAATATAGTACGTTCGTCTCTGTGTAGCCTGCCTGCATGTGGCTGTTAGTCTCAGCCTATGGTAATAAAACGCTCTCTATCACGAGATAATAATGCTATATCATCGCACTCTGATAAGCCCGGCAGAGCATGGCTTATCATAAGGGATAAAATGGAGGAATAAATCACATAAGTTTTAAATATTGCGGAGTTTGTGCTAACTTTGTGGTTGCATTCATCATACGCCCTAAACAAAAATAAAGCGAAAAAATGTTTGTGATGAAATGCGGAATTTGAAATTATGATAAATCGAGCACTCATTCGAACCCGCGTATTGCAAGTAGTATACGCACATCACCATAGAGAGAATTCTACTGTGGCTACTGCAGAGCTTGAGCTGAACAACAGCTTCTCTCGCACGTATGATTTATATTTTTATTTACTGAGTTTGATCCCCGCGATTACAGAATTGCATCAGGAATTGCTGGAAGTTCGTAAAAATCGACATCTCGCTACTGCGGAAGATAAAAACCCCAACACACGATTGGTAGATAATCGCTTGTCACGCATGCTTTACGAAAGCGAAGCTTTGGACAACCGTACCCGAGACAAGGGGCTTACGTGGAGAACTGAAGAAACTTTACTGCGTTCTTTGTTGCAAAAAATCATCTCGAGTGAGATATACGAAAGATATCTCAACTCTAAGGATAATTTTCAGAATGATCAACTTTTCTGGGTCGAAGTGTTCAAAAACATCATTGCTACCGATGAAGATCTTGCCGAATATCTTGAAGACAAATCTATTTATTGGGATGATGAACTTACTGCTCTCGAAAAGATCGATTGCGAAGAGCAACCGGATTGGGATGAGATCGATAATGCCGTACAGGACGCTCGAAGAAATAATCGCTACAATGCCGTTACGCTCTCTGACAGCTCTGTAGAGATTGTGAAAGACTTTACGGAAAAGACCTTGCGTCGCATTATTGAGGATGAGCCTGCCGAGGCTCACTTCTTACCGCTTTTCAAAGATCGAGAGGATGAGAATTTTGCCAAGGTACTCTTGCGTCAGACTCTTCTGAAGCATGCCGACCTGAAAATACTCGTAGAGCAGCACCTCAGCAAGAACTGGGATAGCGAGCGTGTGGCAGATATGGACATGATTATTCTGGAGATGGGCATTTCAGAGATGCTTTATATCCCCGAGATACCTACATGGGTCACCATCAACGAGTGTATTGAGCTTGCCAAGATATACTCTACCCCCAAAAGCCATACGTTTGTAAATGGTATTCTTGATGCTGTAGCCCGAGAGCTCAAAGAGAGCGGCAGAATCATCAAGCAATAACAACAACCCGGGGATGTAAAAGGCGGGAGTGAAATATCTTTCTGCTTTAATTTATCTCTTATCTCTCCCGGAGTCTAATTTTATCGAAGCCATGCAGGTTGCTTGCATGGCTTTGCTTTTTCTATTTGATAGCAACAATTGTTTACACCGGCAACACATTCATGGACAAGAATTGATACAGGTTTTTGTAACTCATGCAGGTAATCATTATATTTGTACTGATTATAAACAATGTAATTATTTTTAACACTGATAATCCTATGAACTTTATGCTATTGCAGGCAGCTGCCGCACAACCCAATCCTAATGGCGGATGGTATACAATTTTGATGATCGTAGCCATGTTTGTGATCATGTGGCTGTTTTTTATCCGTCCCCAACAAAAGCGTCAGAAAGAGCTGCAGAAAAAGAGAGAAGCTATGAAGCCGGGTGACCGTGTAGTTACCTCTGGCGGAATCATCGGTGTAATCAAAGATGTAAAAGCCAACGAATTTGTAGTGGAAATAGCCGAAAACGTGAAAGTGCGTGTAGATAAAGGTTCCGTATTCCTTACGGCATCGGAAGCACAAGAGCCGGCCAAATAACAAACAAATTAGCCTATGAAGCTCAACCTCGGTACCAAAAAGACGAGGGCAAACAACGAAAGGTCAAATGCCGAAGATGTCAAGAAACGAAAAAAAGCATCATCGCTATTGACCTTTTTTGTCTTTGTATTGATTTCGTCTATATTCTGGGTATTGCAAAGTCTGCAAGGCGATTACAAGAAAAAGATTGTAATACCTCTGCAATATGACAGCTTACCCGGAAGGCTGGGTATTGAGCTCACACCTCCCGGATATGTGGAGGTACAAGTTATCGACAAGGGGGTAAACCTTGTAGAATACACTTTTAGCCATTTTATACCTATACAGCTCAGAGTAATCAAGGAAGCCGACGGATTATCTCTAGGCATTACACGCAAAGATTTGCTCAACGAAGTGACTAAGAAGCTAGATCCTTCCGCTCGTATTATCTCACTCTCTCCTTCAGATGTAAATATTCCTATTTTTACCAGAAGAAAAAAGAAGGTACCCGTAAAAGTAGGATATATACCTCCTGCTTCCCAAGGTTATATCATATCCAATACCGGTATTACCCCTGATAGTCTTGTGATATACGGTAGCCAAAATACCTTGAGCAAAATAGATGCCGTGTACACTGATAGTATCAAGGGCAAAAGCTTGAGTTCTGCCCTTTACAAAACAATCGGAGTGAACTCTCCTGTACCCGGGGTAGTATTCGAGCGTCAGTCTGTGCAGCTCAAAGTCAATGTGGAAGAACTTACCCAAGCTAGTTTCGAGCTCCCGTTATTAGTCCTCGACCTCCCCTCGGGCAAAGTATTACGCCCATTGCCCGGTCGTATTAATCTCCTGGTCACCGTACCACTGTCTCGCTACAATGATCTTAACTCTGAGGACTTCACTGTAGGCGTCAGATACCCCAATATCGACAGTGTAGGCGTGGATGCATCTTTGCCGGTAGAGATTATCCAAAAGCCTAAATGGGTTACACATATCAATTTGCAACCGGAAAGGGTGCAATACGTAGTCGAAAACAGATAATCACCCTTACACCACCACATGATTACGATAGGTATTACAGGAGGCATCGGTAGCGGTAAGTCTGTTGTGAGCAATGTGCTCGAGATTATGGGCGTGCCGGTATACGACTGTGATTCCAAAGCCAAGGTGCTGTACGATACGGATCCTGTCTTGAAAGATGAGATGATCTCTCATTTTGGTCACCGGTTGTATCACACACCCGATGGCAAAATCAATAAGACGCTACTGGCCGGTATAGTCTTTACCGATCAGGCTGCTCTCTCTCGGGTAAACGAGTTGGTGCATCCGGCAGTAGACCGTGATTTCCTTTTATGGAGAGACCTCCTGGACAATCAAGGATATAAGCTCTGTGGCATTGAGAGTGCCATATTGTTTCAAACCAATATCCCCCGATTTACAGACTGTGTCATAGCCGTCACCGCTCCTGATGAAATAAGAGTGAGGCGAGCCATGTCTCGTGACGGCTCTTCGCGGGAAGAAGTGCAGCGTCGCATAGCCAAGCAGATGTCGCAAGACGATATTATTGCACGTTCGGATTATAGGGTCGTCAATGATGGCGATACCTTTGTCGTACCTCAGCTATACGATATCATCAAACGTTTACGTTAAAAAATAAGTATCTTTGCAAGAACTAAGTTTTCATATAATATGTTGAAAAAAATACTCTCTATCTCCGGCAAACCCGGTTTGTTCAAACTCGTTTCACAAGGTAGAAACAGTGTTATAGTAGAATCAATGGTCAATGCTCGTCGTATGCCCGTACATGCATCGGATCGTATTGTATCATTGGCCGATATCTCTATCTATACCCAGGAGGAAGACATGCCTTTGGGTGATGTAATGCAAAAGCTTCATGAGCATCAGCAGGGCAAGCCCGTCGATGTGGCAACTCTCAAAGACAATGAAGCGCTCCGTGCATTCTTCGGAGAAGTTATCCCTTCGTTCGATCGTGACCGTGTATATCCCAGCGATATCAAAAAGCTTTTCTCATGGTACAACCTGCTTCTCGAAAACGGGTTTGATTCTTTTGCCACAGTAGCAGAAGAAGATAAAGCTGATGAAGGCGAAACAGAAACAGCCGAATAAATACTTATATTATAATAACCACTCATAATATCTAAATGCTATGTACCAAGGAATGAAAAAATACCTTGCCGGTGAACTTCAATCAATTGAAGAGGCAGGGCTGTACAAGAAAGAACGCATCATTATCACTCCACAGAAGGCCGACATCAAAGTTAATGAAGGCAAGCAGGTGGTAAACTTTTGCGCCAATAACTATTTAGGTCTGTCAGATAATCCGCGACTTATCAAGGCCGCAAAAGAGGCTATGGATACTCACGGTTTTGGGATGAGTTCTGTTCGTTTCATCTGCGGTACCCAAGATATCCACAAAGAACTCGAGAAGGCTATTGCCGATTATTTCAAAACAGACGATGCTATACTTTATGCGGCTTGTTTTGATGCCAATGGTGGTCTTTTTGAGCCTCTCTTCGGCGAGGAAGATGCTATCATCAGCGATGCGCTCAATCATGCCTCTATCATTGACGGTGTGAGACTTTGCAAAGCTAAGCGTTATAGATACAAAAATGCAGACATGCAAGACCTCGAGCGAGTATTGCAGGAAGCGCAAGGCGATAGATTCCGCATTATCGCTACCGACGGTGTGTTCTCTATGGATGGCAATGTGGCTCCAATGGATAAAATATGCGAACTGGCAGAGAAGTACGATGCTATGGTTATGGTGGACGAGTGCCACTCTGCAGGCGTGGTAGGCCCTACCGGTCATGGCGTGGCAGAGCAGTTCGACTGCTACGGTCGCATCGATATCCACACCGGTACGCTGGGCAAGGCTTTTGGTGGTGCTGTAGGTGGCTTTACCGCCGGCCCTCAGGAGGTCATAGACATGCTCCGTCAGCGCTCACGTCCTTACCTCTTCAGTAACTCCATCCCACCCGCAGTAGTAGGTGCCGGATTGGAAGTATTCAAGATGTTCAAGGAAAGTAACGAGCTTCACACGAAGTTGATGGAAAACGTTACTTATTTCCATGACAAGATGGTTGCTGCCGGTTTTGATATCAAGCCCACACAGTCTGCTATCTGTGCTGTGATGCTCTATGATGCCAAGCTCTCTCAGGAGTATGCTGCTCGTTTGCTTGAAGAGGGCATCTATGTAACCGGATTCTACTATCCCGTAGTACCCAAGGATCAAGCTCGTATCCGTGTGCAGCTTTCTGCCGGTCACGAACGCCGCCATCTCGATCATGCTATCAACTCCTTCATCAAGGTAGGTAAGGAGTTGGGCGTTATCAAATAATCAACGCGATTATACTCTCCCCACTCATTGACAGGGGTGTATCCATAAGCTTTACGGCCGGGATACACCCTTTGATTTTGATATGCTATAGTTTATATACGCAATACATGTTTTTCAGGATATTTCAAGTGCATCACCTCTTCAAGGCGTTGTAATTTCATCAAAAATGACGAACTTCGGGGAAATTACTACGCTTTAAAGGAGACCCTCTTATGAATAATAAATACACAAAGCACGCCTTCGCCCTATGCCTGATTTCTGTTTTCATAGCTTTTTTCAGCTCGTGCAACACAGACGATGGTCCTATCAATAATAAGATCCCGGAGTATAAGCAGATTGTAAACAAAGGCTTTGTACATACCATGAGGCTTACCCGTATCAGCTTCAATACGAATAATATCAATAAGCCGCTTGAGTTTTACTTTTATTACAATCAAGATAGTAAGCTCGACTCTATCAAGCGTCTTATTGATAAGGACTCTGTGATCATGCTCAATAAGATTACAGACAAAACAGCCGTGCTCACCAATCCACTCAAAGGATTTGAATCCTCATACACCTCAACTTTGGGTGAAAACGCACTCCTCTCCAAAGCTCATGTGAAAACATCTTTTACGGATAATGATGTCAAGGGTGAGATTGTCACAGATGCTTCTGCTACATTCAAAGACAACTTTCTGTCACGCTATATTATCAATAGCACTGCTGTATTTACAAATGCGGGAGGTAAAAAAGTAGAGAATAAATCTTCTTCCAATATCCACATGGTGTGGCACAATGACCTCATTGTCTATGCCGATCAGGAGTGTACCGGAGATAGTGCCGTTATCAAGAGTAATTACAATGGCAAAGTACACTATGAGTTTAGTTATCCCGGTACATTTCGCAATCCCGGTATCTTCTGGGTTTTATGCTCATTCTTCAATTATATGGTAGAGCCCACGGTCTTTGGTATGCCCACTGATATGTGCGGAGCCATGGGGGTAGAGCCTCGATATTTGCCCGAAAGGGTTATTATTTACAAGGACAATGGCGAGCGACTCGAGCATAAATTTACTTATCGCTTCATGAATGATGAAGAAAATGTCATAGAGGTTAGTGATATCAGTGCTTTCCCCGTGCGTACAGCCACAGTGATTATAAGTAAATAAAGATTTTTTGATTTCTCAGCAGGAAAATCATTGTTTTAGTTTATAGATGCACAACAAAAGGACTGTTGGCAAGGTTTTGTTTAAGAATCGAAACTTTTATACGTATATGAACCGAAATTTGAAATTATTCTTTGCAGCTATATTGCTGCTTGTTCCCTCAGTTGTTTTTGCTCAGCAAACAAAAGGTGAGGTAGTGACCATGGGTGGGATGCCCATACATACCGTGGGCATGATGCCCAAAGTGGGCGATACCGCCCCTGAAGCCACTCTTTGTGATACGGAGTTGAAGGATGTTACTGCTGCTGACTTCAAAGGCAAGAAGATAATCCTCAATGTGTTTCCCAGTGTGGATACACGTACATGTTCTGCTTCTGTAAGGGCTTTCAACCAGAAAGCAGCGGATATCAAAGATGCTGTAGTCTTGTGTGTATCCAAAGATTTGCCTTTTGCCATGAAGCGCTTTTGCGGAGCTGAAGGTATCAAAAATGTACATACGCTCTCGGATTTCCGTTCTGATTTCGGCACACGTTACGGTCTGCTTATTGCCGATGGTCCTCTCAAAGGCTTGTTGGCTCGTGCAGTCATTGTCATTGATACCGACGGTAAAGTGCTCTACACAGAACTTGTGAAAGAGATTTCCAAAGAACCCAACTACGATGCAGCACTCAAAGTGTTGAAGTAAAATCATCACGTTTATAGGACTCTGCTCCTATTTATGCTCATCAGGATGTGCCCTATGTGGCACATCTTTTTTATTTTTGTAGAATGTGGAACGAAGGTATGATATGCTGTAAAAGTGTCAATACATTCACAACCTCATTACACTCATTCAGCATGATGCTCTCTGATGCTTCGCCAAGATCAAGCGTTTGGGATATAAAACGCCGGCGTAGTATGCCATTACCGCTTACCTCTCTCAAGCACATGATATTAACACCCTATAAAAAAGAAAACTATGAGACTCCTTTTGATCAGTAACTCTGCCAAGCCGGGGCAACCTTACCTGGGCTATGCCACACCTTTTATCCATGATTTCTTGGGTAATACCCCTAAAAAAATACTTTTTATACCCTTTGCCGCTGTAACATATGGCTTTGATGAGTATGTAACCAAGGTCAATAATGCCCTCAAAGATACGGGACATGTTGCTTATGGGATACATCATGAAGCCCAACCCCTCAAGGCTGTCATGGAAGCTGAGGCTATCATGGTGGGCGGTGGCAATACCTTCCGCTTACTATCGATGATGCAGGAGTTGGGTATCATACCTGCTGTGCGTGAGCGAGTATTGTCTGCCGGCGTACCTTACCTCGGATGGAGTGCAGGAGCCAATGTTGCTTGTCCTACCATCTGTACTACCAATGATATGCCCATTGTACAGCCATTGGATTTTGGGGCATTCAACCTCATTGATTTCCAAATCAATCCTCACTATCTCGATGCTCATCCTACCAATCATGGAGGAGAGACGCGTGAGCAGAGGATCAATGAATATCTGGTTGCCAATCCTGACAAATACGTGATTGGCCTGCGTGAGAATACTATGCTACGTGTCGAGGGTAACGAATATGAACTCAAAGGAGAGCTCGATGCGCGCGTATTTCATTACGGAGATGAACCGGTGGAGGTCGCGCCGTCCGTATTGCCGCATACCCTGCTGGGTATCCGTCTAAGGTGATAAAGTCAGGGGCGATAGCACAGATCTTACGACTGGGAGTAGAGAGCTGGGGATACATTAGTATGCCCTCTCTACTTCTTTTGTTTTGTGCATTGTACTCAGCATCGTTTTCCCGTTGGGGTATGAGGTGATAGCTTACATTTTGTCAGTTTTTTGCTGGGGGTTGGAGTTTTATGTTTACACTCCTTTCTCCTCTCTCTTGGGGGCTTGACAAAGGGGGCATGATGTTGTATCTTTGGGCATGCATACATCATGGCTATACACATCACGCAAAGGCTACAAACTACACATAAATAATCAATTTATACAGGGGGCACATATGGGCAATATGACTGATGATATTTCCAGCATGAGTAGGGCTTTCGCTGGGCTTAAGGAGGAGTGTGAATACATCCTTTTGGTCTCATTGCGACTATGATATATTGTCCCTCACACACCATATTAACCTCCTGAAGTAACAAACCTATAGGACAATCCTGTCTTTACTTCGCAACCAAGTCACTTTTGCTGCATTGCTTCTTGGCGTGACTTTACATCTGCATCTTCTTTTCCTAACCTGATATAATATGTCGCCGAATCTGCTATATACGGATGGCTGACTTATCCTAATAGGTCGGCTGACTTATCGTATACGGACCATTGCTTTATGTATACAGATCATCGACCTATTATGATAAGTCAAGAGACTTATCATAATAGAATTCACTCCCTGTGGATAACTTTTGCTAACTAAGCCATCAAAACAAATATTCGAATAATATAGGGTATACATCTTGCAGATATTCTATATCGGCGAGAAACAGAGCTTGCCTCTTTATTTAGCCTCTAAAATCCCTGAAATCTTCTATTAAAAAAGTAATTTCTTATTTAGACTTTGTACAAATAAGCCTGAAATTGTAACTAAGAAGTGAAGTTTTCGAGGCTTCTTCTGCTGTTTCTATATTTATTTAGTTGTGAGATTTATAGAGTGTTAAGAACATCACTGTTTTGTCTCTAAAATCCATCCTTTTTGACATTTTGTCAAAATTATAGCCTAAAATAGATTGTGGGCATTGTGTGATGCTTGATGTTGTATTATGCTATTCGTTGGGGAGATTACAGAGTGTTCTATAAGTAATCATCATTTCGGCATAACTTCCACTGATATAGCATAGATAGCCGGCTCAGAAAAGTTATCAACAATATGTTTACAACTGTCTATAATTACTACCTCGGATATTGAAAATCCGTGGATAAATTGTGAATAAGTATTCAATAACTATTCAATAACGTGTGTACAGGCTGTGTATTGCTTCGTAAACTCACTGATTATAATCCCGTTTGCTTTTCGTAAATTCGCAATAGTATTATCACATCTGCAAAGCAATATGGATTACAAAAGGATTGAACAATATATACTTACACATACTGATGATGAAGGAGATGTACTACGTGCCTTGGATAGAGACGCGCATGTAAGACTTATGCGTCCCCGAATGATATCGGGACATCTTCAGGGCCGACTGTTGAAAATGATTGTGCGCATGCTGAAGCCCCATCATATCATGGAGATAGGTACTTATACGGGATATGCAGCCCTGTGTATGGCAGAGGGTATGGAGACTCCTGACGGATCTATACATACCATAGAGGTGGATGATGAGATGGAGGATTTTATCCGAAAGTATCTGCAGCTTTCGCCATGGGGCAACAAGGTAACGCTACACCTCGGAGATGCCATGGAGATCATACCGCAAGTAATGAGGCAATACAAGATAGACCTCGTTTATATGGATGCCAACAAGCGGGAGTATATCGATTACTACCACTTGGTGATGCAGTATCTGCCCGTAGGAGGGGTGATACTCGCTGATAATACCCTGTGGGATGGAAAAGTGGTGGAAGATCCCTTACCCACTGACACACAAACGTGTTCCATACTCGCTTTCAACGACCTTGTGCAGGCCGACAAGCGGGTGGAAAACCTGATACTACCTTTGCGCGACGGACTATCGCTCATCTACAAAGTATCAGAGTAAGGAGAGGGGGAGCTTGCATACTCTAGCGTTTGTCGTTTCGGCGCTGTCGTATGCTCTTGACAATGGGGTAAAATACAATGAATGTAGCCATAGCCAAGGTGATGATGGTGATGCCGTTGAGTATAGCTCGGCTCAGGATATAGACGGTGATCACAAGCCATAACAGGATGATGCAAGCTATCTGTGAGTTGGTGAGGGGTCTTTTGTAAGCCATTGTCCGATCTTATTTCGAGGTGAGTCCTGTAAAATAGGCTATAGCGGCCAAAATACCCAGCAGTATTACCATCATAGCTATAATAAACCATAACTTACGCTCCAGTGGTTGCCCTTTCATCAGAGGGAGTTTGTCGGCAAAGTTGGCGATTTTGCCTATTTCCGAGTCTGTTTCGTCTGGGAGTACGATGCCTTCATCGTGCAGTACCTTGAGAGCTTCATTTACATTGCTTTCTGCAATTTCTATCCTGACACCGCCTACGTCTACCAGCCCTCCCATCAACTGATTCGTATTTACATTGGCTAAGAAGGTCTCTATACCTGCTCTTTCCAGAATGCGCTGTATATCTTGCGCCTCTTCTATACTTTGATAGCTTGCCAGCAGTACTATCTGTTCTTCTTGATTATTTTTCATTGTGAAAGTTCTTTGATTGTTAAAAATTGAATGTGAGTTGAAGGCCCCACGTGATGCATTACTTCTTCTCAGGGGGAGTAATAGCTTTGAGCTGCTGTACCAACCAGCGTAGCGCATCACTACTGATGGTGATGGGGATAGAGACATATTCCTGCGGTAATCCCTTGTCGGCCGGTTGCAGCAAGTGATTGAGGCCGTCGAAAACCCTCACTCGGGCGTGAGGACACACCTCTTGCAGCTTTTGGGCATTGCCGGGTAATACCTGCGCATCTTTGGAGCCGTAAAGACCTATGACGGGGCAACGGAGCTGTGTGAAATAAGTGGCCGGATCCAGATCTATAATGCTCCTAATCCATGGGGAGTTTACCTCGGCTTCTATCTTTCTGTAAAGTTCTTTTTGCCGGTCATCAGGCAAAAACTTGAGCTCGTCACCCAAATAGGTTGAGGATATCCTGACTATCTTGGGGTATAGGCTGTCGCTGGGCAATGTCTTGTCCGAAATCAGATCATACAATGCCATGTTTAGCTTAGAGGTGTGTGCTATTTTATCTTCGGAAACACCCATAAGCGATGATATTTTAGATGTCTGTTCCAGTAGCAGTTTCTTGATGCTCACTACCGGCCCACTCATAGATATTACTCCTGCAATGTCCTTGTTCTTGGCTGCAACCATGGCTGCAATGAGTGCACCTTCACTGTGTCCCATGAGAAAGACCTCCTTGTTGTCAACTTCCGGGAGTGTCTTAATATAGTCGAAGACAGCCTCGGCATCTGTCGCAAAATCCTCGATAGTAGCACTTGCATATTTACCCGAACTTTGTCCCGTGCCTCTATCATCGTAGCGGTATACTGCATAGCCGGCTCGCGTGAGGGAATCAGCAATAACCAGAAAAGGTTTATGCCCGAAGATCTCTTCGTTCCTATCTTGAGGGCCGCTACCTGTTATAAGTATGACGGTGGGATAGTGCTTGGCTTTATCTCCGGAGGGGAATGTAAGAGTGCCTGCCAAGGAAACTATTTCATCTTTCCCTTTTACTCTGATTTCTCGTTCTTGGTAAGGATACGGCTTAGCGGGAGTCTGCGGTCTGTCATAGGCGCTACCTCCGTTTCGTGATAGTTCCAGAGGGAAAGCAGCTCCGTTTTGATAAAACTTGCCGCTGATCTTATCTTTGCCCGAAAGCACTCCTTTGAATTCCATCCCGATCTCTTTCATGTCAAATGTGATGGAATCGGCTTTTGCATATACCCTCCTTACCGGTAATCCCATTACCATCTGATCCGGACTGTCCATGGTGGCTTTGTACCTGTCGCCATCTTCCGCCACATGGTACACGATCTTGAGAGATCCGCCGGGGAAAGAAAGTGTTCCTTTCCAACTGCCTGCGTAATTTTGTGCATGACAGAGCATATGACCGGTGAAAATAAGAAAAAGAGCAAAGGTTATTTTCTTCATAGCAGGATATGTAATTTAAACAACTATAGATACAAATATAATGAAAAGAGTAGTCCGTGTTCTTGTAATGTCAATTCTTTTATCCGTGACTCACCATGATAGCCCGTTTGGCAATAAGAAGGCTGTTGATTCATTTTAAATGATAAAACAAGATATAATCGATGGAATTATTTATATTTGTGTAAGTTGAGAACATAATTAATCTTGCAAAAATCATTCATTCTATGAAGCATACCTTCCCAATCATCATATTACTGCTGAGTGTGATAACCATACTGCCCGGATGTAAGAAGAAAAATAGTACAACATCGGATGATATGCCTAAGTTTACTTTTACTGTGCAGGGACAGCCCGCCAGAGACTCCACCGTGTGGCTACTGCTGTATGGAGAGAAGGCGCAGACGTTTAATAAATTTATATCTCATTCGGCTAGTGATAAATTTGAAATAAACCCTGATACCACGCTATACAATCGTGCTATTGTATATATAGATGGCGGTGTGAGGTTGCAGTCGTACTACTTACGTAATGCACAGTGGGGGGCTGCCCCGATAGACTCTCTGAAATATAAGGTGAATCAGATCAACCTGGATGCAGGATATGAACAGAGGCTTGCTACCATATCGGGACCCGATGTGTACGGTAAGTTTTTCTCTCTGCCTTCTATTTATAAAGAGAAGACTACAGCTTTGCTCTTTATTACCCCTCAAGCTTCGGATAGCTCGGCGATGGCTAAACTGATCGATAAGGTACCCACTCAGCCCGATACTATAAACAGAGTGTACCTGATCCTGACCCCTACGGATGCCGAGGCCAAAAACATAGCCAAGAGCAATAAGCTCAAAGGTACGGTGATCTCGGATAGCCTGGGGATTGTGAGCCGAGCCAGAGATGCTTACGGGGTATACAAAGAAACTCAAGTGATCATGATAGACAGCCTGGGGAAAGTGAAAAGATAAAGGCTCTGCTAATTACTCTTAATTAATCTTGTTAACCTCAATAATAAATAAATCTGTACCGTATAATTTATGTTGGTAAAAACTTATGCTGCTGCTTTGCAAAGCATATATGCAACCACTGTAACCATAGAAGTGCATAGCACGCCCGGTGTATACTTCCAGCTGGTGGGACTACCGGATGCGGCTGTAAAAGAGAGTCATGATCGTATAGTGTCGGCTATAGAATCGAGCGGATTTCGTTTTCCCGGCACACACATTGTCATCAATATGAGCCCTGCACATATCAAGAAGGAGGGCACGGCCTACGACTTGCCTCTTGCTATAGGAATTTTGGCCTCGAACGAGATAATCCCGGATGATAATCTCGGTAAGTATATGATCATGGGAGAGCTTTCGCTAGACGGCTCTCTCAAACCGGTCAAAGGAGCACTGCCTATAGCCATACAGGCGAGGGTGGAGGGTTTCGAAGGGCTGATATTGCCGAAGCAGAATGCAGGCGAAGCTGCTGTGGTGAATAACCTCAAAGTATACGGAGCTGAATCACTGGCGCAGGTCATAGAGTTTCTCTGTGGCAAAAAGGAGATAGAGCAGGTAATAATAGATACCAGAAAAGAGTTTTATAAGCAACAAGATATCTTTGACTATGACTTCTCGGAGGTGAAGGGACAAGATAATGTGAAAAGAGCTATCGAAGTGGCTGCCGCCGGCGGACACAATATTATATTGATAGGTGCGCCGGGGAGTGGTAAGAGTATGATGGCAAAACGTATGCCGGGCATATTACCCCCTTTTACTCTGAGCGAATCTTTGGAGACGACTAAGATATACTCTGTAGCGGGCAAGATGGGAAGCCGATCCACACTACTTACCTCAAGGCCTTTTAGAGCACCGCATCACTCCATATCACCGGCTGCTCTGGTAGGTGGAGGCTCATTCCCGCAGCCGGGCGAGATCAGCTTGGCACATAACGGGGTGCTGTTCCTTGACGAGCTTGCCGAGTTTAACAGAAACGTGCTGGAAGTGATGAGGCAACCGCTGGAAGAGCGCAAAGTAACTGTGGCAAGAGCCAAATTTACCGTGGATTATCCCGCAGGTTTTATGCTGGTGGCTGCCATGAACCCTTGTCCATGCGGGTATTACAATCATCCGTCACGCCCTTGCCAATGCTCACCTCAACAAGTACAGAAATATCTGGGTAAGATATCGGGTCCGCTTTTGGACAGAATAGATATACAGGTAGAGATTGTGCCGGTGCCTTTTGACAAGCTGTCTGATCCCGTCGAAGCCGAAAGCAGCACGGAGATACGTGCTCGTGTGATGAAGGCCAGGGAGATACAGAATAAAAGATTTGAAAATTACCCGGAAATTCATTCTAATGCGCAAATGACACCGAAGATGATGCAAGAATTTGCAAGGCCGGATGCCAATGGTTTACACCGCCTTAAGTTGGCCATGGAACGATTTGATTTGTCTGCAAGGGCTTATGACAGAATACTTAAGGTGTCTCGCACAATAGCTGATCTCGAAGGCTCGAAGGAGATCAGAGCCGAACATATCGGCGAAGCTATTAATTATAGAAGTCTCGACCGTGAGAGTTGGGGCACTCAATCTATCAATAAATCAATTAGGATTGATTAACTTTGCAGAAATTGTAATGTTCACTTAACAAATTAAACAGGTAATAAGACCATGGATCTAATTCAAAACATTATTGCAAGGGCAAAAGAGAATCTACAGAGAATCGTTTTGCCGGAAGGTCTTGAGGAGCGTACGCTCCGTGCGGCCGATATGCTTTTGAGAGATAAGGTAGCCCATCTTATACTGATAGGTAATCCTGATCAAATAAAAGCGAAAGCAGATGAACTTAAGCTCAGCCATGTTGCTGAAGCCACACTGCTTGATCCTAAAAACCACGAAAAGAAAGAAGAATACAAGGAGCTGCTACTCAAGCTGAGACAGGCCAAGGGGCTTACTCCCGAGAAAGCTGCTGTATTGGTAGAAGACCCGTTGTATTTGGGATGTCTTATGATCAAGAATGGAGATGCCGACGGAGAGATCGCCGGTGCTCAGAATGCTACGGGTGATGTACTACGCCCCGCACTTCAGATCATCAAGACTATGCCGGGTATTAGCTGTGTAAGCGGTACCTTCCTGATGTTCCTTCAGGATAAATATTTTGGGCAGAATGGTCTGCTCATGTTTGCCGACTGCGCAGTATTGCCCAATCCTACAGCAGAGCAATTGGCTCAGATAGCTGTTTCTACAGGAAAGTCGGCTCGTGCTATTGCTGCTATGGAACCACGTATTGCCATGCTTAGCTTCTCTACCAAAGGTAGTGCTCAGCACGAGATGGTGGACAAGGTAGTGGAGGCTACACGTATAGCCAAAGAAATGGCTCCCGATATGCAGATCGACGGGGAGTTGCAGGCAGATGCGGCAATCATCCCCAATGTGGCGGCTCTCAAAGCTCCAGACAGTTTTGTGGCTGGTAAAGCCAATGTACTGGTATTCCCCTCTCTGGAAGTAGGAAATATATGCTATAAACTGGTGCAACGTCTCGGTCATGCTGAAGCTGTGGGCCCAATACTTCAAGGTATGGCAGCTCCTGTAAATGACTTGAGTCGCGGATGCTCGGTGGAGGATATTTATAAGATGGTGGCTATTACTGCCAATCAAGCAATCGCATCGAAATAAAAAACATATAGATATGAAAGTTTTAGTACTAAACTGTGGTAGCTCGTCAGTCAAATATATGTTGATCGACATGCCCCAAGGTGATGTTTTAGCTCAGGGCGGAGTAGAGAAACTCGGCCTTCCCGGTTCTTTTTTGAAGTTTAAGATGCCTAATGGTGAGAAAGTGCAGCTTGAAAAAGATATGCCGGATCACACTGTAGCTGTCGAATTTATACTCTCAACGCTGATGAGTGAAAAGTACGGTTGTATCAAATCTTTTGACGAGATAGAAGCCGTAGGACACAGATTAGTTCATGGAGGAAACAAGTTCAGTGAGAGTGTAGCTATCAATCAGGAAGTGATTGAGAAGTTGCGCGAGTGTATCGATCTGGCTCCGTTGCACAATGGCCCTAACCTGATGGGTATAGAAGCGATAATGAAGTTGCTCCCCAACATTCGTCAGGTAGGAGTGTTCGATACCGCTTTCCACCAGACGATGCCGGACTATGCCTACATGTATGCCTTGCCTTACGAGATGTACGAGAAATATGGAGTACGCCGCTATGGCTTCCATGGCACTAGCCATAGATATGTGAGCAAGAAAGGCGCCGAACTTGCTGGGCTCGACTACAAGAACTGTAAGATCATCACTGCTCACATTGGTAATGGTGCCTCCATGACTGCCATTGTCAATGG
Organism: Porphyromonas pogonae; assembly: GCF_036320655.1. Classification (NCBI taxonomy): domain Bacteria; kingdom Pseudomonadati; phylum Bacteroidota; class Bacteroidia; order Bacteroidales; family Porphyromonadaceae; genus Porphyromonas; species Porphyromonas pogonae. The sequence continues at coordinate 521,425 of NZ_CP143258.1, forward strand.
TAAGAGTATTGACTGCTCCATGGGATTTACTCCTACTGAAGGACTCATGATGGGTACCCGCTGTGGTGATGTAGATCCGGGTGCTCTTGCTTTTATCGCTGATAAGGAAGAGCTTGATGGCAAAGGCCTGTCAGACTTGGTTAATAAGCAAAGTGGAGTGATGGGTGTAAGCGGAGTTTCGTCCGATATGCGTGAAATCGAAGAGGCTATCAATGGCGGTAACAAGCGTGCAATGCTCTCTATGGAAATGTATAACTACCGTATCAAAAAGTATATTGGAGCATATGCTGCTGCTATGGGTGGCGTAGATCTGATCATTTTTACCGGCGGTGTGGGTGAAAACCAGTGGACTACCCGTGAGATCGTATGCGAAGGGCTTGAGTTTATGGGCATCAAGGTCGACAAGTCTGTAAATACCGAGCTTAGAGGTAAAGATGCTGTTATCAGTGCAGCGGATAGTCGTGTCAAAATTATGGTGGTGCCTACTGATGAAGAATATATGATAGCCAAAGATACTATGGATATCCTTAGTTGATAAATAACCATTATATTCTATACATATAATTGTGAGGGCTCTCTGCTTGTATTGTTCAGGTTGAGAGCCCTTGCTCTGTTTCCCCCTTGCTCAATTTATATTGAATCCGGTTATGAGACTGTTGCAAAAGTCAACAGTCTTGTGGATTTTGGAGGCAAAGCCGACAAAAGACACTTTGACCGGGCAGAGAAGGTAAAGTGCAAGGCGCTAAGAGTGAGTGCACAGGGAGTTTACTTCAGGTAAATGACCAAGCGCGAATCTCGCAAGCAACGAAGCAATTTGCCTGCTATGCAACGGTCTCGTTATAGTATAGCCGTAGCTTACACCCTATTTTGCATAAAGAAACAGGCACAGATGCTATGCTCCGTGCCTGTCTCTGTTTTTGGTTACCGGCTCATCTATCCGGTATTCTAAATGTCTATTTGTTGTCAGGTTTATTGCGCATCACCAGCATCGGTGTACCTGAGTGATAGAGCATCCTGCGAGCCATACTGGGGTTAAACAGCTTGGCAAAGAATCCACGCTCATAAGTATTGACCACGATAAGATCAATATGTTCGCGATTGATAAACTTCTCCAACGCCTCTCCAAAATCACCTTGTTCTAATTGGTTCACTTCAATCTCCCGTGTGGGGTAGTGTCTGAGGTGATAATCTTTGATTGCTTCGAGCTGTATTTGGTTCCACTCTTTGCCCTCACCGAGTGATATGTTGAAGATATGGAATTTAGGATTGTGATGTCCCAGTAATTTGATGAAGCTTTCAAAGAGCAGCAGGTCATTTTGCTTCATGCTCGTTGCTACGGCCACTTCTTTTACTTTAGCAAGATCATCGAAAGGTGTTCCTTCCGGCACCACAAGTACGGGTACTTTGCTGGAGTCTATCACCTCTGCCGCTACACTACCGATGAGGTCACTGTCTTTCTTGCCTTTGCCTCGGGTTCCCATCACAATCACTACCGGTCTGTGGCGTTTGGCATAGCCCAAGATCACATCTTCGGGTGTGCCGTCTCTCAGCAGAGTCTTGAAGTTGACTTGAGGTATTGTGCCTTGCGCCATGAGGTCATTGAGATCTCTTTTCAGCTTTTCCATATCGCTCATCACCTGTTTCATTTCTTCCTTCAGGTTGAGTTCCGTAGAGAGTTGCACGGCAGTAATGTCTTCTATCATCATGGGGCTGGGGATAAAAGGCGTGTAATAAGCATGTATCAACACCACATTCAGTCCCCTTCGGGCAGCATAGTTGATTCCTATCTTACAAATACGGAGGGTGTAGTCACTGAAGTCGATGGGGATAAGTACAAAGTTGTTGTCTTTCTCATCTTCCTCTTTGTCATAGTCTGTTTCGGGTGTTTGTGCGTCTTCTTCCAGTTGTTCGTTCCAGTGCATGTTCTCAATGATGTTGAGGGCTTTGGGCAGATCCTTCTCGCTGATACGTACTCTTACTCCTGCAGACACCATTGGTTGCAACTGATTGATGTTCGTCAGGAATACTTCTATGCCTTCGCTCTCGAGTATAGTTTTAAGTATTTCGGCTTTTTCGTAAGTGTGAATCGCCACTGTTACAAGTTTATTCTCTTCCATAATATGTAAAGTTAAATGTGTTTCAATTTAAAAAATCAAGCCGTGATTATCATGCTCTTGATGCAAGCGGGAAACTAGCTCAAAAGGGGAGCACCTATGATCATTTATTCCTTTTTAATATAAACAATAGCCTCAAAATATTAGTTCATTTTGCTTCCGTGTTTAAGCTACGGTCGCAATCATTGTGGTAGATACGTCAAAAAGGCTTAACTTTGAATCGGACAAACACAAGTAATATTATGGAATTTCGTACAACTTCGCTCAGCGGAGTTTATCTCATCATCCCCAAAGTCATGGGAGATCACCGCGGATATTTTATGGAGTTCTTCCTCAAAGAACAGTTTGAGCAGAATATCGGCACGATCAACTTTGTACAGGAAAACGAATCATTCTCCACACGAGGAGTACTCAGAGGATTGCATCTTCAGCGCGGTACTCATAGCCAAGCCAAACTGATACGTTGCGTTTCTGGCTCTTTTGTGGATGTGGTAGTAGATCTGCGTGCAGGATCCCCCACTTATGGACAAACGTTTGTTACCGTGCTTTCTGCTGAGAATAAGCATCAGCTCTTTGTCCCTCGCGGGTTTGCGCACGGATTCCTTGTCACTTCCGATACAGCCATAGCGCAGTACAAAGTAGACAATGCTTACTCCCCACAAAGCGAATGCTCAGTGCGCTACGACGATGAGGACCTGGCTATAGACTGGGAGGGTTACGGGGTGAGCAAGCCAGAGTTTAAACTTTCCGACAAAGACCTCAAGGGCATTCCTTTCAGAGAGTTTTGCCCCGAGCCCGTATTGTAGATACACCCACCCTGCGGCTTTGTACACGGGTATTATCAGCTTAAAGGCTATTATTCATTACGATGCAATAAATCCTATCGCCATGCTGTGAATGTTTATTTCATAAAAATGCTTATATTGCATCCCGAAAATAGGATTCCGAGATAATTGCTCCCGATATTCAAGCGGAGCAGTAGTTCGGGATTCTTTTTATTTTAATGAACATTAGGAAAATAAATTAATAACTAACTATATGGGATATTCTTATATGACCAAGGAAGGCTACGAGAAAGTCTTGGCCGAAATCAACGAACTGGAATCCGTGCAAAGACCGGAGATCTCACGGCAGATTGCCGAAGCACGTGACAAAGGGGATTTATCGGAAAACGCCGAATACGATGCTGCCAAAGAGGCACAAGGTATACTTGAAGCCAAAATATCGCAGCTCAAAGGTGTTATTGCCAACGCCCGCATCATAGATGAGTCGCAGGTGGGCACTGACAGTGTACAGATACTCAACAAGGTAACCATCAAAAACACCAAAAACGGTACGCAGATGACTTACACCCTGGTATCAGACTCTGAGGCAAACTTGAAAGAAAACAAAATCTCCGTAAACACTCCCATTGCCAAGGGACTTATGGGGAAAAAAGTGGGAGATGTGGTAGAGATCACAGTGCCTTCAGGCGTAGTTACGTTTGAGATTATAGATATTGCGCTATAACTTCCCCAAACAAACGGGTACGGACTCTTTTTTCGGTAGAGTGCCATATCCTCTTCATAAAAACACATAAGCCATGTCAAGTATTTTCAGTAAAATAATAGCAGGTGAGATACCCTCACACCGCATAGCCGAGTCTGATAAGTTCTATGCCTTTCTTGATATAGAGCCCATTGCTCCGGGACACACCCTGGTTGTCCCCAAGAAAGAAGTCGACTATATCTTTGACCTTGATGACGAAACCTTGGGAGAACTCATGATCTTTGCCAAGAAAGTAGCCAAAGGTATCCAAAAGGCTATTGAGTGCAAGCGCGTAGCAGTAGCCGTGATAGGGCTTGAAGTACCGCACGCCCACATCCACCTCGTACCCATAGAGCAAGAGGGCGATTTGGACTTCAAGAAACCAAGGCTGTCTTATACCCGTGACGAACTCGCAAGGATAGGAGATCGCATCAGAGAGCAGGTATAATATATTTGCCATAAACTATAAACAACACTTCCCCCTTCTTATGAATATTGCTATCATAGGCATCGGATACGTCGGGCTCGTGAGTGCTGCATGCTTTGCAGAGCTGGGTGCCACCGTATACTGCGTGGACGTAGACGAAGATAAAATAGAGAAACTCAAGAGCGGTATCATCCCCATCTATGAGCCGGGTCTCGATACCTTGGTGCGTCATGGCATGGAAGCCGGTCAGCTACACTTCAGCACATCCATCAGTGAGGTGTTGCCCCATGTGGAAATCGTGTTTAGTGCTGTAGGTACGCCTCCTGATGAAGACGGATCGGCAGATTTGCGCTATGTACTCGACGTAGCCCATACCATCGGCCGCAGTCTCGAAAAGTATTGTCTCGTCGTTACCAAGAGCACAGTACCCGTGGGTACCTCACGGCTTGTCAAGCAAGCTATCCAAGAGGAGCTCTATGCTCGCGGCCGTACAGATCTTGAATTTGATGTGGCTTCCAATCCCGAGTTCCTCAAAGAGGGCAATGCTATCAACGACTTCATGAAACCCGACCGTGTAGTAGTGGGCATAGAGTCCGAGCGTGCCCGTGAGCTCATGACCAATCTGTACAAGCCTATCCAGCTCAATAACTTTAGAGTATTGTTTATGGATATCCCCTCTGCCGAGATGACCAAATATGCTGCCAATGCCATGCTAGCTACCCGCATCAGCTTTATGAACGATGTGGCCAACCTGTGTGAACTCGTGGGAGCCGATGTCAATATGGTGCGGCAAGGTATAGGCTCCGATACCCGTATAGGCAACAAGTTTCTTTATCCCGGCTGTGGATACGGAGGATCATGCTTCCCGAAAGATGTCAAAGCTCTCATTCATACAGCTCGGCTCAATGGATATAGCATGAGAGTGCTTGAAGCTGTAGAAGAGGTCAATCATGACCAAAAGAAGATTCTTTTCAATAAGTTTCACAATCATTTCCAAGGAAATCTCCACGGTAAAAAAGCAGCGGTATGGGGGCTTGCCTTCAAGCCCGGCACTGATGATATGCGTGAAGCTCCCGCCATGGAACTTATTGAGGATCTCCTCCAAGCAGGTTGTGAAGTAGCAGTGTATGATCCGGTAGCCATGGACGAAGGCAAGCGACGCATAGGAGACAAAGTACGCTATGCCGATGATATCTATGATGCAGCCCTTGATGCCGATGTTATTTTCCATGTCACAGAATGGAAACAATTCCGCATGCCATCATGGGGAGTGATCAAGAAATCTATGCGTACACCGTTGGTGATCGATGGACGCAATGTCTTCGACAATTCGTTGGAGCAGTACGGCATCACCTGTCTGGGCATAGGTGTGGGAGTGTAGAGTCCCCACCTCTTAGTCCTAAGCAAAAGCTTTTTATTTCCTATATGGAGTAAGGAGCTTTTGCTGTTTTGTATACCCTGTGTTGATGTACTCTTCATCATCTATACTGATAGGCCTATTAGGCTGTTTCTTACAGATATAAGTGTCCATTTCTCCATTGGTCTATGAAGTGTCTGGGTGGAGTTGTGGAGTAGTGGTGAGCACAATGGTTACAGAGATGTAAGATGGTGCACTATAGAAACACGTTACTTCCTTAGAAATATTAGTTTACTTGCTGTTAGTCAATTATATAGATTTTGGTTTTTTTAACGTACAAGGTCTTGACAAAGGGGTGTTTGAGGTTGTATATTTGCATTGTCGACGCTTTTATTTCACGTCGACATCCTATTTATTTATTCACTTTATAATCATTTATTTATTCACTTTATAATCATTTATTTATTATGTTATTTACTGTAGAAAAAAGAAAAGCTCTTGTGGGCAAGCTCAAAGGAAAAACGGTGTATTACGCCAAGCCCGCACCTACCCAAACCCTATCTCTACGCACCATCGCCAACGACATTGCAGACTCATGCAGCCTTACTGCTGCGGATGTGGAGGCTACTCTGCACAGACTCAGCTATGTGATGAAGCGTGAACTTATGAGCGGTAAGCGTATCAATCTGGGTGATTTGGGCATATTTAGCGTCAGTTTCCGTTCGCAATTTGTGGAGAAAGCCGACGATGTGGATGCCCGAAAGATTAAGAAACCCAGAGTAGTACTCAGGCAAAACAAGGAGATGCGCATGTGGGCAAAAGATATCACCTTGGCAGTGGAAGACCCCAAAAACTTCAAGACAAAGAAGCCCGGTGATCATAACCCGGATCCCGGTAATCCCGGTAATAATCCCGGGTCAGGGTTGTAAAACCGACTCGAATCTCCCCTAATTAACAACATACACATACACTCTCACCACGGCTCCGAAGGCGAATATGGCTTTCGGAGCCGTTTTCTTTTTCCTCTTTTACCAGACAAATGTATCTATGTTATGGCTCAACGTCCTCTATGTATTAGCTAAAATACTTTCCTGCTTTAGTTAAAACACAGCCGTGCTTTAGTTAAGACACGCTTGTATTACAGTTAAAACGTTTTGGTGCTTTAACTAAGACACAAAGCTGTTTTAGTTATGATACACTCATTGTCGGGAATCGAAGTTACTCCCCGCTCCATAACTCTTCGTTTGGTCTTTTCTTTTCCAAATAAGTTCGAATCATGAACATAGGATGCATGTAAATTTGATTTTTTTCTCATTTGGGGCTTTCCTTTTGCTACAATTGTGCTTTAGTATGGGCTTGTTTCAGTCTGTTATGGGTGAATTGCACCTTTCCTTACTTGTTTTTGCTGTCAAAAAGATAGGTCTGGTCGGTCCTTTTTGCCCCTTTTACATGAGTTCTTTCCATCTTTGGGCAGCCCATTTCGGGCAATGAATTTGTCTGATGGATGTGTCCGGATAGCAGGGAAAAACTATGCCGGAATATGAAAAAGAGCGCTGCCTGCACTTTTGTCCTTTTTTTACGCTGTAAAATGCCGAAATCTGTAGGTTTGTTAGCAATTGGATCATGATAAAAAGCAAAAAAATCATAAAAAAATGTTACCTTAGTGGCTTAAACGTAGTTAGACCTAAAAGCGTTTCAAAAATAAAATGATCGATCAAGAAGACAGAATTATAGACATCAACATTGAGGACGAGATGAAGACAGCGTACATTGACTATTCAATGTCCGTAATCGTGTCTCGTGCTCTGCCTGATGTTCGTGATGGATTCAAACCCGTACACCGCCGTGTGTTGTATGCGATGAATGATATGGGTAACACCTTTACCAATCCCACCAAGAAGTCTGCCAAGGCAGTAGGTGAGGTTATCGCTAAATACCACCCTCATGGCGACTCTTCAGTATACATGACCATAGTGCGTCTGGCACAGCCATGGAGCTTGCGCTACCCGCTGGTGCAGGGACAAGGTAACTTCGGGTCCATAGACGGTGACTCACCGGCAGCTATGCGTTATACCGAGGCTCGTCTCAGCGAGATAGCAGGTGAGATGCTGAAGGATATCGACAAGGAGACTGTGGATTTTCAAAACAACTTCGACGATACTATACTCGAGCCCACGGTGCTTCCCACACGCATACCCAACTTGCTTATCAATGGCGCTGCGGGTATCGCTGTAGGTATGGCTACCAATATGCCTCCCCACAACCTCTCCGAGTGTATAGACGGGTGTGTGGCGTATATAGAATCCGAGGGTGAGATCGATATAGAAGGTCTCATGCAGCATATCAAGGCTCCCGACTTTCCCACAGGAGGGTTTATATACGGATACGCAGGTGTAAGGGATGCCTTCCATACTGGGCGAGGCAGGGTAGTGATCAGAAGCCGTGCCGAGATAGAGCAATACAACAACCATGAGCGTATCATCGTGTCAGAGATACCGTACCAAGTAAATAAGGCCGAGCTTGTAGGTGGTATAGCACAGCTGATATCCGACAAGAAGATCGACGGTATATCGAATATCTCCGATGAGTCGAACCGCAAGGGTATCAGAGTAGTGATAGACGTCAAGAAAGACGCCAATGCATCTGTGGTACTCAACAAATTGTACAAGATGACCCCGTTGCAGAGCTCATTCTCTGTCAATAACATCGCTTTGGTCAATGGACGCCCCCAGCTGCTAAACCTCAAAGACCTCATACGCGAATTTATAGATCACCGCCATGATGTGGTGACACGTCGCTGCGAGTACGAGCTACGCAAAGCGCAGGAGCGTGCTCACATCCTCGAGGGGTTGCTTATTGCTGTTGATAATATAGACGAAGTGATCAACATCATCAGAGGATCACAGAATGCTCAGATAGCTCAGGAGCGACTCATAGAGCGTTTCCATCTCACCGAGATACAGGCTCGTGCCATTGTGGACATGCGTCTCAGGGCTCTTACCGGTCTTGAGAGAGACAAGCTCAGGGCTGAGTTTGACGAGCTGATGAACTCCATCAAATACCTCGAAGAGTTGCTTGGCGACAAAGTGCTGCGTATGAACGTAGTGAAGCAAGAGCTCGTAGCCATCAAAGAAAAATACGGCGATGAGCGTCGCAGTGAAATTGTATATGCTTCGGAGGAGTTCAACCCCGAAGACTTCTATGCCGATGATGAAATGATCATCACCATATCACACCTGGGATACATCAAGCGTACTCCGCTGTCGGAGTTCCATACACAGGGACGTGGCGGTGTAGGCTCCAAGGGTGCTGACTCCAGAGACGAAGACTTTGTAGAGTATATTTACCCGGCCTCCATGCACGCTACCATGATGCTGTTTACCGCTATGGGACGTTGCTACTGGCTCAAGGTGTATGAGATCCCTGAGGGAAGCAAAAACTCCAAAGGACGTGCCATACAAAACCTGCTCAACATCGAGTCCGGTGACCGTATCAATGCCTTTATACGTGTCAAGAACCTTACCACCGACACCGAGTTTGTAAACTCTCACTATCTCATGTTCTGTACCAAGCGAGGCATTATCAAGAAAACACTTCTCGAGGCTTATTCAAGACCTCGTGCCAATGGTGTGATAGCCATCAACCTTGCCGAGGACGACAACCTGGTGAGTGTACGCATGACCAATGGTAATAGCCAGATCGTGGTAGCCAACAAGAACGGACGTGCCATACGCTTCCATGAGTCTGCCATACGCCCCACCGGTCGTACTGCCATGGGTGTAAAGGGTATGACCCTGGACAATGATGGTATAGACGAAGTGATAGGTATGATATCCATCAAGTACCCGGAAGAGGAAACTATCTTGGTGGTGAGCGAGAAGGGATTTGGTAAGCGCTCCAATATCGAGGATTACAGAATAACCAACCGTGGCGGTAAGGGCGTGAAAACGCTGAATATTACCGATAAAACGGGTAAGCTGGTAGACATACGCTCGGTAACGGACGACTTTGACCTCATGATCATCAACAAGAGTGGTGTAGCTATACGTGTCAAAGTAAGAGATATCAATGTGATAGGCCGTGCCACTCAGGGCGTAAGGCTCATCAATCTGGACAAACGTAGCGATGAGATCGCCTCTGTATGCCGTGTGATATCGGAAGACGAGATTGAGGAAGAAGCTCAAGAAGAAATAAAAGAGAAAATGCAGGATAATAATGAAGAGCAGTCGGATGTTATAGAAAAAGATGTCCCTACTGATTTATTTGATTCCGATGCTGAAGATATTTAAATTTGATAAAACAAACTAATTAACAAGACTGAACAATGAAAAAGTTATTTTATGCAACAGCACTCTGTATGGTATTCTCTACAGGTGCTTTCGCACAAAAAGCGAATGTAAAGGCAGCCGAGAAAATTGCAAAGTCGGACAAGCCTAATTTCGAGGAAGCTCGTGGCTTAATTAAGTCAGCACGTGAGAATGCCGAGACTAAAGCTGATCCTTATACTTGGTATGTTTCAGGGTTGGTGGAAAACCAGGAGTTTGAAAAAGAACTTATCAAAGACATGATGCCCAACGGCCAAGGTGATAAGACCAGGATGTATAGCTCTCTGTTGAGAGTATTCCCATTCTACAAAACTGCGGATTCTCTGGATCGTGTACCCAACGATAAAGGTAAAGTAAAGCCTAAGTATGAGAAGGACATCATGAAGGATCTCAAGAGCGATCACTTACACCTGATCAACGCCGGTGCACACTTCATGAACGAGAAGAAATATGACAAGGCTACAGAAGCTTTCGATCAGTTCCTTGCCATCAAGAAGTTGCCTATGTTTGCTGAAGACAATACTATGACTGCTGTGGACTCTAATGCTATGATAGCAGGTTTCTACGGAGCTGTTTCGGCTTATCAGAGCAAAAACTATGACAAGGCTATCAGTATCGCAAACGCTGCAAAGGATTTGGACTATCAGAAAAACGAGATCTATCAGTTGCTTGCCGACTCTTACCTCAAGAAAGGTGATAGCGTATCTTACAGAAAGGTACTGGAAGAGGGTATGAAGATTTTCCCAAAAGAATCATACTATACGCTGAACATGACTAACTCTTTCATACAAAACAAAGAGTATGACAAGGCGATCGAATTCCTAAACAATGCTATCGCTCAAGATCCCAAGAACGCACAGCTTTATGACGTAATGGGTAAATTGTATGAGCAAAAAGAGGATTACAAGAAGGCTGCTGAGTTTTTCCAGAAGTCTATCGATGCTGATCCTGAATATGCAGAAGGCTATTTTGACCTGGGAAGAACATACTATAATGAAGGTGTAACTCTGAAATCAGGAGAGAAGATGGATCCGGCCACCGAAGCTAAAGCTAAGGAATGGTTCCAAAAGGCTCTCCCCATGCTCGAAAAAGCATACAAGACTATGCCCAAAGAAACTTACTACATCTTAGGTAATGTGTACTACAACCTGGGTATGAACGACAAGCAGAAAGAAATAATGGATGCCAACAAGTAATGCCACAGAGGCAGAAGCTTGATACTTATACGGAAGATTCCCGATGCTTAGCGGCATCGGGAATTTTTGTATCTTGCCTTACGGATTCCCGGTATTGTCCGTAAGGAACCAAGCTGATTCAGTGAGTTCTGTGCTCATTAGGCTCACGGTGCTTTGCCGAAAATCCGATATTTACATTTAAATAAAAGTTCATGATAGTTCTTATATCCCCCGCCAAAACATTTGCCGATCCTGCCAAGATCAAAAGCCCCGTAGAGATGACTATGCCACGCTACCGGGAGTATGCCCGCAAGATAGCCCTAGCCGCTTCGGGGCTGAAGCCTGATGATATAGCGAGGAGTATGGAGGTCAACAGTAAGATAGCCGGCAAGGCGTATTTGCATTGGCAGTCGTTTCTCAACCCATCCGAGCCTTGTGCTCCTGCGGCATTGCTGTACTCAGGTATGGTATTCAAGAAGCTTGATGCTGCTACGTTTTCTTCTGATACTTGGTCATATGCTGCTGACCACTTGCGTATCACCTCCTTTGCCTACGGTATGCTTGCGCCGGCTGATGGTATAGTGCCGTATCGAATGGAGGGAAATGTGGAGCTACCTGTGCCGGTGAGTGGTAAGGTATTTGATTATTGGAGACCGCTTATGACGGATATCTTTATTGCCGAGATACAGCGGGCGGGTGGCGTGTTGTGTTATTTGGCAAGTGAGGAGATGAAGCAATTGTTTGATTGGAACAGGGTGGAAAAATCAGTGCGTGTCATCACGCCGTTGTTTATGGTACCACAGGCAGGCGGTAAACTCAAACAAATAGTGATCTATACCAAAATGGCTCGAGGCCTCATGGCTCGACATATATTGCAGCATCGTATTACCGACCCTGAACAGCTCAAAGGGTTTAGCCCCAACGGTTTCGTATATAGTGACGGGGACTCCGGCGCACGCACGTCTGCAGATGAGTGGATCTATATCCTCTCGGAATAGCTCGTGCTCATCTATGTGATCTTTAGAGGTCATATTCAGCTGTACAAATATTATCACCCCACCCATAAGACTTGATCAGGCTTTATCGACAGGGTGATATTTTATATTATAAGTGTGCCTGAAGCCTTTCCTAAATGCTCTATGGAGAGAAGAGGGATAAAGCACCAGGAAGAGCTGATCAAGCGTTACGCTTCACCTATGAGGGCTCGGAAGTCGTCTTCTGATTTGATTTCGACACCGAGTTGTTTGGCTTTTTCGAGTTTGGAAGGTCCCATGTTTTCTCCCGCAAGGATGAAATCGGTTTTGGGGGAAATGGATGAAGACATCTTGCCTCCCAGACTTTCCACTAACTCCTTATACTCGTCGCGACTGTGATGCCGGAATACTCCGCTTATGACTACCGTTTTGCCTGCCAGCACTTGTGTGTCGGCATTGGATGTAGATGCCTCCTGTACGGGACGGCTGAAATTGAGCCCTTTGAAAAGGAGCTGGTCTACCAAATGGTTATTGTCGTAATTGTCAAAATAGATGCGAATACTCTCGGCTATTTTGGGCCCTATCTCGGGTATTGTGATGAGTTCTTCGAATGTAGCAGCTCTGAGGCTATCTATATCCGAATATGCCTTGGTGAGTGTTTTGGCCACCGTTTCTCCCACATATCGGATGCCTAGTCCGTAAAGCAAGGCGTGGAAAGGACGGTCTTTGGACTTCTCTATGCTTGCAACGAGCTTGGAGGCTCCTTTCTTTTGTATTCCCGGCAGGGTGATAAGCTGTGGAGCTGTAAGATCATAGAGATCTGACACGTTGTTTACAAAATGATGCTTGTATAGCAGGTCTATAGTTTCCGGCCCTATATTGATATCGGCAGCTTTGCGACTACAGAAATGCTCGATGCGCCCTTTTTGCTGCGGTGCGCATGATACACTGTCAGGGCAGTAATAAGCAGCCTCGCCATGCTGCCTCACCAAAGGCGTGCCACACGCAGGGCATATGGTGGGGAAGGTCACTGCCTCACCGGTACTTTCTGTACGTGCCGTCAGATCCGTTCCTACAATTTTGGGGATAATCTCTCCTCCTTTTTCTACCAGGACATAGTCGCCTATATGGAGGTCTTTGTCACGTATGAAGTCGGCATTGTGTAGCGAAGCTCTCTTGACTACCGTACCTGAAAGCAACACAGGTTCCAGATTAGCTACCGGTGTGATAGCTCCTGTGCGACCTACTTGGTAGTCCACAGATACCAACTTGGTACGAGCTTGTTCGGCTTGGTACTTGTAAGCTATGGCCCATCGGGGGCTTTTGGCAGTGTAGCCTAGTTGTTCTTGTTCTTTGATGGAGTCTACCTTGAGTACAACTCCGTCAGTGGCTACAGGGAGGTTCTTACGAGCTACATCCCAGTAGTCCAAAAAGGCGTATACCTCTTGCAAAGAGTGACAGCGAGCTATGGCATCTGATATTTTGAGCCCCCAGTGCTTGCAGTCCATGAGACGCTCGTAGTGACTGTCGGGCAGTGTGGGTTGTCCCGGGACGTAGTAGAAGTAGGCATCCATTTGCCTCTTGGCCACAACGGAGGGATCGAGTTGCTTGAGCGTACCGGAGGCCGCATTGCGAGGATTGGCAAACAGCGGTTCACCGTTTTGCTCTCGTTCCTTATTCAAGGCGTTGAATCGAGCAAAAGGAAGTAGTATCTCCCCTCTTATTTCTATATCATCAGGGTAGTCATGCCCTCGGAGTTTGAGTGGTATGGAGCGTATGGTGCGCACGTTGGCTGTGACATCATCACCGTACTGTCCATCGCCCCGTGTCACTGCATGGGAGAGTATACCATGCTTGTAAATGAGAGAAATGGAAAGACCGTCGAATTTGAGTTCTGCAATAATATCGAAATTTCTTCCCGAAAGCTCCCGCTCCACCCTGTGGTAGAAATCTGCCACCTCATCATAATTATAGGTATTGCTTAGCGAGAGCATAGGGTAGCGGTGAGCTATTTGGCTGAATCCTTCCGTCTTATCAGAGCCCACTCGCTGTGTAGGGGAGTCCGGTGTGATAAGTTCGGGGTGAGCGGCTTCGAGCTGTTGCAGCTCTTTCATGAGGAAGTCGAAGTCCCTGTCTTCAATTGTCGGTTGGGAGAGTACGTAGTAATTATAATTGTGCGCATCTATCTCGTTGCGGAGTTCGCGGATGCGTTCTTCTATTCTTTCCATAGTTGAAATACGTTGATCGATTGGTACTCACCTTCAGCCCATATCCATTGAGGTAAGACGGCTGTGGCTTTGAATCCGGCAGATATAAATAACGACTTCGCAGGCGTGTTGAGGTCTGAGACGAAGGCGTAAAGTTGGTGAAGCCTGAGTTTGTCCAAAACGTAGGACGATAGCATTTGTAAAGCTTCCTTACCGTAGCCGTGTTGCCGGTAGCGGCTGTCAATGTAGATGCCCAGCGACACCCTTTTGTGAAAGGCGTCGTAGTCATAAAGAGATATGTTGCCTATGGCAGTTTTACCTGAGTTTTCAAGAATAATGAGTCGGAGATAACCCTCGTCAAAGAGGCTGCGGTGCGATGTCGTGACATAGTTTTGGATAAATGCTTTGCTCACAGGATTGAGGTTGTCGCCACTACTCCATGCCGTGGTGTCGTTTTCCCAGCGGAAAAGAAGTTCGGCATCTTGTGGCTCTATTGCCCTGAAGCTTATGTTTTTCGATTTGAAACAGGCTTGCATATCATACAAATGGGTTAAAACTTGACGGAGTCATTGAAGGTGGTGCGGTTGAGAATCGATCTGCCGAGCGTCACTTCATCAGCATACTCTATCTCATCACCTATAGCGATGCCACGGGCTATCACTGATATCTTCACACCTGTCTCACTCAGTTTGCGGTGGATAAAGAAATTGGTTGTATCGCCCTCCATTGTAGTGCCCAGGGCTAGTATCACTTCACGGATGTCTTCGTCACTGATGCGCTGTATCAGAGATGCGATATTGAGATCCTGAGGACCTATGCCTTCTATGGGAGATATTACACCGCCCAGTACGTGATATAGTCCATGGTATTGAGCCGTATTCTCAATAGCCATCACATCATTGATATTTTGTACCACGCAGAGAGTCTGTCTGTCTCGGCGTGGATTGGCACATATAGGACACAGCTCCGTATCACTGATATTGTGGCACTGCTTGCAATAAACTATGTTGAGGCGTAGATCTTTGAGTGTATCTGCAAATACTGTGGTGTATTCCTCTGGACGTGATAGAAGATGCAAGGTTAGTCTCAGTGCTGTTTTGCGACCAATGCCGGGAAGGGACGAAAATTGCTCCACTGCCCGCTCTACAAGTTTGGATGGATATTGAGTATTCATTGTGCAGTTATTGCAAAAAAGCAAGGGGTTAAGAGCGTACACTCAGGCTTCTTATGCCCGTCTTTCTTCTCTTAACCCCTTATTTCTATTAAATGTTTGTTTAATCCTCTATGAGTTCTATCTCGTTGCCTTCATTGTCTATAAATTTATAATCCAGAAAGGCGAGGCTCTCATTGGGGATTACCCGGATACCTTTTGATATTTTGGACTTCCAAGTCTTTGCGATAGACTTGAACAGCCCTTTCTTCAGGTATGCCGCCACGTAGGGGTGTACGTGCAGCGTGAAATGGGTTACTTTTTGAATCTTTACAAGATGAGTCACCTTTTCTTCCAGCTGGTCTGTAAAGAGTATAGATGATTTCATCGTACCGGTACCCATACAAGTGGGACAAGTTTCTTCATTATTAATTTGCATGGCAGGCCTTACTCTCTGTCGGGTAATCTGCATTACACCAAACTTACTCAAAGGTAAGATATTGTGTCTAGCCCGGTCATTAGCCATCAGCTTTACCATGTATTCATATAACTGCTGTCTGTGTTGGGGTTCATGCATATCGATAAAATCGACTACGATGATGCCGCCCATATCTCTCAGTCGCAACTGGCGAGCCAACTCTTCGGCTGCTGCCATGTTTACGTCCACAGCTGTATTTTCCTGTTCCGTACTATTACGAGACCTGTTACCGCTATTGACATCCACTACGTGCATAGCCTCTGTCTGCTCGATAATCAGGTAAGCTCCACTCTTATAAGTAACAGTGCGCCCAAAGAGCGCTTTGATTTGTTTTGTTATGCCTGTATGATCGAAAATAGGTAATTCGCCTTCATACAACTTTACGATTTCTTCACGACCAGGTGCGATCATTGAGATATAATCGCGTATGGTTTCGTAATATTCTCTGTCATTAACCTGAATGCTCTGAAAAGAGGGATTGAAAGTATCTCTCAAAAGTCCCAAAGCACGTCCTGTTTCTTCGTAGATAATCTTAGGTGCTTTGGCTTTGATGAGTTTGGTAATATTTTCTTCCCATCTACGCACGAGGCGTCTCATCTCTTTGTCCAGCTCTGAGGCCTTTTTGCCTTGAGCCGATGTGCGGATGATAACGCTGAAGTTCTTAGGTTTAATGCTAAGAATAAGTTGCTTCAACCTTGCCCTTTCTTCTTGTGATTGTATCTTTTGTGATACCGATACTTTGTCTGAGAAAGGTACTAAGACCAGATTTCTGCCAGCAAGAGAAATCTCTGTTGTCAGTCGGGGGCCTTTGGTAGAGATAGGCTCTTTGACTATCTGAACCAATACTTGTTGTCCCGCGGTGAGTATGTCACCTATTTTACCGTCTTTGGGCAATTCGGTTCCTGCCTGTACTTTATTCAGCGATGGTACCGTTTTGCTTTTTGCTATCATTTCCATCATCTTCGTCTGGGCGCCAAAGGTCATGCCCAAATCAAGATAGTGGAGGAAAGCATCTTTTTTGTAACCCACATCCACAAAAGCAGCGTTAAGCCCCGGCATTATCTTTTTGACCTTTCCGAGGTATATATCACCTACGGAGAAAGCCAGGTCTCTGCGTTCACGTTGCAACTCCACGAGTTTCTGGTCCTCGAGGACAGCCATCGAAATCTCTTTGGGTGAAACGTCAACAATAAGTTCGCTGTTCACTTGTGATGTTTTTTAGATTTGACAAGAAATAAAATCCGGCTGTTATATAAAACAACAGCGGGGGGAAAGCAGTCTTTTTTAAAAAAACCTTGATCCCCCGTATGCAGTTTATTTCTTCTTGTGTCTGTTCTTTTTCAGCCTTTTCTTACGCTTGTGCGTAGCCATTTTATGTCTTTTTCTTTTCTTTCCGCTTGGCATCTTGAAAAATTTTTATGAGTTTTACTTCTGTTAATTACTTTACTTTGCTTGAAAACATCTTTGAGGGCTTAAAAGCAGGGATGCGTCTCTTCGGGATGATAATAGTAGTTTGCTTAGAGATGTTACGAGCAGTTTTTTCTGCTCTCTCTTTCACGATGAAACTACCGAATCCGCGCAAATATACATTCTCTCCTCTCGAGAGGGAGTCCTTTACTGATTCCATGAATGCTTCCACAACATTCATCGCTGTTTCCTTATCAACTCCCGTAGATTTCGAAATTTCGTTTACAACTTCAGCCTTCGTCATAGCTTTTTATCCTTGTTAAAATTTGATGTGATATTTTCTTTTTTGGTCTGCAAATATAGGGCTTTTCTTTGAAAAATCAATGAATTACAACTCTTTGCATTCCGTTTTAATTCCTTTTTGGTTATTTAATTCTTTTTTAAAGAATTAAAATAAGCGTTTAGCAGCGCATGTGCTCCGGTAAATGAAGACATTTTATCGGTGACAATATTATGTTCTATATCCCCTTGCATTTTCTCTACCGACTCGTTGGCATAAAACGATTTGCGCAGTACTTCATTGATGGTTTCGTACATCCACCATTTGGCTTGGCGTTGCCTTTTTTCATGAAAGTATCCGCTGTCCGTGGTGTAATGCCTGTACTCATCTATCATATCCCAAATTTCTTTTATCCCCAGTGCGTAGTAGCCTGAGTAAGTAAGAACCTTGGGTTTCCAACCGGACTCAGTGGGAGGAAATAGATGTAGGGCGTTGCGAAAATGTGATGCTGCCAGGTTGGCTTTGTCCACATTGTCGCCATCGGCTTTGTTGATCACTATGCCGTCTGCCATCTCCATGATACCTCTTTTTATCCCTTGCAGCTCATCGCCTGTGCCGGCGAGCTGGATGAGCAGAAAGAAGTCCACCATAGAGTGTACAGCCGTTTCGCTTTGTCCCACTCCCACCGTCTCTACAAATATGGTATCGAACCCCGCTGCCTCACACAATATAATAGTTTCTCTTGTCTTGCGTGCCACGCCACCCAGTGACCCTGCTGTGGGGCTGGGGCGTATAAAAGCGTTTTTCTCACGCGACAATAGCTCCATACGCGTTTTGTCACCGAGGATACTTCCTCCCGAGCGCTCGCTGCTGGGGTCTATGGCCAGTACGGCAAGCTTACGCCCCTGCTTGATGAGGTGCATCCCGAAGGAGTCGATGGACGTACTTTTACCCGCACCCGGTACTCCCGTGATCCCTACACGCATAGACTTGCCCGAGTGTGGCAGGCATCGCTCTATGATTTGTTGTGCTATTTCCTGATGTTCGTTTTTGTTACTTTCTACCAGTGTGACAGCCCGGCTCAAGCATGTAATGTCTCCCCGGAGTATTCCGTCCACAAATTCGTCTATAGTATAATTTTTTTTCTCTATTCTCTTGAAATGTGGATTCACTATAGGTTGAGCTTTTACACCCTTGTTTACTTTAAGGCCTTCGTAACACGTATCATTTTCGGGATGATGCATCTGTTCGTCTAGTATATCCATTATATAAAGTTTGTTCAGAGTTTGTTACTTTGTTTCAAAGATAATAATTTTTACGCCCATCCGAGCTATCTTATTGTATAAATTGATTTTATTCTTTGTGGAGAGGCCTTTTTGCGGTGTCGGCTTTGGTGCTTAATCCCCGTATGCAAAGAGCTGTCTTCTATAATTATAAACGCATTTTACATCAGTTTAATTGTTTACGAAGAAGTCTTACGCTTATTATGTGTTAATTCATAAGATATCTTATGAATTAGAAATAAGCGTATTGGTAAGAATATTTTTTTCGTGTGTACCTCCTGTTTTTTTATGTAAGACATATACAATTATGTCCTATCAACACATTCTTGATGTGTCATTATGATGTGTTTTATGGCTAAATGTAATCATAATGATATCTCTTTGTACTCGTTGAAGGACTTGACAAAGGGGGGTACGATGTTGTATCTTTGTCATGTATCCGAAGTCTCCATTGTATTCAAATAAATTAATATCTGCATGTCCCCTTCTATCATCAGTGATATAAATAGCCTGACTAATATGTTGTTATCGGTAACTGCCCATGATGACTTGTCTCGGTATATCCGGCATGCCGTGGATTACGGGTGTATCTTAGAGGTGTAGCACATACCCCTTATCCACACATCTATTTTATCGGGTAGCGCTTTCTTGCTCGCTACTGTTCTATCCTTTTTTGATCCCCATATTACAGTTAAAACACGATTGTATCTTAACTAAAACACGACAACATTTTAGTTAAAATACTCCAGTGTTTTAGTTAAACCACCGCCGTGTTATAGTTAAGATACCGTTGTATGATAACTATAGTACGGCTGTATTTATATCAAATATCGAGGAGTGTCTTATCACCGGTCTTATTCTGTTTTTTGAAGGGATAATATCGTTTTTGACCACCATATTCAGGGTGGTTTATTCTCTGTAAGGCTT
Source organism: Porphyromonas pogonae (assembly GCF_036320655.1). NCBI lineage: Bacteria > Pseudomonadati > Bacteroidota > Bacteroidia > Bacteroidales > Porphyromonadaceae > Porphyromonas > Porphyromonas pogonae. Next base: position 541,056 of record NZ_CP143258.1, read on the forward strand.
CGAAAAGTAATTTAGTTGACAGGCTATTAGCTCTTTGCAATTTATTTTTTTACATAATCACAGAGTCTGTAAGTGTCATTATGATGCGCCGGGAGAGTATATCCTGACTTTTTGCTGTTTTGATTCTTTGCGTGGGTTATGTTAGCGGTAAAATCGAGTGTATAGAAAACCACTGTCTTCCGCCGCAATGCGCTTGTGATACAGTGCTTTCTCATCGGGTGATGGGGGTGATAGCTCGCCTTGCTTGTGGATACGCAAGCGTCTTAGGGCATAAAAGCGCCTTACCTCTCTCATTTCAGCAGAGAAGAGCCCGTACTTACGGTAGGTTCTTTTGATGCTTTTGATCTTCATGCGTTTGAGGTAGAAGTCCTTGCTCTCCTGCCGTATCTGTGTGGCCATAGCAAGGCTCTCCTGCGGATCTGCACTATACAGCCCCGCGTAGCAAGTAGCGAGGTAGCCGTGATCATGTTCCATGATGAGCTTGCGCAGGTTGTGCACACGCTGCTCCGTGGTCAAAGGCTTGGGATGGAAAATGATGCGGTTGAGGTCCACCAGATAGAAGTGGTATATACTCGCAGTGTCTTGATGATAGATGATATTGCCGGCTGAGAGATCGAGGTGTTCCACTCCTTGGTTGTGCAGATTGAGTATGTACTGCGCAAGGGCTTGCAACAGATCCGCATCAGGGCTGTCTGTCTGCATCAAGTCACGTATCTGTAAAGTATCGGGTATAAATTCGCAGGTGTAAAAACCTTTGTCAAAAAATCCCCACCTGTAATATTCCACATAGTCTACGGCAGTAGGATTTTCTATTCCCAGGGATGACAGTGTGGCCGCATTCTCAAATGAACGTCTGCACTTCGTAGTGCGAAAGAAGGTGTAGGAGATCTTTTGCACCAAGTTGGGCGATGCAAAGGATTTGATCACAAGCTTGTGATGCGAATCCCGAGGCGAGTCAAATACCTTGAGTACGTTGCGGGCACGGTAGATCTCCGTGCCATCATAGTCAAATCCGGCAATGAGGCTGAGCAAGGCATCCTTCTGCGGTAGGTAAGAAGGAGCTATTGCAAAGTCTTTGAGTGTGTGCTGAGATAGGTCGGGCATGTTTTTGTCTCTCTGTGTGACGTGTGGCCTTTTATCGGGTAGCGGATCCCGGGTTGTTACGTCTCCATCTCTTGTACAGAGGATAACCCACAGCCGCTATAGCTGCCAGCAGTAGGATTATCTGTGCTATGAAAGCCAGAGTCTCTGTGGTATGGATGGATTTAGGATCGAATATCATCTCCACCTTGTGGGCTCCTGCCGGGATCACCATACCTCTCAGGATGTAGTCCGTACGGAATATGGAAGCAGGTTTGCCGTCGACAAACGCCTTCCAGCCATGAGGATAGTATATCTCAGAGAATACTGCCACACGGCTACGGGTATTGCCCTTGATGTCATATACCGCTTTGTTGGGCTTGTACTCTTTCAGTGTTATGGTGGCACTATCCTTGGTGGTTATGGGGGTGGATGCTGATTTGATTTCGTTGGTCTCGAATCTGCGATCTATCACCGCCGTAGTGTTGAGGATTACATTGTTCAAGGATTTCATCTCCTCGTTAGCATTATTTACCCACGCCACATCGTCTACAAACCATGCGGGGCCGAATGCTTGCGGGTTGTAGAGTACGGATATCTGACCGTTTTCCTGTGGCGCTATATAGTATCTCGTATCGAGCATGTTGAGTACTTGCTGGTTCTGCTTGGTGATCTGATGTTCTATGAGATCCTGGTAACGCTGTAGCTTAGCCGGGTGATACCCCCCTATGCTGCGGTGCTTATAGCTTGTGGTGGCATCGTTGAATGTACTTACGGAGAGGTTGAGTACACGGTAGTGAGGATCTTTGTCTTGGGTGATTTCCTTGTCTGCATCCGTCACGGGATGAGCTTGTGCCTGCACTTGTGTGTTGTCGATAAAGTGTGAGTCGTTGAGGTAATTCTTGTCTACCACCCACAGGTCGGCAAGGGTGATGACCCCGAGTATGATCAATGCCGGTACTCGCTTGAGCTTGTCTATAGCATAGAAATACATCACAGCGCAACCTGCGACTATGACACCTAAACTGTACAATGCACTTGTGCGCAGTATATATTCGCGAGCCGATTTCAGGGCGCTCATGATACCTGACACATCAGGGTGCCCTGCTACCTGACGAAACATCTCTTGCTCCTGCTTGCTCAGCAGTGTAGTAAACAGCGAGGGGGCAAGGACAAAAAGCAAGGCTATACCGGCTGTGACGCCAAGGCTTACTCCCAGAGCTGTTTTGTTTTTGAGTACAGGTTTGGGATCTTTGAAGAATTGTACCAACGCCAGTATGGCGAGGGTGGGGATGGAAAACTCCGCGATCACAAGTATGCTGGATACTGTGCGGAACTTATTGTACAGCGGCATATAATCTATGAAGAAGCTTGTGAGGCTCATGAAATTGTGCCCCCATGCAAGCAGTATGGAGAATACCGTAGCTGCTATCATAGCCCACTTGATGGGCCCTTTGACAATGAAGCATCCCAAAAAGAATAAAAACAGCACAAATGCGCCCACATATACCGGCCCTGCCGTAAAGGGCTGATCTCCCCAGTAATGATTCATCTGTGACACCGGATTGACATATATGGGGTTCACCTTTTCCATAGCTTTGATATCCTGTCCCATGTAGCCTGAAGCTCCCCCTTTGAAATCAGGGATCAGCAGTGTCATGGTCTCGCCTATGCCGTAGCTCCACTGGGTGATGTACTCTTTGTCCAGCCCGGATTTGTTTTCGTGATTGGACTGTGGTACGGAACCATCTTCTTGCTTGAGTGTGAGTTCGCTACCGCCACGCATGGTCTCTTTACTATACTCATACGTATGATACAGCCCTGATGCATTGATAGCGATACCTATGATACCCGATACAATGACTACAGCCGTGGCTTTGAGGAAATGGGGGATGGTTTTGTTGCGTATAGCTTCGACCAGGTAGCCAATCATGAGGAAGAGCATGACAAAGAAGAAATAGTAGCTCATCTGTATATGATTGGCCATGATTTGTAGCGCGGAGAAGAAAGCTGTTACCACGGCTCCTTTGAGGTAGTTACCCTTGTAGCACCAAATAAGTCCCGCAATGGTGGGTGGTATGAAAGCCAGTGCCGTGAGTTTCCAGATATGGCCTGCCACAATGAGTATGATGAAATAGCTCGAGAAGGTCCACATCACCGCACCTATGAGTGAGGGGAGGCGGCGCAAAGCCAGTGAGCGCATGAAGATATAAAAGCCTATGAGCATGGCAAAGATGAGCCATGCCTCACCCGGCAGGATGTCCAGAGGCTTGCGTAGCGTGAGTATGTCTTGTGTGGTTTGTAGTGCCTGGGTAGAGGGATAGCTGGGAGCTATCTGGTACATGGGCATACCGCCGAATAGACTATTGGTCCAGTAAGAAGTTTCTCCTGTCTGCTCTTTGTAATCTCTTACATCCTGCGCGGTACCGCTGGCACCTGCCACGTCTTGCTGAAAGAGTTGTCTGCCCTCGAATACAGCAGGATAGAAGTATGCCAGAGAGATCGTGGCAAAGATAAGTACAACACCGAGGATGGGATATATTCTTTTCCAGACTGATTTCCATTGGGCAGGAGTCTGCGGCATGACGGAGTGAGTATTCTTCTTTTCGGATACCATAAGTTATATTGTTGTATTGTTTATCTTAATTAACGGATATTTGCCCCGATATTGCCGAAGCTGTATTTTTAATTGTAAAAGGTGTTGTCAAAAGCGGTAAATTCCGGCTTGCGCAAGACGTATTTATTCCACCATGCTCTTATAAATCCCGAGCCGTATCCCAGTAGCTGTACATAGGATGCCGCTACAGCCATGAGAGCGATCTTGGGAGAGCGGGTTTGCCCCACAGCATCCACCCAAATGATAAACGCCAGCAAAAGCAGAGGCAGCAACGCCCACAGGCTGAAACATGCCAGCACCAGCAGTGCTGCACAGCCCAAGGTAAATAGGGCGGGTAGTGTGTGTACGGCTTTCATGCTACCGGGGTGCCGCGTCTCGAGGTGTATACGTGCTATACCGGAATTGTGCACTTGTTTGAAAAACTTTTTGAGATCAACTCTCCTCTTGTGATAGACAAAGGCTTCAGGGAAGAGCAGTACTTTGTAACCACCCTTGAACAGTCGCAGGCTGAAATCGATGTCTTCGCCGAAACGCATATCTGAAAATCCACCCAAAGCATTATATACCTCTTTGCGACAACCCAAATTGAAGCTTCGGGGGTAAAATTTGTCCATTTTTTTCTTGCCCCCGCGTATTCCTCCTGTGGTGATGAAAGAGGTCATAGCATAGTTGATAGCCTTTTGCATGGGCAGGAAGTCCTGTGACGCAGCATCCGGTCCGCCGAAGGCATCGGCATGGGTCTCCATCACTGCTTTGTGGACTTCGTAGAGGTATTGTGAAGGCAATACCACGTCAGAGTCCAGAATGATGAGGTAATCACCCCGGCTCAGTGTGGCACCTATGTTGCGTGCTTTTGCGGGACCACCGTTGGGCACTACATGATATGTGATATCAAGCCTGTTACTGAATTGCGCCACTTCTTCATCGCATTTTACCGAGGACCCGTCTTCCACGATTACGACTTCGAAGTCTCGATACGATTGCTTCGTGAGACTTTCCAGCAATTCCCGCACTTCGTCGGGTCTGTTATATACAGGTATGATGATCGAATACACTATACTATATCATTATAATTTCCACTCTGCACCGTCTTTGGTGTCTTTGATGGTAAAGCCTATGGCTGTGAGCTCGTCACGTATCTTGTCAGAGGTAGCCCAGTCTTTCTTCGACTTGGCCTCGGCACGGATATTGAGCAAAAGATCTATGGCTTTGCCAAAGGCTTCGTTGCCTTCTGATCCCGCAGCTCTCTCATCCTTCAGTCCCAGAATGTCGAAAAGGAACAGGCGGTATGCAGTGCTGAGCTCATCCAGGTCGGCTTGAGTTATCGAAGCCTGTCCGTTGTGAACGGAGTTGATGGCTCTGGCTGCTTCGAAAAGCTGTGCTATCACCATGGGGCTGTTGAGATCATCATTGAGGGCTTCATAAGATTTACTGCGAAGGTCACTGATCTCTACCGTGGATTGTGCACTTGTTTTCAGGTTGTCCAGCAATGCTGCTGCATCCAGCAGGCGTTCCAACCCTTTTTCCGATGCTTGTAAGGCTTCATTGCTGAAGTCTACCGTGCCTCTGTAGTGGGCTCCAAGGATAAAGAATCTGATGGTCATAGGGCTGTAAGCCTGTACCAGAGCAGCATGCTCGCCGGTAAAGAACTCGTCGAGGGTGATGAAGTTGCCCAAGCTCTTGCCCATCTTCTGCCCATTGATGGTGATCATATTATTGTGCATCCAGTAGTGTACCATGGGTTCGCCCTGAGAAGCTACTGCCTGAGCGATCTCGCACTCATGGTGAGGAAACACCAGGTCCATACCACCCCCGTGGATGTCGAAGTGATTGCCCAGATATTTATTGCCCATAGCGGTACACTCGCAGTGCCATCCGGGGAAACCCTCGCTCCAAGGGCTGGGCCATCTCATGATATGCTCTGGCTGGGCTTTCTTCCACAGTGCGAAGTCGAGCCCGTTTCTTTTTTCGCTTTGGCCGTCCAGTTCACGGGTATTGTTCATCATATCTTCGATATTACGCCCGCTCAGTACTCCGTACTTATAATCTTTGTTGTACTTCTCTACGTCGAAGTATACAGACCCCTCGCTTACATAGGCGTAGCCTGCGTCAAGGATGCGCTGTACCAGTGCTATCTGTTCTATGATATGCCCTGATGCCATGGGTTCTATGCTGGGAGGCAATACATTGAGCCTATCCATAGCATGGTGATAGCGCAGCAAATAATACTGTACCACTTCCATGGGTTCCAACTGCTCCAGCCTTGCTTTCTTGGCAATCTTATCTTCCCCCTCGTCAGCATCGTGCTCCAAGTGACCTACATCAGTGATGTTACGTACATAGCGTACTTTGTAGCCGAGATGCTGAAGGTAGCGGAAAAGCAAATCGAAAGTGATGGCAGGTCTGGCATGTCCCAGATGCGCATCGCCATAAACAGTGGGGCCACATACATAAAGTCCTACATGTGGTTCGTTATAAGGTATAAACTGTTCTTTCTTACGGGACAGTGTATTATAGATGTGCAAAGGATGTTCCATAAAAATATGTGGGTGTATTACTATAATACGCAAAGATACTCAAGAATGATTATTTGACAACATAAATGTAGCTGATTGAATCAAATGATAGTTTTAATTGCGTTTTCATGTCGGTTTTATTTCTTTCAAAAAGTCTATTCTCTCATGAATAATGTTTAGCTTTGTGTCATATGATAAAACTAAAGTGAAAAAGTCCATGGAGAATAATTTTTGTGTAATCATGGGTGGAGGCATAGGTAGTAGATTCTGGCCGTTGAGCCTGGAGAGCTATCCTAAGCAGTTCTTAGATTTTTTTGGGTTGGGTAGGTCACTTCTTCAGATGACTTACGATAGATTTCTCAATTTTGTTCCCAAAGAGAATATTCTCATAGTCACCAATGAAAATTATGCCCAAACAGTTCGAGAACAACTCCCGGAGTTGAGCAGCTCACAGATCCTTACAGAACCGACCAGACGTAATACAGCGCCCGCCATAGCGTATGCCTGCTATAATATTTATGCCAAGAATCCTGAGGCCAACATCATCGTAGCTCCCTCTGATCATTTGATTTTGAGAGAGAATGAGTTTGTCAAAGCTGCAGAGAAAGCTTTGAATTTTGTGCGTGAGCAGGCACAGCTGGTCACACTGGGTATAATGCCTTCGCGACCTGAAACCGGATATGGATATATCCAGATGGCTGATGATAAAATAGGAGACTTCATACAAGTAAAGACATTTACGGAGAAGCCCAACAGAGAGATGGCCGAAGTATTTATTCAGAGCGGCGAATTTCTTTGGAATAGCGGCATGTTTGTGTGGAATGTCCGTAGTATACTGAAAGCCTTTCGTCAGCATCTTCCTGAAATCAGCTCACTGATGGATGAAGGTCTCGAAAATAAGTTCAATACTGATCAAGAGCAAGACTTTATTCACAAAGCATTCCCTTTGTGCCCGAATATTTCTATTGATTACGGCATTATGGAGAAGGCTGAAAATGTGATGGTCTTGCCTGTGGATTTTGGCTGGGCAGATTTAGGTACATGGGGCTCTCTTTACGAGCTTAGTCCGAAAGATGAGCAGGAGAATGTATCCCTCAAAACCAAATCAATGTTCTATGAAGCCCACCGCAACATCGTCTCGGTAGATGACCCCGATAAGTTGGTTGTAGTGCAGGGGATAGACGATTGTGTGATCGCGGAGGCCAATAATGTCTTGCTCATATGCAAACAAGATCAGGAACAGCGGATAAAACATTTTTCCGCAGACGCCTCCATCAATTTTGACCAGAAATATAATTGACAAACTATACAGGAACGGAAGTCTAACGCCCCAAAGACTTCCGCTCTTTTATTATACTATTACCGATACAGGGCATTTCCTTTTTTACCTTATATACAATACCGGATGGAAAGCTTACTTCATTACTTATGGCAGTATCAGCTATATGACAAGCTCGAATTTGTAACTTCTAATGCATATAGTGACAACACAATAGAAATAATTGATCCCGGCCAACTCAATCATCACGCAGGACCTGACTTCTTCAATGCAAAGGTCAAGGTAAATGATCTCACTCTTGTTGGTAATATTGAGATTCACCTCAAAAGCAGTGATTGGGTCAAACATCGCCACCAACATGACCCTGCTTACGACAATGTAATACTACATATTGTGGCTGAGCATGACACTCCCTGTTATAACTCACAAGGCAAACCCCTTGATACCGGGGTAATGTATATCCCTGAGTATACACGGCTCGAAGCTCAAAGAATGTTGCATCACGATGAGTTTCCGTCGTGCTCCCTGCGATTGCCCAATCTTGATAATATACAGAAGATCCAATGGCTTGATAGACTTACGTCCGAGAGACTGGAACAAAAAGCAAATAACATATTACAATCCTACCAAGAGTGCCGAGGCAATTGGGGAGAGGTCTTTTATCGCTTGCTGATGCGTTACTTTGGATTTGGTCTCAACAATGATGCTATGGAGATGCTGGCACGGAGCATACCTTTCAGTATAATACAGAAACACCGCAACAATATGATGCAGATAGAAGCTGTATTGATGGGACAGGCTTCCTTGCTTCCCGAAATACCGGAAGACGACTATACCTACAAGCTAAAAACCGAGTATGAATTTATGCGACATAAGTTCTCTCTCAAACCGCTGCCTCGTGGTGTATTCAAGATGCATCGCATACGTCCTGCAAACTTCCCCCACAGGCGTATTGCTCAGGTGGCTTCTATATTACACAGAGAGGAGTTCCTGCCCGACAAATGCCTTTACACTACAAGTCTGGGTGATCTTGATAAATTCTTCGAGACTACTATATCCAAATACTGGGAAAAGCACTACCATTTCAAAAGCAATGAGACTATACAAAATATATTCTCCGGCAGGTTAAGTGATCTGGGTATTAAAATTCTTTTGATCAATGTCGCTATTCCATTCATCTTCGCCTATGGAATAAAAGAGCAGAATGAAGAGCTGAAAGTGCGCGCCATAGATTTCTTGGACAAAATTCCGGCAGAGAATAACCGCTATACCCGACAATTCAAGAAGCAAGGCATTCGAGCCAAAACGGCTGCGGAAAGTCAGGCGCTTGTGTGGCTATCCAAAAACTACTGCGAGAAGAAGAAATGCTATTATTGCCAGTGGGGCCGATTGTTTCTGACTACTCCTTTGGTCAAGGGGAATATGCCTAACACTGGTGTGTAACAGTGTTTTTATTACCTGAAGAATCCTGTATAAACAATATCACGGAGCCTCAACAATAAATTGCGAATCCGTGATGTATTATATATGTGTATGCGGTATCAGTACGCTGTGCTCTGTGGGTCGAAGTTAGTCCATTTCGCAGCCCAGTTATCGCCTTGAGCAAATGCTCCGGCATAAGCAACTCTGCTCAATCCTTTCAGCTTGGCATCTGTGAAAGAAGCTGCGTTGAGTACCGGGCTTCCTGCTATGGGCATATAAGTAGCATTAAGCTTCATGTCACTGTAACTTGCCTTTGATTTGTTCTTGTTGGCGGGAAGGAGGAAGTACTCTACCGAGAATGGAGTCTTGGTGTTGTCTGTGGTGATACCTCCATCAGTAGAATAGACAGAGACTAATTTTTTATTTACATCAGTTCCGGGAATACCCACCTGTGCCATTAAGATGTTTTGCACCTTAAGTTCTCCGGCAGTTGCTGCACCCTGTGTAGCCGAGCCTTTGTCATTCTCGATGATAATGCCTACAGGCCATCCTGCGATAACAGAGTTGAAGATGCTGAGGTGAGAGTTACGTCTTATCTGAATAGCTGACTGGAACAATCCCAGTTTTGAGCCGTTGTTCGGCGCATTTCCATCCGCATTGATATAGGTATTGTTGTTTTTAAAATCAGGGTTATTGACCATAGGACCTATCAACGTTACGTTGGAAAAGACTGCCGATGTATATGGAGCTTTGGTGCTGCCGCTACCGTCATTGTCCGATTCAAAGCTGTTGGAGTAAGATCCGTCCGCAATGCGACCATCTCTTACCGAAAGCGCAAACTGCACCTTGCCGGAATAGCCGAAGTCAGTATCGAAGTCATCATCCCATCCTCTGTAAGCAATCAAATGCGTAGCATTGACCGTACCGCCAAACCACTCGAATGAGTCGTCATTGGAGTGTGATACTTGTATGTGATCTAGCTTGGTCTTTGATCCTACAGATCCTAATGTAAGACCGTTGATTTCATTGTCCGGAGTAAAAGGAGTACCGGCAAACTCTATTCTCACATAGGAGAGTACACCGGAATTGTCTTCGTCATTGTCTCCGCCGAATTTAGTGCGCAACCCGCCTTCTATAGTTGCAGTTCCTTGGTTGTTTCTTGCATTGCCACAGAGGATAATGCCGCCCCAATCTCCCGGTTTTCTCATGCCTTTGGGCTGGTTACTGGTAAACACAATAGGAGCGTCAGGAGTGCCTTGTGCGTATATCTGTGCACCGGGCTCTACTACCAACGCAGCTTTGGTGGCCTTGTCCCCTTTGATCACCGTTCCCGGTTCTATAGTCAGTGACGATCCTTTGGTAACGTAGATCCAGCCTTTCATCACATAAGTACCTTTTTTGAGGAGGTATTTACCACCTTTCACTTCGTAGGCATTGGTGCCGTCGCCAATAATATTACCGTCGAGTACCGGCATTGCTTTCATGTCGCCTGTTCCCGGTATAGGAGTCGGTATGGTTTTAGTTGTGTTGCTTTCGCCACAAGAGGAAAGCCCCGTCAGTGCTAATAAACTCATTGAAAGGATAAACAAACTTTTTTTCATTTTCATCTTGATTGAATTGGTTGTTGTTAATGTGTGATTTGTTTGATCAGAATTTATAAGAAGCAGAGAGTGATATATCAGTGCCGCTATTATAAGCCCGCGTTGTTTGCTCACGCTGTTGTAGTTTGCCCTCGTTGTCAATAAAGCGGGGAAACTCTTTGTAAAGCGCGCGGCTGTTGAGTATATTCTTCATAGAGAGTTTGAGCCCCAGTCTGGCGGTAGGTTGCCATCCCACGGTGAGGTCGATAATATCCCGAGGCATCTCATAGCTGTCAGGGAAGCTATTGTTTATTCTGTCCGCATCCGTTGCCCCTGTGGTGTCGGTCATACCCACCCCTACAATACGTTTCCCGATACGGTTGTATAGGATGGAGGCCGACACAATTTTTGAGGGATGCATGTAAAAGAGAGCGGCATTGATCATGTAAGGCGATTGACCTTGCATGGGTCTATCCTTGTCTGCCGATCTGTTGTTAGGTTCAAATCTGACTTTACTCTTGACCAAAGCACCGTTGAATTGTAGGGTGAAGTCTTTGAGTCCCATAAAACCAAGTCCTTTGCGGATCTCGAGCTCTGCACCGTAGTTGTCCGCCGCCTTAGCATTTTTGAAGTAGTAGCGATATGATCCGCCTGCCACATCATAACTCCACTCTATAGGGTCGGTAAAGTTCTTGTAGAAGAGTGCCAGCGAAATTTTCTCGTTATTTTCAGGGTACCATTCATAGCGCATGTCTATATTATGTACGTATGCAGGCTTAAGCTCGGGGTTACCACTAACGTCACTAAAGAGTTCGAAGTCATAGTACACTGCCGGTGACAATTCACGGAACTCACCGCGGTTTATAGTTCGTCCCCATGAAAGTCTTATTTGGTTTTTCTCATTGAAGCCGTAGGTCATATTGACGCTGGGATAAATACCGAGATCAGTAAACGTTTTGTTTTCGCGGAGTGAAGGGTTGTCTTTGGCTTTGTATATATCCAGTGTCATCCTGTTGTGCTCCAGTCTTGCTCCTGTGTAGATGCTCAGCTTTCCTATGGGAATATTCAAAGCCGCATAGTAAGCCGCTTGCAGGCTCTTACCTCCGTAGCTATTGGTCCAGTCTATATCTTCATTAATAAATAGTTTGTCAGTCGTGTAATTTCCGGGAACAAAGATTTCTTTCACGGGATCGTTATAAAGCATATCGATAAATCCGGGGCGATTCCTGTTGGCTGATAGGTCATAGTTGAAGGCTCTTGTGAGATATTCTCTTTGTCTCAGTTCTGCGTAAGCACCTGTTTTCAGAGTCATCTCGGTCTTACCGATGTTTAGTATTTGTTTGTAGTCAGCTTTAGCCGTACCTATATTTTCGCTTAGGCGTGTAAATTGTCGAGATGCCTCTACCATCTCAAGTTGCCCGAAGTGTGGGTCTGAGGGATTGGTATTCTCCTCTCTATCCAATATTCTTCTGTCGGGTCTATTGTTGTTGGAGTAGCTGTAGCTTGCGAGCCAATCAACACGTTGCTCGTGTGATGTACCGTTCCAAGTGCCCGATAGCTGGCTAGTGAGTATGGTGCGACTGTTGTAGAAGTATTCGTTTTTCGTCACGTCGTATTCTCCGCTGATAACCTCTTTTCCACTTCTGTCGGTATATCTATTGATGCCCAGCAGATTCACGTTGTTTTTCCACGAAAAACTCAGCCTCTCGGTAGGCTTGTAAGATACATTGAGCATAGCGCCCAGTATATTGCCGATAACATAGCGGTTGTCGTGAAACTTTTTTAGATAGATAGGTTCGTCCTTATTCTTGTTGTAGAGGTCGAGTCTGTTGTTGGACATATCCTTGACAGACCTATAGGTGTGATTGTAATTTACCGAAGCCAATAAGCCAGCCTTTTTACCATCTCCCAAGTTGAATATCCTGTTGATAGAGGCGCTCACACCGAAGTCTGATACCGGTTTGACATTACGTATGAGCCAATTCGGATTAAATCCGCTTTGGGCAGCCTCGACAAGTTGTGTGCGATTACCATTGTCAAGTTGTGATTTTGCTACCGATCGTAGCGCTCTGTGTCCGCCATCAAGTCCCAGAGCATCATAGAATCCACCCTTGTTATAAAGAAAGTCTTTGAGGTGAGTTTCAGTATTAACACCTGCTTTTACGCTAATCTGTGCGCTGTTGGATGTGGGGATATCTTTGGTGTCAAGTAATATAAATCCTCCTGAAAAATCTGATGGATACTCCGGCGCAGGGCTTTTTACCACCACCATATTGTCTAACTGATCCGAAGGTATCTGATCGAAGGAGAAAACTCTGGAGTCAGCATCAGAGCTCGGTACGGAGGCTCCGTTGATCCATACATTATTATATCTCTGGTTCAATCCCCTTACCATGACGTACCTATTGTCCATAAGTGTGATGCCCGGTATACGCTTCATTGCATCGGATGCATTGCTGTCACCTGTGCGTGAGATCTGCTGGGCACTGATGCCGTCAGTGACCACAAGGCTTTTACGTGCTTGGGATATCAGCGATACCTCGCTGTTTTTGCGAGCTTGTGCTACTACGTATACCGATTCCAGTCGTGACGATTCGCTTTCGAGTTTGATGACAAGCGGGTCAGTCTCTTTACTATTTCGGGTGGATATACTCACCTTCCGGGGCTTATAGCCCACATATCTTACTTCACCTTCGTATGTGCCTTCCGGTACAGCAGGTATGGAAAACTCTCCATTAATATCTGTGAACGCTCCTTTGTTGATTTTTTTGATATAAACAGATGCACCCATGAGTGGACTATTGTCCGATGCATCTACGATTAAACCTTTCAGTGCTACAGGTGCAGGAGGTAATCTATGGCCGGAGCCTGCAAGAGATAAGCTAAACAATAACAGCATCATCATCAGCATCGCTGATGTGAGTGGGAAGTTTTTCGTCATGAAAATTCAGTCTTTTTATTACACCCGCAAAGGTCTCGAAGAAGTGTTAAGCAAAGATGAAGACATGCACAAGAGTCCGTTAAGAAAAGATGAAGCATATGCTTCGCCTCTTTTACCCTTCACTGTGGACTGTGCATTGAGGAGCTTACATGGGGTAAAATACTGTTTTATAGCGCATATAAGCGTGTACTATAATGATACATCCCGCATTCTTTATATATTTGTATCAATGAAGGAATTTATCATCACAGAGGCTCGCACCGAACAGGCTGTGCTCGTAGGCCTCATCACTCCTACTCAGAGTGAGGCACAAGTAAAAGAGTACCTTGACGAACTTGCTTTCTTATCTGAAACAGCAGGTGTAGAGCCTGTGCTAAGGGTAACGCAAAGGCTTGACAAGCCGCATAGCGTCACCTTTGTAGGTAAAGGGAAGTTGGAAGAAATCAAGAGTTATGTTGAGGAAAAAGAAATAGGAATTGTGATATTCGATGACGAATTATCACCCAAACAGCTACGCAATATAGAGCAGGAACTCAAGGTAAAGATACTCGATCGTACCAGTCTCATTCTGGATATCTTTGCTTCCAGAGCACAGACTGCTCATGCTAAGACCCAAGTAGAACTGGCACAATATCAGTATATGTTACCCCGACTCACGCGTCTTTGGACCCACCTCGAACGCCAGCGTGGAGGTGTAGGGATGAGAGGTCCCGGAGAAACTCAGCTGGAGACGGACCGCCGTATTATCTTGGACAAGATATCACTCCTCAAGGATCAGCTCCGAAGCATCGATCGTCAGATGTCTGTACAGCGCAAAAACAGGGGTAAGATGGTTAGGGTAGCCCTCGTTGGTTATACCAATGTGGGTAAGTCCACCCTCATGAATCTTATGGCTAAGAGCGATGTTTTCGCCGAGAACAAACTTTTTGCCACGCTCGATACCACCGTGCGTAAGGTGATCATACACAATCTGCCGTTTCTGCTTAGTGATACGGTAGGGTTTATTCGCAAGCTTCCCACTCAGCTCATCGAGTCATTCAAGAGTACTCTGGATGAAGTGCGGGAGGCCGACTTGCTGGTACATGTCGTGGATGTGTCGCATCCCAACTTCGAAGAGCAGATCGAAGTGGTGAATACAACCTTGCGTGAGATCAATGGTAATGAGGATACTCCTCAACTTCTGGTGTTCAATAAGCTGGATGCCTTTAGTTTTAATCCCAAGGATGAAGACGACCTTACCCCCAAGACACGTGAGAATGTCAGTGCAGAGGAACTCATGGATACGTGGATGGCAAAGATGGGTGATGACTGCATGTTTATTTCTGCCAAAACAGGTGAGGGTGTGGAGCATCTCAAAGATGTTCTTTACGAGCGTGTAAAGCAGATTCATGTAACGAGATTCCCTTACAACGATTTTCTCTTTCAGGATTATTCTCATCTCAATGAGGAATGATGTAGTTTGAATGTTGAATTTTATCGAACATGTATTATGGTAAAAAAATGTATGTCTATGCTGGCAACGTTGTTCCTATTAGGACTCACGGCTTGCTCACAAAACAATCATGCTAATAGTATAGCGGCATCTGCCGATTCCGTACCTGCCGAGCAGGTATCACAAGCACCCTATACCAATTTAGAGGTAAGGGACTTTGTGAAACTCATCGGAGACACTCAGGTGCAACTCGTGGATGTACGCACCCCTGCCGAGTTTGCTGAGGGGCATATCGACAAAGCCCGTATGATAGACTTCAAGGCTCCTGATTTTTTGTCAAAAGCTTTAGAAACATTGTCTAAGGATCGTCCCGTAGCCGTCTACTGCCGTTCAGGGGCACGTAGTGCCAAGGCTGCACGCCTGCTCTCTGAGCATGGGTATACCGTGTATAACATGCTTGGCGGGTACAAGGCATATCAAAGCTATATGGCAGGAGAAGGAAAGAAATAACTTTTCAGGCGTTACTCCCACGGAGATAGATGCTCTAAATACATCTGATCTCCCTCTCCCAAAAACGAAGGCGAGGCTGTGCAGCAATGATGCACATGGCTTCGCCTCTTTTATTGCATGCACGGGATGAGTGCGTAGGGTATAGGTTATTATTGAGACTGTTGCAAAAGTCAACAGTCTTGTGGATTTTGGAGGCAAAGCCGACAAAAGACACTTTGACCGGGCAGAGAGGGTAAAGTGCAAGGCGCTAAGAGTGAGTGCACAGGGAGTTTACTTCAGGTAAATGACCAAGCGCGAATCTCGCAAGCAACTAAGCAATTTGCCTGCTATGCAACGGTCTCTATTGTTGTAATGCTGACCACTTCAGGCTGTCGAGGCCCTGGACATACTGAGTACTTTGCGACTGAGAAAATGCTGCATCACACTGCGCATTCCCAAATAACAGATGAAAGCCAGCCAAAGAGCTCCCTCGCCCAAAAGATTGCGGGTGCTGAAATAAATAATAAAATAGATTACGAATGCTGCTGTCATAGTCTGGCGCAACTCTTTCGATGCTGTGGCTCCCACAAAGATGCCGTCCCATAAGAATGCACCGAAAGATACTATCGGTATAAGTGCTGCCCAGTATGCCGATCCTATCGCATGTGCCACCACTTGTGGCTCATTGCTGAAAATGCGTATTATTGTTTCCGGGAAAAATAAGTAGATCAAGGAAGCTAATACGGACAATGCCCATCCTATACGAAACAGTTGTCTCACCATGATGTGCAACTCCCGGGGCTTGCGATGTCCCAGATAACGTCCCGTAAGGGCTTCGCCGGCGTAAGCAAAACCATCCATGAAGTAAGAAAAGAGGGTGAATAGTTGCATCAGGAGTGCATTGGCAGCCACAGTAACTTCACCGGAATAGCTCGATGCCCAAGTGAAAAAAAGCGTTACACTGCCCAGCATGGCAGTTCGGAGAAAAAGGTCGCGCCCCGTGCGCAAGTAGTCGCCATACCCCCGTGTATCTTTGAGCTGGGATAGTTGCATGAAGCGCAGGATACGCCCGAAACGAAGACGTGCGTAAAGAATGAGCATTCCCAACGCTGCATACTGCGCTATCACCGTGCCTATAGCCAATCCCGGAATGCCCAGTTGCATCACTTTGACAAAGTATAAACTAAGGGTAATATTGATGATGTTGGATGTAATGGCGACGATCATGGGGATACGTGTATTTTGCATACCTACGTACCAACCATTGAATACATACATCATCAGTGCTGCCGGTGCTCCCATAAAAGCAATGCTCAGATATCTCTGAGCCTCGCCACTGATAGTATCACGCCCTGCACTCAGCAGGTAAGAAAAGTGATAAAGCAGAGGGCGCGCAGCTATAATAATAATGGCGGCCAGTAACCCTAGTGATATACCACGAGCCAGTTGCAAGGTTATGGCTTTGACGTCGGATCTGCCGAAAGCCTGGGCTGTGTAACCGGTAGTCCCCATGCGTAGGAAGGCAAACAGCCAATAAACAAAGTTGACCACACCGCCCGCTACTGCCACCGCGCCTATGGCTCCGGCTGTGCCCATGCGCCCTGCCAAAGAGATATCTACAATAGATAGCAGAGGTACGGTAATATTGGATATGATATTAGGTACAGCTAAGTTGAGTATTCGCCTTGTCATCTTCATACTCACAAAGGTAGTAAAAACACACTCGATATTAGAGACTGTTGCAAAAGTCAACAGTCTCCTGGATTTTGGAGGCAAAGCCGACAAAAGACACTTTGACCGGGCAGAGAAGGTAAAGTGCAAGGCGCTAAGAGTGATTGCACAGGGAGTTTACTTCCGGTAAATGACCAAGCGCGAATCTCGCAAGCAACGAAGCAATTTGCCTGCTATGCAACGGTCTCTATTAGAGTAGCCTCGTGGTACTATGTAGCCCTGTTCATAGTAAAGCTACAAGTGTGTCGAGCCTGATCTTGAAAAAAAATTGCTTCACCTCTTGACAAAGGGGGGTACGATGTTGTACCTTTATGGCTGTAGTGTTTATTTTATACCCTGATTATGTACTTATTTATAACGTGGTGCAAATGAAAGCTAATACAACTAATGACTTGATACTCTATTTCGGTGAATATTTATACCCCCGGAAGTCTTGTGTGGATGTATACACCCCAAAGGTTACATTTTGTCAATACCGACGATAAAAAAGAAAATATCATTTTGTCATTCAGGGAGTAGTTGCATACCTATTACTTTACCATACCACCGCATGCAGAGGTCATGACTCTGTATGCGGTTTTTTTGTTTTGTAGCTCTAAATCTGTTTTTATTACAGCTAAAACACAATCGTGTTTTAACTAAAATGACTCCATGTTACAACTAAAACGTTGTGGTATCTTAACTAAAATGTTTTTGTGTTATAACTAAAATACCCTTTAGTTACAATTAAAACGCAGAAGTCCCACTTCCCACACCCGAAAATCTTGTAGAAAAGTAGCCCAAGTGCCTCAAATTCGATTGGGGTGTCGAAGCTCTTTGTAAGT
This sequence comes from Porphyromonas pogonae, assembly GCF_036320655.1. Taxonomy (NCBI): domain Bacteria; kingdom Pseudomonadati; phylum Bacteroidota; class Bacteroidia; order Bacteroidales; family Porphyromonadaceae; genus Porphyromonas; species Porphyromonas pogonae. Next base: position 558,967 of record NZ_CP143258.1, read on the forward strand.
AAATGTGTTTGTTTTTCTGTCAATTTGCGTCATATATGCTTGGTTTGTATTGCATATTGTAATGCGGTTTCGCTTGGTTTATAAACATAAATGCTTTATTCGGACTCCTCTGATTATGATTAATTTAAATCTCTGATAGGGTAGTTAGCTATAAAGTTTATATCCCCGTTATTGTCAGATTAGTTGTTTTATTATACGGTAGTATTTTATTGATACAAAGAGTGTTAATTTGGAGCCGTTATTGCTTTCTAAATAATAATTTTTATATTCGTGGCGAAAAATATTCTGAACTATACCATACTCTATTGTTGCTGTTTTCAAGACTGCCATGCGTCGGCTCCTGTTGCCGATGAGTTTCTTAATTATCTATAAACGATAATCGATAACTATAAATACTTATTATTAATACCCTGAAGTTTTGTTTATGAAAAAAAGTATTCTTTTTTGCTTACTGATTGCATCAGCTCTATTCATCGCCTGCACATCGGGATGCCGTAAGGACGAGCCTTATCAAACTAAACAGTTTACCATAGCATCACTAAAACTAATTCTTCATTTCAACGAGGGTGTTACAGATCTTTATTACGTCAAGTATGATCATTCTGACCATTGGAATGCCCTCCCTTACAGTATACAAGGATTTCACAAAAAGACTCGAACGTTCCAGGAAAAATGCAGCTCTATCATGAGCTTACCTTCATCATGAGGCTGTCAAGTAATATGCGCTAAAGGCTGTAATGGGGGAGTTTAATAAAATATTTTTACGGATTGAGCATGCTATGATTATAGCAAATCTCGTTTGGTCGAGCTCCTCCATCATACTATTGTAAATAGTTATTTTAGGTTTATCGATAATATATATTTTGAAACAGGATATTTGAGGTTCGGGGCTACACTTACAAAACCCAAAAAGGTTTGTCGTAAACATATCAGGATTGATATTAGTGGTACTGACCATATTATATAAGGGTATGGCGTTTGATTAGATTTAATTGATATTTTATTCTGATGCCTCGTTGGGCATAAAGAGAAAGGGAGTTGCATGAGGCAACTCCCTTTCTTTGTTTGTAAGCGTTATTACTATTTCACTTCACTACCGGGAGCGACATGCCCTTGAGGCATGATGACTTTCAATGATCCGTCAGCACTTTCTGCTGAAAGGATCATCCCGTTTGATTCTATTCCTTTGAGCTTGCGAGGCGGTAGGTTGGCTATAAAGCATACTTGTTTGCCTACCAAGTCTTCAGGGTTATAATGTTTGGCAATGCCGGATACGATAGTGCGACCGCCAAGACCATCATCGATTTTGAACTGTAGCAGTTTGTCGGCTTTGGGCACTTTGCTACACTCGAGTACGGTACCTACACGGATGTCTAACTTGAGGAACTGATCAAACTCAATATCCTCTGCTATGGGGTTGGCTTTGTGAGCTGCCAGCTCATTAGCTGCCTTTGTATCTTGCAATTTCTTTATTTGTGCCTCTATCACCTCATCTTCTATCTTCTCGAAGAGGAGCTCGGCATCGCCCAGTCGGTGTCCTGCAGGAAGTAAATCCACAGCACCCAGACGCTCCCATCCGAAAGGCTCCATGTTGAGCATCTTGAGCAACTTATCTGAACTAAAGGGCAAGAACGGCTCGAAAGCAATAGCCAGATTGGCGGTAATCTGCAATGCTACATTCATGATAGTAGCCACACGATCCATATCCGTCTTGGCAAGCTTCCATGGCTCTGTGTCTGCGAGGTATTTGTTACCGATGCGAGCCAAGTTCATGGCCTCTTTGAGCGCCTCGCGGAAGTGGAATTCGTCCAGGTTATGCTCCAGTACTTTTTTGATTTCTTTGAAGTCTTGGATGGTGGCACGGTCGTAATCGGACAGTTCTCCACAAGCGGGCACTTGGTTGTCGAAATATTTAGCTGTGAGCACCAAGGCGCGATTGACAAAGTTGCCCAGTACTGCTACCAATTCGTTGTTGTTGCGTGCCTGAAAGTCTTTCCATGTAAAATCATTGTCCTTAGTCTCAGGAGCATTAGCCGTAAGCACATATCTCAAGACGTCCTGTTTGCCGGGGAAGTCTTCCAGATACTCATGTAGCCACACAGCCCAGTTGCGACTGGTGGAGATCTTATCTCCTTCAAGATTAAGAAACTCATTGGAGGGTACATTGTCCGGTAAAATAAATGAGCCCTCTGCTTTGAGCATTGCCGGGAATACGATACAATGGAATACGATATTGTCCTTACCGATAAAATGTACTAAGCGTGTTTCAGGATCCTTCCACCAAGTCTCCCACGTATCGGGCAGTAACTCTTTGGTATTTGAGATGTATCCTATAGGGGCATCGAACCATACGTACAGCACTTTGCCCTCTGCGCCTTCTACCGGCACAGGTATACCCCAGTCGAGGTCACGACTTACTGCACGCGGCTGCAAGCCCATGTCGAGCCAGCTTTTGCATTGTCCATACACGTTGCTGCGCCACTCTTTGTGCTCGTCCAGAATCCAGTGACGGAGAAAGGGCTCATGCTTGTCAAGGGGCAGGTACCAGTGCTTGGTATCACGCATGACAGGTATGCTGCCGCTGACGGCAGACTTGGGATTGATGAGGTCTGTAGCATTGAGCGACGTACCGCAAGCTTCGCACTGGTCGCCATACGCCTTCTCGTTACCGCAGTGAGGACAAGTGCCGGTGATATAGCGATCCGCAAGGAATTGATTGGCTTCTTCATCATAATATTGACGGCTGGTCTGCTCGATAAACTCACCCTTATCATAGAGAGTACGGAAAAAGTTGCTTGCCATCTCATGATGTGTGGGGCTGGAGGTACGGCTGTAAATATCGAAGGTGATGCCAAACTCTTCAAACGATTTTTTGATAAGGAAGTGATAGCGATCCACTACATCTTGTGGTGTAGTACCCTCTTTTTTTGCTTTCAGGGCGATGGGTACGCCGTGTTCGTCTGATCCTCCTATCATGATTACATCATCTCCCTTGAGCCTCAGATACCTGGTATAGATATCTCCGGGAACATACACTCCTGCCAAGTGCCCAATGTGTACGGGGCCGTTGGCATAAGGCAAAGCTGTGGTGACAAGTGTGCGTTTGAACTTCTTTTCCATCAATTAAATAAATTTATTTGGCACAAAGGTAATGATTTGTCATTTATTGTAAGGCGGTCAACAGCCTCAATATGAAGTGAAAGATAAATTGGTGCTTTTTTGCGCATCATACAGTATGCGACGGTTCGTAAGAAAAATCTTGTACTCATCTAAAATAAAAGCAAAGGAAATGTAGCCTAAAATACAATACTTTAGGGGCTATAAGCTACAGTACATAAAATGGATGTGTTATAGAGTTGTCAGGAAGATCTAATTTGCTTACCTTTGCAACTGTTTTAATAAACAGATGTAATAATTAATATGGACGACTCAATCCCCCCGAGTAAGCAATCCGTGGCATTGCCTATCATAGCACACAAATCAGTTATCATCTCCATTTAATTATTCAGGAGGTTTTGTCTCACTTGTGTTCTCCCCGGGCAACCACAATAAAGTTTTTAGGAGATTTACCAAGTATGACAACTTTCATTGAAATGGAAGCCGGGCTCAAAATCCTGCCTGCTTTCGCAAATCGTTGCTGGGTCAATGTAGAATGCCCCGACGAAGACGACTTCAACTTCCTTACACAAGAACTTAATATCCCTGAAGAATTTCTGTCGGACATTGCAGACTTGGATGAGCGCCCGCGTACCGAGCACGAAGGTGACTGGCAGCTTACCATACTGCGTATCCCGGTAGAGAGTAATATTCAGGGAGCTCCTTACACTACTGTACCTATAGGTATCATTACCAATGAACGGGCTACGGTATCCGTTTGCTATAAAAAATCGCAGATGCTGCCCGACTTTATCAATCATATTCGTCGCAAGAGTATCAACTTCGAATCACAATCCGATTTTATCACTCGTCTCATCTATTCCTCAGCAGTTTGGTTTCTGAAATATCTCAAGATTATATATCTCGAAGTAACCACCGCAGAGAAAGCCCTCGAAAGCAGTATACGTAATGAAGACTTGCTACGCATCATGAGGTTGCAGAAATCACTGGTATACTTCAGCACCTCTATACGAGGCAATGAGGCTATGCTGGGAAGACTGCGTACGGTGAATAAAGCCCAAATAGTGGATCCCGAGCTGATAGAAGATGTGGTGATAGAGCTGAGACAGGCATATAATACGGTAAACATCTACAGCGATATCGTTACGGGTACAATGGATGCCTTTGCCAGTATCATATCCAACAATGTGAATACGATCATGAAACGTATGACTAGCTTGTCCATTGTACTCATGGTACCTACACTGATAGCGAGCTTCTACGGCATGAACGTGGATATCCATATAGGTAAAATACCTTATGCATTTGTGGGTATTGTACTCTTTTCTCTTCTACTCTCGGTATTGGCTTTTTATATTTTCAGAAAAATCAAATGGTTCTAATTTCGGTGAGGATATAAACAGTTTATTATTGGGCGCTGTTATAAAAAACAAGGAGTACTTAAAAAATAACACTAATCACAAATCGGAATTATATGGCAAAGTTCATACAAGAGTTTAAAGAATTTGCTCTCAAGGGCAATGTAATGGACATGGCTGTGGGTATCATTATTGGAGGTGCATTCGGTAAGATTGTATCTTCTATGGTCAATGATATACTGATGCCACCGCTGGGACTACTTATCGGAAATACATTTGCCGATAAGAAAACAATCCTTCACCCTGCTGTTATGGATCCTGCTACAGGAGAAGTTACCAAGGAAGCAATTACTCTCAACTGGGGTATGTTTATCCAGAATACCGTTGATTTCCTAATCATAGCTTTTGTGATATTCTTGATGATCAAAGGCATCAACAGCCTCAGAAAGAAACAGCCTGAGCCCGTGGCAGAAGCTCCCGCAGATCCTGTGGATATACAATTGCTCAAAGAAATCCGTGACGAGCTGAAGAAATCAAATCAGCAGTAAACGGTGATTATCATCTCCGAGTTGTTTCGGAGTATTGTCATCGAGCTTTTCGATGATAATTTTACAAATCAAGACTATCAGCGCATTTTGCCGGGTGTCACAGTATACCTCAAAGCAATTGCGTTGATAGTTTTCTTATTATACAGCAGATCATGAGACACAGCTCCCGGATACTTTGCACCTCATACGAGACCGTTGCATAGCAGGCCAATTGCTTCGTTGCTTGCGAGATTCTCGCTTGGTCATTTACCTGAAGTAAACTCCCTGTGCACTCACTCTTAGCGCCTTGCACTTTACCTTCTCTGCCCGGTCAAAGTGTCTTTTGTCGGCTTTGCCTCCAAAATCCACGAGACTGTTGACTTTTGCAACAGTCTCCATACAGAGACCAAACCGCAAGATAAGCAATGAGCTGTATGTGAAAATGACTATATTTGTATATTATCAATTGAAGATGGAAAATCCTTTTGACATTCGTAACGAACAGTTGAGCTCCCAAGGAGAGAAAGAGATAGAAAACGTATTGCGCCCGCTGAGCTTCGAAAGCTTTAGCGGACAAGATAAAGTGGTCGAAAACCTGGGGATCTTTGTGCAAGCAGCCAAGCTCCGTGGCGAATCACTCGACCATGTACTTTTGCATGGTCCTCCGGGGTTAGGTAAAACTACCTTGTCTAATATTATAGCTTACGAACTGGGTGTGGGTATGAAGATCACATCCGGCCCTGTATTGGACAAGCCGGGAGATTTGGCGGGGCTGCTTACGTCACTTGAGCCCAATGATGTCCTTTTTATCGACGAAATACACCGACTAAGTCCCGTGGTGGAAGAGTATCTTTACTCTGCCATGGAAGATTATCGCATAGATATTATGCTGGACAAAGGTCCCAGCGCACGATCCATACAGATAGACCTCAGCCCGTTTACATTGGTAGGAGCCACTACGCGTAGCGGATTACTCACAGCCCCGTTGCGAGCCCGTTTTGGCATCAATTTGCACTTGGAGTACTACGATGCTATCACGATAAAGAAGATTATATTGCGGTCGGCCTCAATTCTGGATGTTTTCTGTGCTGATGATGCGGCGGCAGAAATCGCAAGTAGGAGCCGGGGTACTCCACGTATTGCCAATTCCCTTTTGAGACGAGTAAGAGACTTTGCACAAGTCAAAGGTAACGGAGCTATAGATAAACCCATTGCATGTTACGCCTTGGAAGCTCTCAATATTGACCGCTACGGACTGGATCAGATAGATAATAAATTGCTCACAACCATCATAGATAAGTTTGGCGGAGGCCCTGTAGGGCTCACCACTATAGCTACAGCTTTGGGGGAAGATCCCGGTACCATAGAAGAGGTGTACGAGCCTTTCCTTATCAAAGAGGGTTTTATCAAGCGTACTCCTCGCGGACGCGAAGTAACAGAGCTTGCCTATAAGCATTTGGGAAGATCTATGCACCCATCTCAACCCACATTTTTTGATGAAATATAAAGGTTTTTCAACGGATCTGAGATGGTATCATGAGAATCAAGGAGGAAAATGCTTGGATATAATTTAAATTAAAAGTCTTTTATGGCTTCGACGATAAAGAGTTTGATGAAAGATACTGCCATATACGGATTGAGCAGTATTTTAGGACGTTTCCTCAATTGGATGTTGGTCCCTTTGCATGTTAGAGCCGTCAGTTCTACCGGTGAATATGGTATTATAAGCAATCTTTATGCATGGACTGCCATGGTGATGATAATCCTTATTTTTGGCTTGGAAACGGGTCTTTTCCGATACATCAACCAAAGCAAAGAGCCCAATAAAGTATACACCACCACTCTATGGAGTGTGGGTTTTAATGTATTGGTGTTTTTAGTACTGGGTTTGTTTTTTCTTTCTCCTATCAGTACGGCTCTGGGATATGCTGGTAACAGTGATATTGTGGCTATGTTGATGATAATAGTAGCCATGGACTCTTTTTCTGCAATACCTTTTGCTTATTTACGTTACAAAAAACGTCCCGTAAGATTCGCTCTTGTCAAATTGATCTCCATAGGCCTCACAATATTCTTCAACTGTTTCTTCTTGCTTGCATGTCCATGGTTGTTGAATCATTTTCCCGCTTCCGTCAATTGGTTTTATACTCCCGGCTATGTAATAGGATATATATTTATTGCTAATCTTATCTCCAGTGCTATGACATTGTTGCTGCTGTCTCCCCAGTTACGTCATGTGGGCAGGGTGTTTGACCTTCAATTATGGAAGAAGATGATGCATTATTCTTTCCCATTATTATTGTTGGGCATAGCAGGGAATTTCAACAAAATGGCGGATAAGATACTTTTTCCATTGCTCTTTGAAGACCGTGCCTATGCAGACCAACAGCTAGGTATCTATGCTGCGTGCTTCAAGATTGCTGTAGTAATGGTGATGTTCACGCAGGCCTTTCGCTATGCGTATGAGCCTTTTATTTTCAATAAGAAAGAAGGACACGACGCTGATGAGAGAGTTGCTTATGCATCTGCGATGAAATATTTTATTATTTCCTCGCTCTTTATTTATGTGGGGGTAATAGGATATCTGGATATTCTCAAACATTTTGTATCGTCGGCCTATTATGCAGGGCTTGCTGTAGTACCGCTCGTAATGTTCGGGGAGATGATGTTCGGGATATATTCCAACTTGTCTCTGTGGTACAAAATAACCGATAAGACTTTTTGGGGAACTATATTTTCAGTCGCAGGCTGTGCCCTTACTGTGCTTATCATTATCTTTGGAGCTCCCCGCTTCGGTTTCATGGCTTGTGCATGGGCATCTGTAATCAGTAATACATTGATTATGCTCCTGTCCTATTTTATTGGTAAGAAATACTATCATGTACCTTATGATCTGAGATCAATAGGTTTTTATGTGCTTATTGCTTCAGTTTTGGTAAGTTTGGAGCTACTGGGATGGAATTATATCCCTGACAGCATGAGCTGGCTCAGAATCATGATAAATACTTTACTTATTTTGATCATGCTTTATGTAATTATTAAGCGAGATATACCTCTCGGTCAGATATCACTACTCAGGAAAAAACAGTAAAAAGATTATGAACTCGGAAAATAATAATACTAAGGTAAGTGCAAGTGCATCTGCAAACCCGCAAGAACCCAATGTGACGTTCAAAGTTTTTTTAGAAAAGATTTTCAATCTCAATTATGATAAGGAAAATGATTTCCGTACTATAGAAACCATCAAAGCAGATGTAGATTTTCGGGGTACCAAGCTATGGATACTTATTTGTGCCATTATGATTGCATCCTTGGGGCTTAATGTAAACTCTACGGCTGTTATTATCGGTGCCATGCTTATCTCCCCTCTTATGGGCCCTATTATCGGATTCGGACTGGGATTGGGTATTTCGGACTTTGAACTGATCAAAAGGTCTCTGAGAAATCTTGCTCTTACTACGCTTTTCAGTATTCTCACCGCTACCATTTACTTCTTACTCTCCCCGTTGAGCAAAGCTCAGAGTGAGTTGCTCGCCCGTACCCAACCCACTATCTATGATGTACTCATTGCCTTTGTGGGTGGTATAGCCGGTATACTTGCCAGTAGTACTAAAACCAAAGGTAATGTAATCCCCGGCGTGGCTATTGCTACAGCTTTGATGCCTCCGTTGTGTACTGCAGGTTATGGACTGGCACAGTTGAATATGCAATTCTTCTTCGGTGCTTTTTATCTCTACATCATCAACTCGGTTTTTATCGCTTTGGCCACCTTTTTGATGGTAAGAGCTTTGAAATTTCCCCGTAAAGCAATGGTGGATAAGGCTAGAGAGCAACGTATACGCAAATTAGTCGCATTTATTGCCATTTGTACAATAGTACCAAGTATCTATTTAGGATTCAAACTTATCAAAGATAGTGTAATTGAAGACGGTGCCCATCGTTTTGTAAAAGAGAACCTCAACTTAGCAGGTACGCAGGTGATCAAAGATCAGTTGGTGACGGAGAAAGGGGCTTACAAACTTGAAGTAATACTTCTGGGGCAAACCCTGACTAAACCGTATATCGATAGCATTACAGCGCTGATGCCCAAATACGGACTGAAAGATATTCCCCTTGTGATCAAGCAGGGCTTAGAGCCCCAGACTGATTATGATGTGAGCGAACTCAAGAGTGTATTGTTGCAGGATCTGTACAATAACTCTGACAAAATCATCAAGGATCAACAGCAGAAAATAGACTCTTTGCAAAATCTTCTCAACGTTTATGGACAATACAACCGCATGATACCCGATATTAATAGCGAAGCTAAAGTAGTCTTCCCGGAAGTGAAGAAAATTACATTTGCTCCTACACCCGCTTTGGCATTAGGGCAGGATTCCGTATTGTTGGTAATTGTGAAAAAAGAAAAGAATATATCCAACAAAGACCAGACACGATTAAACGAATGGTTGAAAAATAGAACTAAAACAAAATATGTCAATATAATTTACGATAATTCAAAATAGAAACTTATGAAACACCATTTTAAAACCCTAGTACTTGGGGCTTGCCTTTTCCTTGGTTTAGGTTCTATCGCCAAAGCTGATAAAGGAATGTGGATCCTCAACGAGCTCAACAAGCAAAACATCGAAAAGATGAAGGAGTTAGGCTTCAAGCTATCAGCCGATTCTCTTTACAGTCTCAACAAACCGTCTATTGCCAATGCTGTAGTTATTTTTGGTGGAGGATGTACCGGTATCACCGTTTCCAATACGGGACTTATCTTTACCAATCACCACTGCGGCTACTCTTCTATTCAGAGTAAGAGCTCTGTAGATCATGATTATTTGCGTGATGGTTTTGTGTCACAATCAATCAATGATGAGATTCCTATCGAAGGTCTTAAAGTCAAATATCTACGTTCTGTAAAAGATGTGACCAAGGAAGTTCTTGACGCCATCAAGGACTCTAAGGATGAGATGGAACGTCTGCAAAAAGCCGGTAAAGTATGCAGCGAGATGGCTGCCAAAGAAAATGAAAAGCTGGGAAAACATGCACAGGTTATTGTAGAACCTTTCTATGCAAACAATGCCTACTACATGATTGCCTATGATGTGTTTGAAGATGTACGTATGGTATTTGCTCCTCCCAGTTCTATAGGTAAGTTCGGAGGTGACACGGACAACTGGATGTGGCCAAGACATACAGGCGACTTCTCAGTGTTTCGTGTATATGCCGACAAAGACAATAATCCGGCATCATACAATAAAGATAATAAGCCATATAAGCCTAAATATTTTGCAGCAGTAAGTATGCAGGGCTACAAACCCGGAGACTATGCTATGACTATAGGATTTCCCGGAAGTACCGAAAGATATATCCCTTCGTGGGGAGTGAAAAGCCGTATGGAGAATGAAAATGCTCCACGTATCGAAGTGCGAGGTGTAAAGCAGGAGATATGGAAAAAGGCCATGCAGGCAGATCAGGCTACACGTATTAAATATGCTTCAAAATATGCTCAGAGTGCCAACTATTGGAAAAACTCTATAGGGATGAACCGAGGTATTCAGAAGCTGGATGTTATCGGACGCAAGGAAGCGGAAGAGAGAGCTTTTGCCGATTGGGTAAAAAAAGGTAATAAATCTATGTATTCGGATGTACTGTCTTCTATGGAACAGGCATATAAAGCATCCGGACAAGGAGCCAGAGATATGGGTTATATGTACGAAGCCTTGATCGGTGGTGCAGAAATAGGACGCATCAGCCAATATGTAGATGCTATGGCTACTATGCCACAACGCCGTGCTGATCTCTTGAATTATGTAAACGAGCACAACTACAAGGACTATCTTCCTGCATTAGATAAGAAAGTATTGCCTGCTATGCTCGATCTTGTACGCAAAAAAGTTCCTGCTGACAAATTACCGGATATTTATCAGACTATTGACAAACAGTTTGGTGGTAGTACCCAAAAGTATACCGACTATTTGTTTAGCAACAGTATTGTGCCCTACAAAGAAAAAGTAAATGAGATCATGAAGAATCCGTCGGCAGATCTATCCAATTTATCCAAAACTGATCCGGGTATTATCTTTGGAAAATCTGTTCTTGCCGCTGCACGAAAATTACAGACGGAAAACGAAGCTTATGCTATGGCTATTGAAAAGGGTAATCGCTTGTACTTTGCCGGACGTCGTGAGATGGATCCCAAAAGACTTATGCCCAGCGACGCTAACTTTACAATGCGTATGAGCTATGGTTCTATCAAGGGATACGAACCTGCCGATGCTGTGACATATAGATACTACACCACAGATAAAGGTCTGCTTGAAAAGTATGACCCGAACTCAGATGAGTTTAATCTGCAAAAAGATATTCTGGATTTGGTAAAGCGTAAAGATTTCGGCAAATATGGTGTGAATGGAAATCTCAATATTGCATTCCTTTCTACCAACGACATCACAGGCGGAAACTCTGGAAGTCCTGTATTTGACAAAAACGGACGTCTCATTGGTTTGGCTTTCGATGGAAACTGGGAGGCAATGAGTGGTGATATCGAATTTGAACCTGACTTACAACGCACTATATCTGTGGATATTCGTTACGTGCTTTGGACAATAGACAAATGGGGTAAATGTCCTCGTCTTATCAAGGAGCTTAAGATGATGTAAAAAAGCATTATTGATACAAACAATGAAGCGGCTAAAGATTTTATACTCTTTAGTCGCTTTATTTTATTAAATTTATAGGAGTAATAAAGAGTGTGATAGATAATATGTTAGATCAGAGCATCCCTTATCGCTCATGCAGAGAAAAGGTGTTGCTGTGGTTTAGGAATAACATATGCAAAATGGTTTCTTATTATAAATAGTTCTTGCTAAATACCAAAACAAAATATTATTATGTCAATCGTATCAAAAATATTCAACATTCAAGGAATGATGTGCGAGGGCTGCGTATCAGCCGTCAAGAAAGTCTTGGAAGAGCAAAATGGTGTAATATCGGCACAAGTCGTTTTGGAAGCAAATACTGCTGATGTGACCTATGATGACGCAGTGACTTCTCCACACGTATTAGCTCAAAAAATCACAGAGGCCGGCTACGACTGTGATTTGTAATTAATAAATACTTATCACGCATTCGACATAGGACGGTCGTGATATATTTAATCTAATCTTTATGCGAAAAATATTTCCTGTGATAGGAATGCGCTGCGCCGCTTGTGCCGGTAATGTGGAGAAAGCTCTCTCGAAGCTTACGGGAGTGATGTCTGCCAATGTTTTATTATCGGAAAACACGGTCAATGTTCACTATGACGAGACTAAATGCAGCCAAGATGAGTTACGTGACGCCGTAAGGAAGATCGGCTTTGATATTGTAATCGAAAGTACCGGAGAAGATATCTCTGAGCAGCAAGATAAGATATACCGCCGGGAACTAAGCGGTATGAAGCGAGATCTTATTATAGCATGGGCATGTACAGTGGTTATGATGCTTATTATGTTTACATCTCATCATTCCGCTTACGTCAATTACATTATGTTTTTTCTCACCCTTCCTGTTTATTTATGGTCGGGGAGGTTGTTTCATATCAATGCCTTGCGCCAGTTACGTCATGGTATGACGTCTATGGATACTCTGGTGTCACTCAGTACCTCTATTGCATTTCTCTACAGCTTTATATTACTTATAAGTGATTCTTTGCACGGCAATCATGCTATGTATCATTTGTATTTCGATGCTTCTGCCATGATCATCGCCTTTGTATTATTGGGTAAATTCATGGAGAAGCGGTCCAATTACAATACTGGTTCTGCCATCAGGAGCCTCATTGGGCTACAGCCGCGTGAAGCCTTGCTTGTCAAGGGACGACAGGAGATATTAGTTCCCATCAGCATGCTTCAACCTGAAGATTTGATAAGAGTACGCTCAGGGGAAAGAATCCCGGTAGATGGAGAAATAAAAGAAGGAATATCCACTATAGATGAAAGCATGATCAATGGCGAGCCCTTGCCCCGTGAGAAATCCGTAGGGCAACCCGTATTTGCGGGGACAGTCAACGAAGCTAACCCTTTGCTTATCCGAACACGCTCGGTAGGACAAGATACTTTATTGGGTGGAATCATCCGCACCGTGAGGGAGTCTCAGGCAACCAAAGCTCCAATACAAAGACTAGCCGATAAGATTGCTTCCGTATTTGTTCCCGTCGTGTTGGTCATAGCTCTTCTTACTTATATCGGATGGTCGCTATGGGGTGGTGATAGTGGCACTTCATTAGGATTTGTTTTTGCTGTCTCTGTGCTTGTCATTGCATGCCCATGTGCTTTGGGATTAGCTACGCCCACTGCGCTCGTGGTAGGAATCGGTAAAGCAGCCCAAAATCATATACTGATCAAAGATGCTCTTGCCCTGGAGAGGTTAGTAAAAACAGATGTCGCTGTATTTGATAAGACCGGCACTATTACTTCGGGTACACCTGAGGTAACACACGTGTCTTACGCAGGGGATTCATCAGAAGAGCTTTTGTACAAACAACTCCTATATTCTGCTGAGCTACGGAGTACTCATCCCATGGCAAAAGCTGTGCTGGAGTATCTCAAACTGGATCAGTTGCAAACTGTAGACATCACTGATGTAAGGAATATTCCCGGTAAAGGCATCACATTTTCTTATCAGGAAGATCACTATGCCATAGGAAGTCCGTCTTTTATCAAAGAGTATATCAAATCCGAAGAGACTATGGTACTGAAGTCTTATGCCAGTGATAAAGACCGCACTTCATTGGGGAGTATATGGATGAGCCAAGAAAACAAAATCATAGCCATAGCTGATGTTACCGATAGACTCCCCTCGACCTCCATAGAAGCTATAGGCAAGCTCAAATCGATGGGTATCGGTACTATTATGCTTACCGGTGATAAGCATGAGGCAGCCCAAGCTATTGCTGATCGTATAGGAATAGAATCTTGTGTAGCCGAAGTAATGCCCGATGAAAAAAATAAATTCATCAAGGAAATGCAAAAACAAGGTAAGGTTGTTCTCATGGCCGGTGATGGCATCAATGATACAGAAGCCCTCAATCAGGCCGATATCAGCGTTGCCATGAGCGAAGGCAGTGACATTGCTATGGATGTCTCTATGATTACCATTATGCATTCTGATCTCCGCCTCATCCCTGAAGCTATTGAGCTCTCACGCCGTACTTATCGCATTATCAAGCAAAACTTATTTTGGGCTATGATTTACAACCTTATAGCTATCCCTATTGCTGCGGGAGTATTATATCCTATCAATGGTTTTGTCATGAATCCCGGCATTGCAGGTGCTGCCATGGCTCTCAGTTCTATTTCTGTGGTGACAAATAGTTTGCGTCTCAAGCGTTATCATTTCGGGTCATAACAGCTTGCCCAGACCATTCCTAATGGTTGATAAACGTTTTTTCGACTGAGTTTCAAGCCGGTGTAATGGTCTTTTAGTATATTTCTTAACTTTGCTGTCAGTTAATTTCGCAAAAAGCATGTATAAGTCCGATCAACATAAAGTGGCTTTAGCCACTGTCCTTTTCTTTTTTGTACTGTTCATCTTGGGCAGTTGTGCCAATATGGGCTCTCCCGAGGGAGGGCCTTTCGACACAACTCCACCTCGTATGATCAAAGCTACACCTCCGCCCAACTCAGTAAATGTTAAACCCAAAAAGATTACACTCTATTTTGATGAGAACATCAATTTGGAAAAACAGCGCGAGAAAGTGATAGTATCTCCTCCGCAGACCAAGGAGCCCAAGTTCAACGCTGTGGGTAAAACATTGGATATAGAGTTTGAAGAAGAGCTTATGAATAACACAACCTATAGCTTCAATTTCAATGATGCTATAGTTGATTATACTGAGGGGAACAAACTTAAAGGATTCACCTATGCGTTTTCTACAGGACCCACTATCGATACTATGCAAATGAGTGGTATTATGTTAGATGCTCGTACATTAGAGCCTGTTCAGAATAAGGTCGTAGGAGTATATCAAGCAGGACAAGACTCTCTTTTCAAATCAAAGAAATTCAAATACGCTACCCGTACGGACAATGAAGGGCAGTTTAAACTACTCAACTTGTCAACCGGAAAGTATAGGATATTCGGCTTGGAAGACAACGATAATAATTTCTATTTCAGCCAACCTAATGAAGGAATAGCTTTTGACAAAACAGAGTATCTCACCACAGTTAAACCTGCTAATCGCACGGATACTATCAAGATCAAAGAGCTCAATGCCCTTCGTGATACGGTGGTAAGGGACTCTCTTATTACCGAAAAGTATATAAGATATC
Source organism: Porphyromonas pogonae (assembly GCF_036320655.1). Taxonomy (NCBI): domain Bacteria; kingdom Pseudomonadati; phylum Bacteroidota; class Bacteroidia; order Bacteroidales; family Porphyromonadaceae; genus Porphyromonas; species Porphyromonas pogonae. The sequence continues at coordinate 574,270 of NZ_CP143258.1, forward strand.
AACCTGACAACATTGTGCTCAGGCTCTTCAAAGAGAATTTACAACGTATGGGTATATCACGCTCTACACGTCCAGACTCCTTATTCTTTACCGTGGATTTTCTTACTCCGCCCACACGCTTGGTTCCTGTCAAGTTGGTTGATCAGTCTGGCATTGATGCCGATAAGGCTATATTTATCACTCGGGGAGAGAAGAATATGCTGGAGTACTGGTTTACGGATCCTCGCTTAGTACGAGCAGAGTCTGTAAAAATGCTTATTACGTATGACAAAACCGATTCTTTGGGAAAAGTGTTGGCAGCAACGGACACTTTAGACTTCAACCGCTCCAAATTCAAAGAAAAGAAATCAGGTAAAAACCAAGATGAACCGCTGCTCAACCTGCAGATTACAGGCTCCAAAGGCGTATATGGGGGCACTCCGGGTGATACTATTAAACTTATAGCCAACCGGCCTTTGTCTCCTTTTGATGAGTCAAAGATCAAAATCAATAAAGTCGTAGACTCTGTGAGTACGCCCATCTCTTTCACTATCAAACAAGACTCCATGTATCGCAAACAATATTACTTGATGCACCAATGGGAATTTGATACTCAATACAAAGTCAATATTGACTCAGCAGCTATCAAGGATGTGTATGGAGTAGGGTGTAACAAGACGGAATTTGGTTTACGTATTCAAGCTGAGAAAGAATTGAGTAGCTTGGAGATTACTCTTGAAAATACAGATGATCGTGCTATTGTAGAGCTATTGGATAAATCCGACAATGTAGTTGCCGTGATTCCTGCAAAATATCTTGCCCCGTCTGCCAATACGGATTCTACTGTAAACAAAAAAATGGGTGATACAGCACGAGGGGTTCGAGATTCAGCTTCATCAAATAATCTTATCCCGCAAAAACAGCCGACTCAAACGTCTACAACGGATAGTGTTGCTGCAAAATCTCCACCTTTGATTATTGCCAACAAAGACTCTTTGACGATACCCAAAGACAGTACTGTGGTAGCAGATTCTTTAGCGGCAACTTCCGGAGCTGCGGATAAGAAGTTGATGGCAAAGTTCGATCACATACAACCGGGCGATTACTACGCACGTCTCTTCGTTGATGCCAATGGCAATGGCGTTTGGGATACGGGGGAGTACCCGGACAAGCAGCCTGAAGATGTATATTACTGTCCTATAATGTTTGCTCTCAAGAAAGGATTTACCACGGGAGAGACGTGGCAAGTAAACAAGATTCCTCTCAATAAACAGAAGCCCCTTGAGTTGAGAAAGGTTAAGCCTGAAGAAAACAAAGAAGAAGTGGATAAGAATATCGAATACAACAAGCGTATGGACGAACGTAAAAGAGAGCGATCCAAAGACAAAGACTCGAACAAAGCTCAGGAACCGTTCCGAGAAGTTCATCGAGTGACAGGTTCTTGATATTTGGATTAATGCCTCTATGTATATCACCTCCGTGGAATAGTTGTTCTATGGAGGTGTTTTTGCACTATTAGATTATGGAGACGATCCAATATCCCGATACTGGATACTGTCTCCAAAAAGTGTGTAAGACTCAAGAATGTTATCTTGAGACCGTTGCATAGCAGGCCAATTGCTTCATTGCTTGCGAGATTCGCGCTTGGTCATTTACCTGAAGTAAACTCCCTGTGCACTCACTCTTAGCGCCTTGCACTTTACCTTCTCTGCCCGGTCAAAGTGTCTTTTGTCGGCTTTGCCTCCAAAATTCAGGAGACTGTTGACTTTTGCAACAGTCTCATCTTAGATTTGTAAAGGAAAAAAAGAATAACAATAATGAGACTTACACAGGTGCAATTTAAGGAAACTATTTTGGGTTTGATGACTTCTTTGCAAGGAGGAGGGAGGGGCTAAAGCGGGCGTGAGTTTGTAGCCCTGAGTGTGAGCAATGGGCCCATGCCGGCGATGAGCAATGGTGGCATTTTGCAATGTCGACATATTTTGCCGAAAACTGTCGACATATTCGCTTGAAACTGTCGACATATTTGCTTGAAACTGTCGACATATTCTTTGGGAATACTACCAAGATATTAATTGAGAGAGGTATCTCCAAAGGTGTCACCTTGTGAAAAATCACCGGTAACAAATCCCTTTTTGAACCAATATACACGTTGGGCAGATGTGCCATGTGTAAATGAGTCCGGCACTGTATAGCCTTGCGCTGCCTTTTGTAAAGCATCGTCTCCTATAGCTTGTGCCGCAGCTATGGCCGATTCCAAGTCGCCTTCTTCGAGTTTGATAATACCCATCTTGTCAGCGTAATGAGCCCATAAACCTCCGAAGAAATCTGCTTGCAGCTCCAGCTTCACACTTAGTCTGTTATATTCTTTGTCGCTGATGCGTCCACGCATGCTATGCAGTTTGTCTGAGATTCCCAGAAGGTTTTGTACGTGATGTCCCACTTCATGGGCAGTCACGTATGCCATGGCAAGATCTCCGGGAGCCTTGAAGCGTTCGGCGAGTTCTTTGAAAAAAGATAAGTCAATATACACCTTAGTATCTGCAGGGCAGTAAAAAGGCCCCATAGAAGCCGATGCGCCTCCGCATGCAGATGTTGTTTGATCTGTAAAAGCGACTAATGTAGGCTTGGTATACTCTTGTTTCAGTTCTTCACGGAATATCTTTGACCAAACATCATTGCAACTATTGAATACCCCCAGCGTAAAATCCTTCCACTCCTCATAGGCATGAGCCTTTTCGGGGTCAACGCTCTCTTGCGAATTGCCATCACCACCGGCTACACTATTGGCCATGTCCATCATCTTACCGGGATCTTGTCCCAAAAACAGAGCCAGTAGTATCACTATGATACCTCCTACGCCGCCAATGGCAATACTCTTGCCACGACGGCCTCTTCTGTCTTCAAAGTTGGATGTGTCGTTGTTTCTATTTAACCATTTCATACGCTCAAAATCTTTCTTTTGTTATGACATTATGATATATCGTATCTCCCGTTACAGAAGTTTATGATCACGGGCGTATTTTACTGTTTCTCTGATACCCTTTTCAAGATCATATAACGGCTTAAAGCCAAGAAGGAAGAGAGGGGAGGCATCACATCGCCAGTTGCGTTGAGCCAGGATAGCGTACTTGTCTTTGTTGAGAGGCAGGATATTTCCCGTAAGGTCGCCCCAGCGTTGCCCTAAATGGCATCCCAGTTTCACAAAATGAAGGGGGACTCTCAAGTGTAATACCCGCTTACGACCCAAAATCTTTTGCACCAAACGGCCAAACTCCATATCGGTATAGGTATTCCCATCTGAAACGATGTAACGCTGCCCGATACTCTCGGGCTTGTCCAAAATAAAGAGGGCAGCACGTGCAACGTCCTCGCCATATACAAACGTCAGCATCTGAGGAGTGGGGCCGGTGATAAAATCAAATCCCTTGTTGATGGCCTTGATGGCCATAAGGTAGTCTTTGTCACCGGGACCATATACTCCTGTGGGCATAAGGATACTATAGCGTAATTTGCTCTGCGTTATATACTGCTCGGCAAGGAGCTTGCTGCGGCCGTACTCCGTACAGGGATTTTGCGGATCGGTACAATAGAGTGGATCTGTGTTATTGGGCGTTGCGCCATAGCTTCCCATACTGCTCATAAGAACGAAGTGCAAAGGAGGTTGTAGGGATTTGCTCAATCCTTCGATAAGACGGCGTGTATTCTCTGCATTGATTTCCCGAAAATCACTGAGGTTTTTTACTTTTGTTACACCGGCATTGTGTACAACGTAGTGAAATGCCGGCTCTTCGGCAGATGGCGCGAGTTGATCACACATACGGGCGATAGCTTCCGGGTTAGTGTAGTCAATCTCGATAAGTCGTATATCTTTTTGTTTCAGGCGGGAGGTGTTGCTGTTTTTCCTTATGGCAGCGTACACTTCATAGCCTTTTTTGACCGCTTCTTGTACTAAATAGCCTCCGATAAAACCGGAGGCTCCTGTGATAAGTATTCTCTTTGTCTCTTTGTCAGGCATTAAGCTTTTGTTTAGAAAACAGAAAAATGTACATATCTCTTCGGATTCTCTCTGATATCTCTCATCAGCATCTCCGCACTTCTTGCCAGGCTGTCTATACGATTGTATAAGGCGGGGTCATTGAAAAGAAGTCCTGCTGTATTATCCTTGGAGTTGAATTTCTGTGTTGTCGTTTTTATTGAAGCTGATGCTTCGTTGAGATTGTTTATGATCTCCTGTAGATTTACTTGGCGGAGATCTTTTGTAAATACTTCAGCATTAGCCGTGCTTCGCTCTATTTTGTTCATAATCTCAGGGAGGTTAGAAGTAGAGCTTTTCAGAGCCATGGCTACATCCTTGACGTCGAGAGATGTTTGATATAACACTCTGAGCGTAGAGTCGATATTGGGGTTGTTTACCTTTTGGTTTACACCCGTAAGTACCGAGTCTATCTTGGGCATAAGCTTGTCTACCATGGGCAGGATTTTCTCATAAGTAAGCGAGAATATATCACCGCCCGACTCCAATGACGGTATGGTAGAGCCCGGCTCAAGATACCCTTTGGCTGTGTCTCCCATATACAGGATTATCTCAGCTCCGCTGAGAGCATTTTGTTTGATCTTGAGAGCAGATCCCACAGGGATTTTTATTTTCTTATCAAACCTGATTTCCAACTGTGCTCCTTTGCCGGCTTTGTAATTAAAGTCCATGTCCTTTACTGAGCCTACTTTGAAGCCTCCCACAGTCACAGGGGTAGCTATAGACACGTTGTTTACAGAGACAAAATTGGTATAATAAGTGTTTTTGGGGCTAAAGATATTTATCCCCTTCAGGAAGTTAATCCCAAAATAAGTTATGATCAGAGCTCCTAAGGTAACTAATCCGATTTTTATTTCTCTTGAATATTTCTTATCCATAGCCGATAATTAATTATAGATTTGTCCTGTACGTTTTCCGTTTTTATAAATAACAATGTATGCTCCATTGAATTTCTTTGCCATTTGGGCCCTTAGCTTTTTGGCTTCTTTGAGCGATGAGCAGTTGCCCACCATATAATAATTAAACTTTGCACCCTTTTCTTCACTTATTTTCTCTTTGATGCCTTTAAACTCACTGCTACCCGGTTTGATCTTTTTTACAGAAGCTAATATCTGTACCTTGTAAATAGTTCCGCGGTTGCTTACAGCATCTGTTTTGTTTGTGCTACGCTCTGCCGACGATTTCTTAGCGGTAGGAGGATCTTGCTGTTCGTTATTGACCTTCGATGCTATTCCTGTATTTTGTACGGTAGTATCTTTCTCAGTCTCTTCACCGCCATTCACATCATCGTCTTTGCTTTTTGACTCCTCACTATCCGATCCGGTACTTTTCGCAACTCCTTTTTTCCCATATCTGCTGTAGTATCGGGAAAATGCATTGGCTATAGACTCCGCTGTTTTGGTCTGTCCAGAATTGCTTAGCAAAAAGGCGGCTTCTGTAGGATTGGATAAGAATCCCAGCTCTATCAGCACACTGGGCATCGCGGAATATACCTGTACCCAGAATACGTTTTGGCGTACCCCTCTGCTGTACCTGCCACCCGCTCTGAAATTACGTTCCACAGCTTCTGCCAAATAAATACTTTGATCAAGGAATCTATTTTGTATCATATCAAAAATAATATAGCTTTCTGTAGAGGTAGGATCAAACCCTCGATAGGTTTTCTCATAATCAGCCTCCAAGAGCATTGCCTTATTTTCCTTCATCGCCACATTGAGATTTTTCTGAAACTTCTCCAATCCCAATACATAAGTCTCACTACCCGTCACATTTTTGGCGCCTGCACTGTTTACGTGAATACTCATAAACAAATCGGCATGATTTCTATTGGCGAAATCAGCTCTATTTTGTAGTCCAATAAAAACATCACTGGATCGCGTATAAATCACCCTTACATCAGGATGTTTAGCCCTGATCATTTCTCCGGCTTTCAATGCTACAGCAAGCACAATGTCCTTCTCTTTGCCTCCGTTTCCCATAGTCCCGGGGTCATGGCCTCCATGGCCGGGATCGAGCACCAGTACAAACTGATTTGAACTTCTGTTACGGGATTGTGCCTGCGAAGTATATATATTTGACAAAAAAATAAGAGTGATTGTTAGTAACGTGAGTGGTAAAGTATTTCTAATCGACATCGTCTGTTCCTACTTTTTTTAAGACAATTAACCCAATAACAATCAAAAATACAGTAAAATTTTATATTTACATTTGTTATCAGGTAGGAATTATAATCTTTTCTACCCAATGTTTTAATTCACTCATTATAAAAGTATCAGAATGGATAATTTTCAACTCGAAATTTGTGCCAATTCGGCTCTTAGCTGTGTGGAGGCGGAGAGGGGAGGAGCTACACGTGTGGAGCTCTGCGCAGGGATACCTGAGGGTGGTACTACACCATCGGCTGGGGAGATTAGAGAAGCTCGTAAGCTTATCAAGATACCTATTCACGTCATTATCCGTGCCCGTGCAGGCGATTTCTGTTATTCGCCTTCGGAACTCGATGCTATGGCTTATGATATAGAGGTAGCTCGCTCACTGGGCGCTGATGGTGTGGTATTTGGTTGTTTGGATACAGATGGTAATTATGATGCTTATGCCAATCGTTTACTCATGAGTAAAGCTAAGGGGATGCAAGTTACCTTTCACAGGGCCTTTGACATGTGCCGTTACCCCACGGAAGTATTAGAACGGCTCATTGATGACGGCTTTCATCGTGTGCTTACTTCGGGATGTGCTCCTACAGCTCCGGAGGGTGTGGATTTGCTGACCGATCTCGTACGACAATCTCAGGGACGTATTGGTATTATGGCGGGGTGTGGCGTGAGAGCTGCTAATATAGCTGAGTTGGCAAGACGCACGGGTATCACCCAATTTCATACGTCCTTACGCTCCAATATGGAGAGCCCTATGAAGTTTCGCCGTCGGGAAGTAAGTATGGGGGGAACGGTTATGATCGATGAATACCGACTTCCCGTTACTGATGCTTTTCTCGTGGAGCAAACGGTAGATATCTTGAAGAAGTTATAAGAATGCTCCATTCCTCACATTAAAATATATCGTTGGAATTCCAACCTAACAAGAGAGTCTACCGGCAAAAAGAACTAAAGAAATAGCATATCAATGGATCAGAGCGTTTATGCTCAATAAAAGGAGTATTATCTGTAATAGGTTGGTTTATGGATTTGTTTCAAAGAATGTGTCTCACGATGCACTGCTAATTAAAAGGTGCACTACTTCTCCCCGCTAACTCGTATAACTATCATTTTGTCAATTTCGGGCACAAAGCATTGGACCATGTGTTCCAGCTTTGTTTCTCTATGTTAGAGCTCTTGACAAAGGGGTGTACATGTTGTATCTTTGTGATTGCCCCATTTACATCCCACGAATTACATTATTACAAAAAAAGAGTTATGACGATAAATACTTTACATCCTTGTCCAGACAAGAGCTTATCCTTAGAGGGATATACAGGGTGTATGCATCTGACTCGATTGCCGTTCCTCACCTCCTATGGGGCAAGTCTTTGCCTCCTCAGTGAATGATACAAGCTGAGAAGTATCATACCGGGCATAACCGCTCTGATACTTCTGTACATTACTTACTGAAACATCAACAACCCCGCATCTGCCCCCTCTGTGACGTATCATAATAAGTTGGCTGATTCATCGTATAGAGTCAGCTGACTTATCGTATACGGACAATCGACTTATCGTATCAAGTCGGTTGACTTATCATAATAGGTCATTAGACTTATCGTATACCCATGGTGATCCTATTATGGTGAAATTTTGATACGTAATACAAGCCAACCAGCGTGCAGTCAGGGCGCATGGTGATCCTATTATGGTGAAATTTTGATCTCAAATTCTATCCTCACAAAATTGGTGTGCAAGGTAAAGAAATAGAATAATACCGCGGCATATTTTACCATTATTCATTTTGGAGGGAAAAGTATAGCCGCAGATTTATTTAGCACGTATTTCAGGTCGATTCTGATACTCAAAATAGAGGATTCTTATTTAGACTTTGTATAAATAAGCGTATAATTGTAACTAAGACTCGATAAATTCTGAGCCTTATCAAAAATTAAGAAATTTATTTAATATACTTGTGTATATACCGTTGCGTATTTCAGGGCTATTTAAGTAAAAGCGGTTTATTTTGACATTATGTCAAGATGATAGGGCATTTTAGAGATGAATACCAATGATAGCATCTGTAACGGTATAGTTCCAAATCTCAAATGCCGGTGGAAAATATAATTGTCGATGTATGTTTTCACTATTCATTTTTATTGCAGCCATGCAAAAATTCTATAAAAATAGAGAGCCGTAGGGACTGCTCTTTCCCCACGGCTCTCCTCTTAGGAATAATTGATTAGAAATTTAAAAACTTACCCCAAGGGTAATTATTGCAGCTTTGGGTGCATTATCGTTGGCTTTTGTATGATAAGAACCATCGAGACGCAGCATCTTATAGGCTACTCCCGCACCGAAAGCAAAGTGACTCATATCGTGTTCCTGATAGTTATAACCTGCACGTGCAAAGATCATTTTGCCAAAAGAATATTCGCCTCCGATATTTGCAGAGAATGCTTTGGCTTTCTTAGGCAAGTAGAAGTATTGCATACCACCGGCAAGACTTACACGGTGTACAGTGGCAAATTCCATACCTATCTCACCACCGCCACCAAATGAAGCAGGTAAGTTAGCAGAGCTGTATTTTTTGCCATAATCAATCTTGGGACCCATGTTCATCCCCTTAATACCTACAACATAATCAAATTCCATATCAGACATGGTGAAGGTATTGCGGTAGAAAGCACCTATATTGAAGGCTACAGTCTGTGCTTTCTTGCCAATGTAGCTATAGACTATAGACATGCTTCCATAGGCCGATATATTGTCATTGAACTTATAAGCATAACCTAAATCGATAGTCCAATCGTAGGGCTTTACTTCTTTTTTCTCCACGCCCATCTCATTGATAGGAGTGTATTTCTGTCCGCCTAAATAACGGTAACCAGCAAAAAAAGCATGATCCCCCCAGCGATAAGCACCGTTAATATTATACAGAATAGGCCTGTCGGAATCGACCATCTTTGAGAATCCTTTTGCACCTAAAGTCACATTCCACGTAACATCTTTGTAGAGAAGTGAAGTGGGATTGATGTAGATGTACGATGAAGATGTCTCCCCGAAGATATTCCCTCCCATGGCACCGGAGCGAGCATCCGGATTCTGATCGAGAATAGGCAATGGTCGGCCTTGCTGAGCATTTGCTCCGAGGCTTACAGCTATGAATGATGCTAAAAGAATGATATATTTTACTTTCATAATTCAGGATGGGATTAGAGTTTTACAAAATTCTTCTTGTATGTAGCCTTTTCTGAAGTTACAATCAATGTGTAGCTACCCGGCACTAGCTTGGAAAGGCTCAGTGTTACGAGGTTCATACCATTGATATCATAACTGCGGTTGAATACCTCTTGTCCCATAGAGCTAACCACTACGAAATTGGCTCGCTTGATGTCGGGATTTACCACAGCATTCAGTTGTTTTACTACAGGTATCGGATACACTACATATACAGCATCATCACTATTGGGTACTACACGTACTTCAAAAGAGGTTTCTACAGGGTCACTCACACCATCAGTAGCGGTCACTTTGATGTTTGTGGTTCCATTCTGATGTGCTGTAAGTAAAAGTTTACCATCTTCGCTAACTGCAACAGATGCTACAGATCCGTTTGCAGAAGAAGCCTTGAATTGTAACTTTTGATCACTTTCATGGCTGAATAGCGGAACCAAGTCAAGTACTTTAGTCTTTTGCTGTGTTCCCACAATCATAGGTTTTATGTTACCAAGCAATCTGGGCGGATTGTAAGTAAAGACCTCAAATGGGACTTCAGCGACTATCTCTGCTCCTATCTCATCACGAGCTATGACTTTGATAGTATATTTACCTACCGGAGCTATTGCTCGAATACTGAAATTGATTTTGTTATTTTCGATAGAATATGATACTCCTCTGTCTTCACCTTCGACATTGATTATTATATGATGCTTATCCGGATCGGACACATTGAGTTGGAATCTTGCAATGTTGGCTCCACTAACTCTGATTGGTTTTTGTGGGAAGCCCAAGATTATAGGGGGATTATTCTTCAGGGTTTTAAATTGTGCAAACGCAGGTTTTGAGGTCAGTCCCCAACGATCCACAGCTTCAATTCCAAAATAATAATGAGTATCTTGCTTAAGGCTTGTAAATTCATAGCCTAGCTCTGTACCTACCTTAAATCCGAATCCATTGATCTTGATCGGAGCCACTGATTTATAATTGTTTTCATTGAGAGGTTGGTCACTTATGTATATATTGTAAATGGCAGCTGTAACATCATCTTCATCTGCTACGGTTTTCCATTTCAGCTTAATATTAACGTAACTCGCCTCTGCAGTCATTCCAGCTACCTGCTGTGGCTTTTTATTTTTATTTTCTGCAAAAGCTGCTCCGGCATCGATGTAACCAACACCCAACCGACCTTCAAAGCCTACATTCTGCTCATCAATATTCATAGGCCTCAGAGCTCCCAATATGCGTTTTCTCAACATCTCGTTGGTAAATCCCTTGCCTCCAAACTTAGATACAACGAGTGCTGCTATGCCCGAAACATGCGGACACGCCATAGATGTACCTTGCATATAACCATAGCCTTTGCCTCCCGTAATAGATGGAGCTAATGTACTGAGAACTTCTCCTTGTGGAAAATATTGGTCTCCACCCGGAGCCATAATATCCACCCAGTCTCCGCGGTTGGTGTACCATGCTTTTTTCCAGTTAGGAGCCATAGCAGATACTCCTACGACTCTTGGGTAAGCTCCCGGCCAAGAAACATAATCTTTATCATCATTACCCGCTGCGAAGATTACAAGCCCTCCTTTCATGGGGGAGTTGGCAAGCTGATTGCCATCCTTATCACATCCGGCATAATCGGTAAAATAATCAATTGCTACACGGATGTGTTCCGGCAAGTTGATTGGCCCCGGATAGGTATATCCCCAAGAGTTTTGACTGATCACAGCACCATTATTAGCCGAATATACGTATGCATTTGCAGCCTCTCCTGCTTCATTTTTTTTGCCAAACTTTTGACAGGTCATTAATCGTACTCCCGTAGCTTCTGCTTTGGTAGCATCTCCTCCCGCAATGCCACACACACCAATGCCATTATTATTGCGAGCAGCTATTGTACCGGCTACGTGTGTTCCATGGGAGCTAACATCGGGATAAATAGAACCATTTTGATGAATAAAGTTGAACCCGTAAATATCATCTACATAGCCATTATCATCATCATCTACTCCGGCTTTTCCATTGAGTTCTTTTTGGTTGATCCACATGTTGTCTTTCAGATCTTCGTGGGTGTAATCAATACCTCCATCTACAACAGCAACGATAACCTTGGGATCTCCCACAGTAGTTTTCCATGCTTCAAATAGGTTTATATCTGCTCCTGCAACACTTTTGGGATATAAGCCTTGGTTGTCATAGTGCCATTGTTTGATCAATTGGGGATCATTGAAAGGCATCGCTTTAGCCGTGGGTAGTGCGTCATTGTTGATTGCAGTGTATTTTGTATCAATCATCTCTGTGGCATAAGACTTCTCTACCAGCTCTACATCTTGTACCTTACTCATCAAAGTAATTGCTTCTTCGAGGTTTTTGGTCGGATCAAACCTGACTACATACCATTCATCGAGACCGGCTTTGTGCATGCGTTCTTCAAATCTGGGATCAGGAGTAAAGAGGCGTTCTACATTCGTAGCACCGAGTGTTGAGAGTGTAGTGCTCATAGTAGAAGATACACTTCTCATAGACACTTTGCCTGATGTATCTATATCAAGTTTGTCGACGGCGTTGTCTGACAACCTGACGTACATAATACCGGGCATTCCTGTCCCGGATAAATCTGTAGCTGATGATGCCCTAAGTTCTGTACTGCTTTGGTCAGGATTCATAGTGCTAAGCTCTTGATCCCGGCTACAAGAGGATGTGATAAGCAGCGATGTAAAACCAATAGCATAAAGTATATTTTTTTTCATAAGAGAGACCGTATTTTGTTATATGCAGACAATAATATTTCTCATGATAAATAGTGTAACATAAGTTGGTGTCCGAAATCAAACCTCACGATAAAATCAATATTGTAAGTTGGCAAAAGCAAAGGCAGGTGTGTTTAATTCTGAACAATTACTCATGAATGAGAAAGGAAAACATATTTGAGTTTGAAGATTCTGTGCTTTTGACTGAAAATCGACGGGAAACTATGCCTCCTTTCAGACCAAAAGCACAGAACAAACTATATCATTTTCATTTGATTTTAAAATGTGAAAAATTTACTTCTTTAATTTCTTCATGATAACATCCATTTCGTTGTTTTGGCTTGATAGATGTTTCTTGTAGTTCATGAATTGTGCAACTGAGCTTTCCTTCAATTTCATCTTAAATGCTTGAAGATCCAAAACGATCTCTCCGTTATTATAATCTTTGAATTTTACAGGCTTAGCTGCAAGAACTATTGTCTTTGCTTTATTATAGAATATAAATGTGCCTTTATTGATGTATTTATATTCAAACCCTTCTTTCTCAACTAATGCTTTAAACTCATTAGTCATCATATAACCACCGCTAAACTCCCAGAATGCCAGATTAATATTATTTGCAATAACACGAGTGGCTTCTAATTCATTTATGAATGGATCATTGGCTGGTATATTGTCATCCCCTCCAGCTTTGATAAACCAATATGCTCTGGCGAGTAAAGGCTTCTCCGTTGCATTTAGGTTGTACCAATAGAACTCGGGTTTTTTACTAATATTTTCATCTAATACTGAACTCGTAGTTTTTTCGTATGCTTCAATAATAGGCTGTTTTTGTCCGTGAACTCCTCCGGTTCTGTCTGCTAACCATGGGAGTTGCTTTTCAAGCGGGAAGGTCTTGAATGTTTCGTATGGTTTAGGTTGTTTCGGTATATACTGAATTAACATTTGAGCACCACCGGTTGAAGGGAACATAACTAATGCTGTAAATGACATCTTCTCGTTAGTGTATAGTTGCTTGGTCTTATCACCGGCACCTTTTACAAAGCCATTTGATGTCATGAATTGGTCAAATTCCGCACCTTGCATTACTTTAGCATCTAATGAAACTACTACTGCATTTTTATACATTGGAGCATTTTCATCGAAATTGTATTCCAAGAAAGGCATCACCTTGCTTGTGGTACCAAAGCGGAATGCTGTTCTGTTGAATAAGCCATCAGGAGTCTTGATTAAAATACCATCTCTTTCCTTTTCAAAAGCAGCAACATCAACCAGTGAAGCCGGATATTGCAACAATGGTAAAATGTAGTAAGGTATACCGGCCTGTATTACTTTTACTTCTTTTATTACTTTGCCTGCCGTAACGATAACTTTGGCCATGCGGTCAGTTTTCTCTTTATTCTCTTTTGCCGAAAGTACAAAGGTTGATTGACCTGCAACATACTTTACAGAGAGCCACTCTGCTGTTCCATCTGTTTCGACTTTAAGATCTTTGCTGTTAGAGCTAATTTCGACCTTCATTTCTCCACCCTTACTGCTGATTTTAAGATCTTCAGGTGTAGTACCCAAAATAATATCCGCTGCACTTTGTTTTACCTCTACTTTTACCGCGGCATCTCCGGAAGTAATCATGATCACGCCTTTTCTTTCCATGCCCAGGGTATTAGGCGTAACTTTTACTTTCAGGTTACTGCCTTCTTGTACAAGCTCGATCCATGATCCTTCTTGAGGAGACATGGCAACCCACTGACTTTTGTTTGTCTGGATTGAGAGAACTTTTTCGGAGGCTTCTTTGGTAAATTGCATTGTGTTCTCTGACACTTTGAGGCTTGCTTCTTCGTAGCTGTTGTCCTCAGAGCATGACGAGACGAAAAACATCATCGTCATTAGGCCTAATAGAAACTGTAATTTTGATTTCATGTGCTTTTTTGATTTAAAAGAATTATTTCTCTTTAAACTTTCTAAAATAGAGTGCTGAATAACCATGAACATACGGTATAGAAATGATTTTTAGAGATAATACCTGACCTTCACGAATTAGGCATTAAAATCATTGTAAGAGGTTTTTACTTATTTAGGGAAATAAGTAAATTTTATTGTGCATATGAATAAGGTACTATGCAATGGTCAAGAGGTCCTTTTATAATTAAGGATGAAATAAATGATATATAACAGATGTAAAGGTATAGCTTTAGTCAGCCGATTTTTTAAATTAAAAAATAATACTTTATCATGTGTGATGTCTTAATGATATAGGGTGGCTTAATCCCTTAATCTTGTTCATCACAATGCATATTTTATATAAAAATAACCGGTTATTTTGTGTGTTAATTCTAAGATCAATTAACTTTTATAAATGTAAGTATATTTTTGATATGGACAATAAAAAAGATATAAAAAACAGAATAATTCTTACAAATGGCACTTAGAACGTACGGATATAATCCTTTTTACACTCAATTACTCTAAAATAATACTAACTACCAAAACAAGACCTATAACTACAAAGAATTTCGAAAATTGAACTCTATAATAATATGTGTATTCAGTGATGCAATTTAGAGAGGCAACTAATGGTATTTCGAATTTGCGTTTTTGACAAAATGTCAATTGTAAAGCTATCCTGAAATAATCATATTTCCCTTGAAATATCCTCCTGTGATATATTTTGAACTTGAAATATTGGTTTTTCTACAGGTATTAGCTTATCTTTGTTTCCATATAATAACTCGGGGGTGCCGATGCATAGACATTGGCTGAGATCATACCCTATAACCTGATCCGGTTAGTACCGGCGTAGGTAGTAGTGATATTCTTTACCATACTGCAACCGCAGGAGCCTCCCGAACACGAGTCAAATAGAAACTTAAACAAAGGAGGTAAGATTTTCATGAACATCAAATATAATGATCAATCAGTAGAGTATCCTGACGGCTACACCTTGGGATTACTATTGCAAGATCGCCGGATACAAGATATGCACGTGGCCGTAGCCGTAAACAACAAAATTGTGAAACGTAGTCTGAGGGATGAGTATGCATTGCATGACGGTGATGAAGTCGTAGTAATACAAGCGACATACGGAGGATAAAACGAAAAGCCTAATACATATTAAAAATAAGTTCAACCTAATGAAATCAACACAAGTAATATCTCAGCCTCTGCCCGGCTCCGAAAAAATATATGTACAAGGAGATATGCACGATATCCATGTACCTATGCGCCGAATTAACCTCTCTGATACTCGGCTGGAAGATGGGACTACCGAACACAATGAAAGTATTGTAGTATATGATACATCCGGGCCATATACTGATCCGGAATACCACGTGGATCTGCGAAAAGGTCTACCTAAAATAAGAGAAAAATGGATTGTAGAGCGTAAAGATACTATAAAACTTGAGGGCCTGTCATCAGAATACGGACGTATGAGACATGCAGATAAGTCTCTTGACAAACTTAGGTTCGAACACGTGTGCACCACTCCGCTCATTGCAAAAAATAAATGTGTTACCCAAATGTACTATGCACGACAAGGGATTATCACGCCGGAAATGGAGTTTGTAGCTATCCGAGAGAATCAGCTCATCGATCAAATCAAAACAAAATACACCATAGACAAAGGCGACCCTAAGGGAGCAAATATTCCTGCTCGTATTACACCGGCTTTTGTTCGCGATGAAATAGCTGCGGGACGTGCTATTATACCGGCGAATATCAATCATCCGGAAAGTGAGCCTATGATTATCGGACGTAACTTCCTGGTCAAAATCAATGCCAATATCGGAAACTCTCCCGTAACAGGAGGAATAGATGAAGAGGTAGAGAAGGCTGTATGGGCGACACGCTGGGGTGCGGATACCGTAATGGACTTGTCTACAGGACAACACATCCATGAGACACGTGAATGGATCATCCGAAATTCTCCTGTACCAATAGGAACCGTACCACTATACCAAGCATTGGAAAAAGTGAAAGGTAACACCACTAAACTTACTTGGGAACTCTTTAGAGACACGCTCATAGAGCAAGCTGAGCAGGGTGTGGACTATTTCACCATACATGCCGGTTTGCGTTGGCATCATATTCCTCTTACCTTGGAACGCGTTACCGGTATCGTATCTCGTGGCGGATCCATTATTGCCAACTGGTGTACAATACACAAGCAAGAGAGTTTTATCTACGAACATTTTGAAGAGATCTGCGAGATCTTGGCGCGGTATGACGTTGCCATATCACTGGGTGACGGGTTGAGACCCGGCTGTATCCATGATGCCAATGACGAAGCCCAATTTGCTGAGTTGCGTACACTGGGAGAGCTTACCGAGATCGCTTGGAAGCACCATGTACAGGTACTCATAGAGGGTCCCGGGCATGTGCCTATGCACAAGATCAAAGAAAACATGGAATTACAATTGGAAACATGCCATGAAGCTCCTTTCTATACCTTGGGTCCCATTGTTACAGACATATCACCAGGCTATGACCACATTACATCAGCAATAGGAGGGGCTATGATCGGATGGATGGGCACATCGATGTTATGCTACGTTACCCCCAAGGAACATCTCGGTCTTCCAAACAGAGATGATGTGAAGGAAGGTGTAATCACCTTCAAGATGGCTGCTCATGCAGCAGATCTTGCCAAAGGACATCCTACGGCCTACTTCCGAGACTATATGATGAGTAAGGCTAGATTTGAGTTTAGATGGAAAGATCAGTTCCATCTGGCACTCGACTCCGAAAAGGCCTTATCATTTCATGATCAAACATTACCTGACGAAGGGCACAAAGAAGCTCACTTCTGCTCTATGTGTGGCGAGCACTTCTGCTCAATGCGTGCCAACATGGCTTTTCGCCGAAAAATAAAAAATGATGAAACGAATCATAGTAATCACACCTCCGATCCCGAGTAGTGAGTGGATATTCACACTCAACAGCCTTTTTACAGCCGGGTTGGAGCGTCTACACTTGCGCCTTCACACGGCTTCTGAGGGGGATTACAGGCGCGTCATAGAAGCTGTGGCCTATTGTTATAGGAGAAGAGTAGTGATACACGATTATTTTCATCTTGCCGATGATTATAAGCTGGGAGGGATACATCTTTCTACCGCCAAATGGCAATCAATGACTACTCGCCCTTTGACGGATGAAGGCGTCACGGTATCTGCTTCTTGTCATTCGGCTGAAGAAATCATGAGTATTCCTTTTCAGATTGATTATTGTTTTCTCAGTCCTATGTACGACAGCATATCCAAGCCCGGGTATGTGTCAGCATTTGATGCCTCTTCAGCCACGCATGTTATCGCACAAAGCACAGTCCCCGTATGGGCATTGGGGGGTATCACTCCCGAAACCATAGCGGATACCATGGCTATGGGATTTGAAGGAGTAGCTGTACTCGGATATGTCTGGAGCAACCCGCAAGAGGCAATAATGCGATGGCGTAGGCTGGCTACTCCTGAGGTGCTGTTGGTGGGTGGCCTAGACCCTACTGCCGGAGCCGGTATATCTGCTGATATCAAGGTAGCGGAGCAGACCGGAAGCTATGGGTATAATATATGTACAGGCGTGACTTACCAAAGCACAGAGGTCTTCGAAGGGTGTAACTGGCTTTCCAAAGAAGATATCATGAAGCAAGTCGATGTCTTGAGAGGAAGAGCTCATCCTATCGTTTGTAAGATAGGTCTGATCGAAAATCTGTCAGTTTTGCTTGGTATTATTGATGGGGTTCGGGATGCATTTCCACTTATACGTATTGTATGGGATCCTATCTTTGCCTCATCTACCGGCTTCGTCTTTGAGCGAGAGAGAGATCTGCTCCCTCAGATATTGGATAAGATAGATGTGCTCACACCTAATCTCCCCGAAATGGAAGAGATTGCAGGAGATAAGATATCCGAATCTGAACTTCAGCAGTTGGCAGCCACGCATCATATCGCCATAGTACTCAAAGGGGGGCATGCCGAAGGTAATACTGTAGCCGACAAACTTATTACGGCTGATTTTGTCTATCATACTACCGTGCTTCGGAGCGGATACCCTAAGCATGGTACGGGTTGTGCCCATAGTACAGCATTTGCCTCTGCTTGGGCAGGCGGATGTTCCCTTAGAATAGCTTCCGATAGTGCACAAAGGTATGTGTCTGCACTGATGAGAAGCAATGAAAGCTTGCTGGCATATCATCGAAAACAAGAGATGAACTCTTCTCTTCTCAAACTTCACAACGTGAAACTACAGTTTATTACAAATGGGACAGATATCCAAGAAGAGTGCGAGCAAATTGAGAAAGCATGCCGCATGGGGATACGCTGGATACAACTGAGGATGAAAGAGGCTTCAGATGATGAGATGTTGTGTGTCGCTTATCGTGCCAAAGAGATCTGTGCTCAGTATGATGCTCTATTGATAATCAATGACCGTATACATATAGCTCACCAATCTGATGCAGATGGCGTGCACTTGGGGCGCAACGATGGCAGCATCACGAAGGCACGTGCACTACTCGGGGCAAATAAGATTATAGGAGCTACATGTAATACTTTTGAAGATATCAAGCGCGCCGAAGCTTTGGGTGCTGATTATGTAGGTGTAGGCCCATTCAGATTCACCGACACAAAGAAGAATCTTGCACCCATTCTGGGACTTGAGGGTTACAAACACATTGCACAAGAGATGTTAAAGGAACGGATATTTATTCCTGCGTTTGCTATTGGAGGAATAGAAGAAGGGGACATCTCACCCATCAGAGCCACCGGAATAGAAGGTATAGCCGTGAGTGGCTGTATTATAAGAAAGATAAATAATGACGATTTTTCACCTTTAGGCTAAAAACAGAAGATACACGAATTATGGAAACATTGGAAATTGCCGGAAAGCTATTTAACTCTCGGTTGTTCTTGGGCACAGGTAAGTTCTCATCGGTCGAGAAGATGTCACACGCTATCGTAGCCTCCGGCTCGGAACTAGTAACTGTGGCTCTTAAGAGAGTTGATGCGCATGAGGGAGGACAAGATGACTTGGTAAGATCGGTCAAGCAGCCTTTGGTAAACCTCTTACCCAATACCTCAGGAGTCAGGACTGCCCAAGAAGCTGTATTGGCCGCTGAGCTTGCCCGAGAAGCGTTGGAAACTGACTGGCTGAAACTGGAGATACACCCGGACCCCAAATATCTCTTGCCTGATCCGATAGAGACGCTCAAAGCGACAGAGGAGCTCGCCAAACGCGGGTTTATCGTAATGCCTTATGTACAAGCAGACCCTATTCTGTGCAAACATCTGGAGGATGCAGGAGCTGCTACTGTGATGCCACTTGGTGCTCCTATTGGAAGTAACAAAGGGATCAAGACCAAAGACTTCTTACGTATTATTATAGAACAGTCCAGAGTGCCTGTAGTCGTGGATGCGGGGATAGGCAGACCCTCGCATGCGGCTCAAGCTATGGAGATGGGGGCAGATGCTGTGTTGGTCAATACCGCGATTGCTGCTTCCCAAGATCCTGTAGCCATGGCCCGAGCCTTCAGTCTTGCCGTACAAGCCGGGCGTATGGCTTATGAGGCCAAACTAGCTCCAATAAAAGATGAAGCACAAGCAAGTTCTCCTCTCACATCATTTCTCAATATCAAATAAATATCCTGATATCATGAATACTTTTTATAATGAACTCAGGAAATATGATTGGGATGAAGTGGAGCATCGTATCGCTAATTGCAATGCTCATGATGTGGAAGTGGCACTGAGCCATTCCCGACGAGATCTCAATGACTTTGCTGCACTTATTTCTCCGGCTGCCATACCTTATCTGGAGCCCATGGCTCAGGAAGCACACCGCTTGACGGTAGAGCGTTTCGGCTACACTATGCAAATGTATATTCCCCTCTACCTCTCTAATATCTGTACTAATGCCTGTGTGTATTGCGGATTCAACAGGCATAATAAGATTCATCGTCGTAAACTGACAGTTGAGGAGGTCGATCGCGAGGTAGAGGCTATACTACGCTTGGGCTATAAACATCTACTCTTGGTATCAGGCGAAGCGGAAGTGGCTACAAGTGCCGACTATTATGAAGAGATGGTGCGAAGGGTAAGGCCTCATTTCTCTCAAATATCATTAGAGGTACAACCTCTCTCCACAGAAGAGTATCGCTCACTCCATGATGCAGGTGTAGGATACGTATGTGTGTACCAAGAGACTTATAACGAAAAAGCTTATCCTCAATATCACCCTACGGGGAAAAAATCAAACTTCAGGTATCGACTCGAGACTCCCGATAGAATAGGGCGTGCCAATATCCAAAAAATCGGAATAGGGGCTTTGCTGGGATTGGAGAACTGGCGCACAGACTCCTTCTTCACAGCTTTGCACTTGCGCTATCTTGAAAAGACGTATTGGAGAACCAAATATTCCATCTCACTCCCTCGCCTGCGACCTGCCACAGGCGGGTGGGAACCCAAAGATCCTATAGACGACATAGGCATGGTACAGCTCATTACAGCTTTCAGACTATTAGACCCTGAAGTAGAAATCTCTCTTTCCACCCGTGAGGGATCTTCTTTCCGTGATCATGTTACTCCTTTAGGTATTACGTCTATGAGTGCAGGCTCTAAGACTGAGCCTGGTGGCTATGCTGAACATCATGAAGATCTTGAGCAATTTGTTATCAATGATGCTCGTAGCCCGGAGGAATTTGCCCGAGCACTTCGTCTCCATGGATACGAGGCTGTGTGGAAAGATTGGGACAGCTGGATGTAAATAACAACCCATATAGATCAATGAATAAAACAAGATATGAAAGACAATTGAGCCTGCACGAGGTAGGAGAAGAAGGGCAGAAAAAACTCTCTGATGCCAAAGTTTTGGTAGTTGGCGCCGGAGGGCTGGGGTCGCCGGCGCTCCAATATCTCGTAGGTGCAGGGATAGGAAAGGTTGGTATTGTAGAGTATGATACCATTTCGGAGAGTAATCTTCAGCGTCAAATCTTGTATCGTGAGTCACAAGTGGGACTCTCCAAGACCCAATGTGCAGGCCAAAGTTTGAAAGAGCTTAATAGAGCATGCGTCATTGAAACTTATCCGACTTATCTAAACCAAATAAATGCACCGGAAATAATCAAATTTTATGATCTTGTTATAGATGCCACGGACAATGCTCCCACACGCTATCTTATTGATATTACCTGCCGTGAACTTTCAAAGCCTTGGATTTACGGGAGTATAGAGGGGTGGTCAGGACAGTTGAGTGTATTCGGTTATTCTGCTACGCCTATCTATTATACTGATGTGTTCGGCTCATATGACTCTTCTTTCATGCACCTGACTATGCCTGATAATTCACAAAGAAATACATCTAAAGGAATCCCTGTCATAGCTCCTCTTCCAGGCGTAATCGGATCACTTCAGGCTATCGAGGCAATAAAAATAATTTTGAATAGAAGAGGTGTTTTGCACAATAAACTGTTATTATTCGATGGATTAAACTCAACCTTTAGGCTTATAGAGTATTAAAATCGGAAAAATACGCTAACTTTGCACCCTAACTGTGAATATGCAATAAATAAACTAAATAATAAACAGACAACGATGCAAAACAAAGGATTTGTGATCTTTATCACAACGACTCTGGCCTTGATCTGTGCTTTTTACCTCTCATTCTCTTTTGTAACTAAAAAATATGACAAGAGAGCAGAAGAATTGGGACCTGTAAAAGGCATGGCCTATCTGGACTCTATGGCCAATGAAAAAGTTTGGATGGGTTATACCCTTAAAGAGGCACGCGCTCAACAAATCGGATTAGGTCTTGACCTGAAGGGTGGTATGAACGTTATACTCAAGCTTAATGCGGGCGATCTACTCCGCAATTTGGCTAATAAGAGTGACGACCCTAATTTTACCAAAGCTTTGGAATTGGCTGAAAAAAGTAATTCACAGCAAGACTTTATCGACCAGTTTGTAGGCGAATACAAAAAACTCGACCCCAACGGAAAACTCACAGTCCTTTTCGGTGCAGGTGACTTGCGTGACCAAATCAACACCAAGACTACGGATGGTGAAGTAGTAAAGATGCTCAAGGAAAAATATAACAGTGCTATTGATGCTTCTTTCAACGTACTTCGCACACGTATCGACCGTTTTGGTGTAGTAGCGCCCAACTTACAGAGACTCGAAGGTCAAGGACGTATCCTTGTCGAATTGCCCGGTGTAAAAGATCCCGAGCGTGTACGTGAACTTCTCCAAAGAAGTGCCAACCTCCAATTTTGGCGCACTTACAAGTTCGAAGAAGTACAAGAAGATCTAGCTGCTGCCGATCGCCGTCTTACCGAAATGGCAATACACCCTGCTCAACAAGTTGCCTCTGTAGAAGAACCAACAGCTCCCGCAGATTCTATCTCTGCTAAAGACTCCGTAGCTACACAAGTATCCGATACTGTAAAGCAAGAAGTCGCAAAAACAGAAGTAAAAGAAAATACACAGTCAAAGACCAATACACTTTTCAGCAAGCTTTCACCCATGTCTCGCGGTGGCGCTGTTGTAGGTATAGCTCGCAAAGCGGATATGAATGCCATAGACTCATTGCTAAAAATAGCAAAAGAGCAAAAAGTGATGCGTGAAGACCTTGCTCTTATGTGGGGAGCAAAAGCTGTGGAAGATCCTAAGACCAAGAAACCCACCGATTATTATGAGCTCTATGCTATACGCACCAACAGAACCGGTGATCCCGATCTTAGTGGCGATGTAGTAAGATCAGCCAAGAGCGATATCCGCAATGACTTTGGTCACTCCGAACCTGAGGTTTCCATGAGCATGAATGAAGATGGTGCTCGTAAGTGGGCTCGCCTTACTAAAGAAAACATTAACAGAGCCATTGCTATTGTATTGGATGGGGTCGTTTATTCAGCTCCTAATGTAAATCAGGAAATCACTGGAGGCAATTCTCAAATATCAGGAAACTTCTCTGTAGAAGAAGCAAGTGACCTTGCCAACGTACTCAACTCCGGTAAAATGGAAACAACCATTGTTATCGAACAAGAAAATATAGTAGGTCCTTCTCTCGGACAAGAGTCTATCAATGCTGGTGTCATCTCTTTCATTGTAGCTCTCCTATTACTTATGATCTATATGTGCATCTCTTATGGAGTTATTCCAGGCCTCATCGCTGACGGTGCTCTTATTATCAATAGCTTCTTTACTCTCGGTATTTTGGCATCATTCCATGCCGTACTTACCCTTTCAGGAATTGCCGGTTTGGTATTGACCTTGGGTATGGCCGTTGATGCTAACGTACTTATTTTCGAGCGTATCAAAGAAGAGTTGCGTAACGGCAAATCAATGAATAGAGCGATTGCCGATGGTTATGGTAATGCTTTCAGCGCTATCTTCGACTCCAACCTTACGACTATCATCACAGGTTTTGTGTTGTTCTTCTTTGGTACAGGTCCTATCCGTGGTTTCGCCACCACCCTTATCATAGGTCTTGTGGCTTCTTTCATTACTGCAGTATTCCTTACTCGTATTGTGGCGGAGGCTTTGGAAAAGAAAGGAAAGCTGAAAAATGTGACTTATACCACTGCTTTCAGTAAGAATATTCTTGTAAACCCCCATTACAATATCCTCGGATGGCGCAAGAAAGGTTACGTTATACCTGCAATAATCATGCTTGCCGGTCTCGTTTCATTCTTTGCCATTGGACTGAATAAAGGTATTGAGTTCTCGGGAGGACGTAACTATATCGTAAAATTTGATAAAAAGATCAATAATAGCGATGTAAGAAAAGCTCTTGAAGTACCGTTTGAAGGCAAACTAATCGTAACCACGATTGGTACGGAGGGCGATCAGGTACGTATATCTACAAACTATAAGATCGAAGACGAAAACGAAAATATAGAGCATGAGATTACTGACAAACTTTACGACGGTATAAAGGGGCTTTACCAATCACAACCAAGCAAAGATCAATTTATAGACAGTGATATCGTAAGCTCGCAAAAAGTGAGCCCCAGCATGTCCAAAGACATCAAGCAGGGTGCTATTATTGCCGTCCTTTTGGCAATGCTCTTTATGGCTGTTTACATCCTTATACGTTTCCGAAATATAGCATTCTCTGTAGGTGCATTTGCATCAGTAGCAGTAACAACATTCAGCATTATCGCCCTGTATACACTATTATGGAAGGTGATGCCGTTTACAATGGAGGTAGATCAAAACTTTGTTGCAGCATTGCTTGCGATCATCGGATACGCTATTAATGACGTCGTGATTGTATTTGACCGTATTCGTGAAGAATTACATAATCACCCCAATGCTGACCGTTTTGAGGTGATCAATGGGGCTCTCAACTCTACCTTGTCACGTACGTTGAATACATCATTCACTACCTTCTTGGTTATGTTTATCATCTTCATCATGGGAGGTGCTACTATGAGAAGCTTCACCTTTGCTATTCTTTTGGGTATCATTATCGGTACCTACTGTACACTCTTCGTAGCGACACCTATAGCATACGAGATGGCAAAGAAAAGCATCCAAAAAGCGACAGGCAATAAGTAATTTTGACCTATACGCCGTAATTTTAGAGGCTATCTACAGATAGTCTAATACATAAGAAGGTGAGTCACTTGATCAAAAGTCGACTCACCTTTTTTTATTGCTGTCCGCTAAACTATGAGATGCTACTCAATAGGCCTTGCAATCCGAGTAAATAGTCGCCACTTAAAATCGTGTTTATTTCCTGATATACAGCAAATTGCACTCTTCTATTCTTTGATAAATCTGCAAGTTTTTGTATCTTTGGATGTAGAAACTTGCAGATTTTTTTATGATACGCCCTACTCAAACAGTTCAATCACTATTCTCTTCACTGGACGATTTGCTTAACCAGCAACATCCTCTGTATAAACTTTCCCATAAAATCGATTGGAAAAGGTTCGAAGAGGCTTTTTCTTCCTTGTATTGCCCTGACAATGGTCGTCCCGGTAAGCCTATTCGTTTAATGTGTGGTCTTTTAATTCTCAAGCATTTGCGCAATATTTCAGATGAATCTGTTGTAGAACAATGGAGTGAGAACGCTTATTTTCAATATTTTTGTGGCATGCAGGAGTTTACTCCTTCCTTTCCCTGCAATGCCTCGGAACTGGTTCACTTCCGCAAACGTATCGGCGAAAGAGGGATAGAGCTTATTCTTGCAGAAAGTATTCGTGTGAATGATGACAAAAATGATAAGGATCACCACGATACCGCTTTTATAGACTCCACCGTGCAGGAAAAGAATGTGACCTATCCTACAGATGCCAAGTTGCATAAGAAGATAGTAGGCAAGGTTCTCAAAATCGCAAGGGCTCTCAATCTACCCATTCGTCAAAGCTATACTTTCGTATTGAAAAGAATTTATCGGGATCAACGTTTTCGCAACCATCCCAAGAACCGTAAGAAAGCTCTTAAAGCGGATAAACGGTTACGAACAATAGCGGGACGTTTGGTTCGGGAACTTAAACGAAACCTGGGTAATAACAGGGAGTACGACAAACTCATTTCCCTCTTTGAAAGGATTCTTTCGCAACGGCGTAATTCCACTCAAAAGATTTATTCTCTTCATGAACCGGATGTTCAATGCATCAGTAAAGGTAAGGAGCACAAAAAATATGAGTTTGGAAACAAAGTCTCGATTATACGCTCCATGACGGGAGTGATTTTGGGAGCCTCTTCTTTCCGTAATGAGTACGACGGACATACCATAGAGCAAAGCCTCGATCAGGTGAAGAGACTCACGGGAGAAAGGATTAAGAAACTGGCCGGAGATAGAGGTTACCGTGGGAAAAAAGAAATAAACAGTACGCAAATATTGATTCCAGACACTCCAAAAGCTAAAGACAGTTATTATCAACGTAAAAAGAAGCATCGACTTTTCTGCAAGCGTGCAGGAATAGAACCAACTATCGGACATTTGAAGTCAGATTATCGCTTGGGACGTAACTTTTACAAAGGGCTCTTCGGGGATGCTATCAATGTAATGTTAGCTGCAGTGGCATATAACTTCAAAAGAGCCATGAAGCTTCTTTTGTACCTAATAAACAAAATCAGCGAAACACTCCCAATGGAGAGGATTTCGCTGAAATGTGCTTTTTAAGGGACGACTATTTAGTATACGCATGCGAGCAATCGTATTAAGGAAGGGATATGTTGCTGATTTTCAGGCAATAAAATAAAGAGTGAATGTTATATAGAACAACAACCCCGATAGCTTGACAAATCAAGGGTTATCGGGACACTTGGAAATAAACTATGTGGTTGCGTAATAAAAATGTAGAGTTTGCTATTTCTCTCGCCAAACAGGAAGTGATTGCCAATATTTTGGGAATCCCATATCTTTAAGGTCGAGCAGACGGCAATCGAATTTGAGCAATTCCTTGATATTCTTTTTGAAGTCACTTCCGGGACTGATAATATCAAGGATATACGCGATACAAGAAAGCACTGCAAACAATTTGTTTGTGCGTATTTGTCCGATTGTCGTTCGATCCATGAACGGACAAAGAGTGTTGTATGGCAATGTTACGCTAACCATAAAACGGCGATTCCAAGTACGGCTGTGGTGAGCGCAACAATTACGGAGATTGGAAATGGCGTGTAGCCATTTCTCTAATATAGCAACTTTCTTCAAACCGAATTGCTCTGTAATGTATTCCTTGCGGTAGTCTAACTTTAAGGATTGGAACAAGCGGCTCAATGTGGCAAGCGATACAACTTCGAGTGCCATCCAACTTGGTGGCATCGGAGGGTTGTCATACTTAGAACGGTAATGCTTGATGAAATCTTCGTTGCTACGGTTTACGTCAGCATTGATATGTTCCATCAAATCATCATAGCCGAAACGATACAAACTTTCATCATCGTACCAATGGCTATCACCTGTGCTTTCGGCATATACCTGTACGATTTTTGTGCGCACTGCCACTTCTATCTTTTCAATAGCATTGAAAATAAGTGAACGCAGTCTGCGGTCAAAACAATAAAGGTCTATTATGTCTTTGAAGTGAATATCTTTGCGAGTAAAGTTGTGTTCAGAATCTTCACCATCCTCTTGGAATGGATAAGTGTATGCACGAAGTCGATAGTAACTGATATTGAACAAATAAGCGGATGCCTCGCTTTCATCATCGAAAACAAGCCCCCGTTGTTTTAGCCGCGCAACTTGCTCGGCGATGGGCAACGGCTTCTTTGCATAATCTGTTTTATCAGTCAATTTTATCAGAAGCTACTATATAAAAACTCGAAGACCTCCCCGGGTGCGCTGTTCTACGGGAAGCGTGGGAGGCCATATCTGATGCAAAGGTAATACTTTTATTTAATACTGCAATGTACGTGGCAAAAATGTTTTCGACATTGTGAGATTCTACTTTCAATCAGCAACTGCAAAATTTCTACAATCTTCAAAAATGCAGTACGCTTAGTATAATATTGGTGGTTAAATGAGTTTCATCCTGTTGCTGGATTTTATCTATTTCTTGATAAATCCAACAGAATAGCTACAAACTATTATGGAGTGGTTTCAACCGTACCCATCTTAGACCATCAATGTCGATATAACCTCTCTTATTGTGGCGTGAAATAGTGATAAAAGAGATGTAGTAGTTTGTGATTAATTTGGGAGAAAACAAACAAGAAATGGGACCTTAACGGTATCATATATAGAGAAAACCGATACAAAACAACTGTATATTAAATTAATATAAATCACACTTCGGTTCAATCGTGGCACTGCTATTCCCAGCCGTAGTATTCTGTTTGTATTGGATGATGCCGATAGCCGGGTAGATGGTAATATTTTTCAATTGCCAATAGATCCCCGAGTAGAGATAACCCTTGTGCAAAGTTGTATGATAGATCTTGTCGGCATTATTCTGTCGCAAATGCAGGTACTCATATCTGGCACCCATATTAAATGAACCTCCTAAGATATTAGAGGAGTATACAGCATCTGAGATAAAAGAATAAGTATGGTTTTTGATATTGTTGTCAAGGTTGTAATTCATTGCCTCATGTGGTGCGAGTAGTTGCTGCCATAGGTGTTGATCTGAGTTTGCTTTAGACCAGGTGTTCACCATATTCAACGCAACAGAGCGGTTCTTACCCAATAGATAATTGTAGTAAAAGTCTGCTATCCATGACTGCGAATAGCTTTTCAGTTCATTTCCATTACTCCCCTGTATGCGATTTGCCCCGTCAATAATTTCCACCTCCGCAAGGTTATTTTGTTGGCGAGGATTCCATAAATATTTTATATTGGCATTTAATAGATGTTTTTTCTGAAAGCGCTGATATGACATCTGTACAAACTGATAGATACCCTTGTATCGGTTATCTTTTCCTCGGTAAAAAGTCTGTTGTTCTTTGCCATAGTCATAGTGAGAATCGAGGTTGATATCGCCAATATTTCGATAGTCAATCAGATGGTTTATTTTTATTTGGTTGAGCGAGTCAGCATAAGTGAGACTTGTTTGGTTAGTCCCAAAGCCTGTGTTAATAGCATTATTTGTATTGAGATAGGCAGTGTATAATCTGCTTTCATGTTTCTTCATGATAATATTGGCAACGGGACCTGAGGTAAAAGCCATATATCGGGCAGGTGCTACAGGATAGTATTCGACACTCTTGATATCCTCGCCTTTATAAGTCTTCAGATCAAAAGCTGACGAAGGTATACCATTGATAAGGATGAACACATTTTTATGATCAAACGAAGTTAGTTCGTTCTCATTAAGTTTGGTTCGAAAATAGTTTAGGGACGAAACTGCGTCAAGTGCATTGGTACCGAATTCCCTGTTTTCCTTGGATAGGTGTAGCAATTGGTGGTCTCCTTTGGCAATGATCTTCTTGGCTTTGATCACCAATTCCTGTAACTTCAGATCTTGTTCGACAGAGTCTTTACTGGCGTTTTGTGCTTGAGAATTCTGATACAAGGTTACGATACAACAAACACATAAAATAATCATTCTATTTTTTATATTCATAATTGATATAATCTATTGTCAATCTGATAGGCTTGTCCAATCTATACAAAATCATGGTTTAGATATTATTCCTTCTTAATCAATGCTACAACAACCTCCTATTTTTTATCATTATAGTTAATTCGATTGTTTAACACGTGGTTTACTAATGCAATTTAATGATGAAGATTTATTTTACGATAAAATGTTTCCTTTCTAAAATGGATACTGCAAAGCTTTTAGACTATAAAAGTCATGATGAATATATGATTAGGTTTACAACCTAATGAATTTGTTTCGTCTGGTGATAATAAACTTTACTAAAAGTAGATGATGAAAGGCATAAAGAGACTGTTGCAAAAGTCAACAGCCTTGTGGATTTTGGAGGCAAAGCCGACAAAAGACACTTTGACCGGGCAGAGAGGGTAAAGTGCAAGGCGCTAAGAGAGAGTGCACAGGGAGTTTACTTCAGGTAAATGACCAAGCGCGAATCTCGCAAGCAACGAAGCAATTTGCCTGCTATGCAACGGTCTCATAAAGGAGCCTTTTGCACGGTAAAAGGCTCTATTATATCTTCTACACTGATGTAGCCATAGGCACTGTCCATAATTTGGTGTAAACTATACTCAACAATGGACTTATCAATGATGATACATAAGACAGCGATTGTAGTACTTTACCATTTCCCACATCTGGATTATAGCCTATAAAAGTCAGTTCAAATCACTTCAAGAAGCTGAGGAGACTCTCCAGCAGAGACCCCTGATATTGTGTAAGTATAAAGTCAACAGTCTGTCCTTGCATTTTTATAAGACTATCCTGTGGCAAGCCGATTATAGCTTCCTGCCTACCCAGCGTATCACGCACGGCAGATAATTTGATGAGTTTTCCTGCAAGATGTCCGTCGGGAGATTGAAGCATCAAGTCAGCCCCTTCTATCACTTGGGAATTGGGACGCTTTTCTCCAAATATTAGTAACAGCTTTGTTGCTTTAGCATTAGTTTCCAGCTCTCGCTCGGATACTCTTATGATAGCTGTGCCGGAATAGACCTGTTTGTAAGGCAAGAAACAGGCTACCCCGAAGAGGCAAAGTAATACTACCCCAATCACGCTGATACCATAGCGAACCAGCGAGGAGGGAATTTGCCCCACGATACTGCGGACTTTTTCACTGCGAAGCTCGAAGCTTCGCTCTTGTTTCTTTTCTTCTCTGTCCATATCAATTGCCGAGTTCTAATTGGTTCTTTACCAGGGCAAAGTATTTGCCACGCTTGGCGGTAAGCTCGTCATGTGTACCCACTTCTACGACCTTGCCCTCGTCCAATACCACGATCTGATCGGCATGGCGCACCGTGGAGAGGCGATGTGCCACTACGATCACTGTTTTCCCTTGATAGAAATCCGATAGTTTCTCGGTAATGGCTCGCTCGTTGTTGGCATCAAGCGCATTGGTGGCTTCGTCCAAGAAGACGAACATCGGGTTCTTGTAAACCACCCTTGCTATCAGGATGCGTTGCCGTTGCCCTTGGCTCACGCCTTGCCCGTCCTGCCCGATCATCGTATTGTAGCCCAGTGGCAGCGCTTCTATATAATCGGCTATGTTTGCCACACGAGCGGCATAGCGGATACGTTCGATGTCTGGTTCGTCATCCGAGATGGCAATGTTCCTCGCAATGGTGTCGGAGAAGAGATACCCCTCCTGCATAACCGCTCCGCACTGATGCCGCCACCATCCCAGATTATAATCACTGAGATTGGCTTTGCCCACTTCGATGGCTCCCGCTATCGGCTCATAGAAGCCGAGCAAGAGTTTGATCAGGGTAGTCTTGCCGCTACCGCTGGCTCCCACGATGGCTGTTACCTTACCGTTAGGGATCGAGAGATTGATGTCCGAAAGAACGTTCTTAGGACTATAGAGATCGTATTTGAAAGAAAGGTCTTTGATCGTGAGCGAATGTCCCTCATTGGCTTCACCGGTATAGCTATTCCGTGTCCGCTCGGTATTCTCTTCATTGGTTTCCGTATGGATCTCATTCATCCTATCCAAACTGATGCTCACGTCCTGCCATGAATAGATGAATTGAATAAGTTGCTCCACAGGATTGTTGAGCTGTCCGATGATGTATTGCACGGCGAGCATCATACCCAGTGTCATACTTCCGTGGATTACGGCAGTGGCGGCCAGCACGGTAATGAGGATATTCTTTACCTCGTTGATGGTGATGCTTCCTGCCTGCTGTACTTGTTGCAGGTTGAGGGATTGTAGATTAACCTTGAAGAGGTCGGCTTGTACATCCTCCCACTCCCAGCGTTTGCGCTGCTCGCATCCTTGTAGCTTGATTTCCTGCATACCTCCTATCAGCTGGTAGGTCACATTGCGGTTGCGCCCTGCTTGCTCGAAGTATTTGTAATCCAGCGTGCGCCTTTTCTTCAAAAAGAGGATTATCCAGCCTGCATAGATGAGTGTGCCGACGAGAAAGACCAAGAAAATACCGAGATTGTACACCGCCAGCACGATGCCAAAGATGATAAAGGTAAAGAATGAGAAGAGCAAGCTCAGACTACTCGAGGTCAGAAACTGCTCCACCCTACGGTGGTCTTCGATGCGTTGCAAGAGATCGCCCATGAGCTTCGTATCGAAGAACTTCATCGGAAGCTTCATCAGCTTGATAAAGAAGTCTGAGATGAGCGAGATGTTGATACGAGTAGAGATGTGCAGAAGTATCTTGGAACGTATGAAGTCAATGGCCGTACGGCTGAAAAGGAGCATCATCTCAGCCAAAAGGACAAGCCATACGAAGCCTATATCCTTGCCTCCAATACCTGTGTCAACAATGGATTGTGTCAGGAAAGGAAAGATGAGTTGTAGTAGAGAGCCAAGTAGCAAGCCCAATATCAGTTGGGTGAAGAAACGTTTGTATTTCCGAAGATAACTCCACAGAAATCCAACACGCTTTTTCTTTGGACTATTGTCTGTATGCTCTTGTTGGTAAAATTGCTCAGTAGGTTCCAGAAGCAGTGCAATACCCTTTCCCTCTCCATTGGTTTGGGTGCTAACCCAATGTTCGCAGAACTCTTCCTTGGTATAGGTTACAAGTCCTTTCCCCGGATCGGCCACATAGACAGTATATTCCCCTTTCTTGTGCTTCTTTATCTTATAAACAACGACAAAATGGTTTTGATCCCAATGCACAATGCAAGGTTGTGTTATATCCTTTGCAAGAGAGGTGAAGTTTAGTCGTCCTCCCATGGTTTTAAAACCAATCTCTTCTGCAGCCTTACTAATCCCCAAGAGTGAAACACCATCTTTTCCTTGGTCACAAAACTTACTTAAGGCCTCCAAACTGGGATGTCGTCCATAGTGACTAATCACCATAGCTAAACTCACTGTTCCACAATTCATAGCATCTCGCTGTTTTATAAAGATCATAGCCTATTCAATGTAAAATAACAGAGGAAATATAAACAACTATTTCTTAAATTAAATTGAATTTTGTCTTCCATGGCCAATGGTCTATATACTCCTTTAGAGCTGTCCTTGACATACTACATACTTTAAGTAATTCTTTTTCTAATAATATCCCTCTAGAATCCATTCCTGAAATCGAATTTATGCCTCTTGGATGATACAAATGGTATGCATTGCCATATACACGCTCAATGCGATTCCCTAGGATTAGGGTTCGCTTAGCTCGCTCTATATCTTCTGGTCCCCAGCCATAAAAATATTGATTTTCTCCTCCTATACTCAAATATTTAGTTTTACTCACAAAGAAAGCCCCTCCATAAGATGGTCTACTAAATTGTATCAGTGATTGTTTTTTAAGATATAAGTAGTTGAAAAGATCATCTTGGGTCATTTGTTGAGATATTAGATGTCTAGATGTTGAAGAATCTAAAAAGATAATCCCTTTAGTATAGGGATATACAAGTGTGCATTCCTCTTCTTTGAATATTTTAGTAGCCTTCTGAATCTGAATATTTGGAATGATGACATCAGTGTCCCAGATTCCACAAATTTCATTTTTACTGGATACAATTAGCTGATTAATATACTTTGTTCGATGAAATATAGGGTCATTGTCATAAATAAAAATATGCCTAAATAATTTGCCTAGAGGAATAGATAAGCGACTATGTGTGTCTGCTTCTAGGATAAGGATCTCATCAATATAAGGGAAAAAAGAGAGGTGCTTTATTACATACAATAAGTTTGATAGTCTTTCTTGACTATCTACTCTAATAGGTATTAATACAGATATATATTTTATATTTGATGTATACATGGAGTATATTATTAATGTGATTTTAACGTGGATATGGGTCTATATTTTTCCGGTTTAATTTTAGAACAACTCTTCTCTTATATGGATAAATATACCGCTTGAGATCATGTAGCTCATCCTTTAATAACCCAATATGAAGGAGTCGCTCTATTAAATAGAAAACATGATGAGCTGTAAGGAGACACACTCTCTCGCTTTTTACTGATTCAGACAACCAGTCAATAAAGAATATGATATACTGTGCGATGGTCAACTCTTTAAGATTATCACAGTCTTGAATATTTAGATTTTTACACCTTAAATAAAGATAATAACCAACACCACAGATCCCATTTCCAAGTGATGTTCCAGTAAGCAATCTTTTGTCAACTATTTTCATCGCAATAGAATCCAGTTCATAAATTAGTGGCATAAAATCATTATCTAGAATACCATCATTGAATAGCAATAAGATTCCACAGCCGATACCAATAATACCATCATCGTAATTTAATTTCTGAAAAATACATGGAGTCTGTAATAAATTGCGTAGTTGTGATTTACATTCTTCAACCTTTGGGGAGATGTTAGATGAACTAAAGCATAATGTTTCGACAATATCTCTCATTTGTCCTTTATTGCTCATCCCTAACGAATTATATGCTTGCATAGCCATTACTTAAGTGTTCCACTATCAGAGTCCGAATTGTAAATATATCTATCGCTTGCTTCGAATCGCTTACCTGAGTGCAAGCTGATAGATAACGAGAGATAAAAGGTGTTTCGGAAACTATCATTGAAACTACGAATTGAGGTATTGTAGCTATCTGCTAGATACTCCTTTTTACTTGTGAATCTACTCGCATTAGTCATATAACCAAGTCCAATCTTATAATTGTGCTTTCGATAATCTATTCCTATATTAATGAGACCATTCCCTCTATAAAAAGATTCACCATTGAGGTTTGCTTGGTCTGAACGGTAGTTAGCCCAATACTTCAAATTTTTATGATTGTATGAAATGCTGGTATCATAGGAAAATGCTGTTCGTTTGTGGTTGTAAGTCTGAGACTTTGTTTGCATCAGGCGGAGTCCGCAACCTACTCCAACATTAAGTTTGCTATCAAGTAAAGAGCTTGATAGCCCGAAGTTAATATGGAATTGGTGATATTTGTCGGCATTGATAAGTTGTCGAATAATTTTATCGCCTTCTCCTTTATAGCTCTCCATAATGCTACCACTAGCGTAAGAGTCAAAAAGGCTGAGTGACAGCTTGTACCGCTTGGGTGAGTATGTAAAGCCCAACTGATTAATGAACTGATTATATGGTTTAAGGCTTGGGTTACCTCTGTGTATCACATAGCTACTTACCGGATACTCTATCATATTACTCTCCCCTGTCGAGAATTTCTGAACCCTTACGCTACCGGAGTACCTAACCTGAAGACTTCTGCTTAGGAGTAGAGACAGATTTAGCTGTGGTGTAATAAAATGTGATCTATTGAGGGCTGTATGCTCCTGTTTTTGTATATATAGAGTGTAGCCAAGTCCAAGGCTATAGACGAGCTTATTGTATACTCCCTTCCATTGAGCATAGGTGTAGGTATTATAATTCTTTAGCTCAATTTCTCTAGCGAGGGTCGTTGTATTCGTGAGTTCATTACGATTTGTTCCCATTGAGTAATTAATCCCAGTAATCAACTGGCCACTCTTGAGTGAAGTTTGCCAGAAAACATCCCCAATAACCGAATATCTACTTCCGTCAACGGCTGTAGAAATTTCATTTCTAAGATGCTCCTCATAACGCTCTCGCAGTTTATTTGAGGACGAGGAGGTAAAGGCGTTACCAACTATGTTTACGGCAAATATATTTTTGTTGAATAACCTCTGATAATACAAATCAAAGGAAGGCTTTAGCTCCCTATATCGTCGCTCTTGATTATTGGATAGTGTTATAGGTCGTTGGACATCATTCATTCTTTCTAACATCATCACCCTTTCATTGGATTTCTCTTTCCAGTAATCATATGAGACCTTCATCAAGAAGAATGTTTTGTCTAGGTCTGTATAGTTATAATGTAATGTGACTGTTGCGTAATCCTCCTTGAAGCTCGAAGGAATTCCTCTAATTTCTCTGCTTATTATTTTATCACTCGGGAACCGATAGTACTCTTTCCCCTCTGAATAACTTTTGGCATACTGATGTACTGTCCCTGATACACTCACCCCCAACTCAGATTTCCTCCAGTTATACGACATGTCTCCATAAATATCTCCCCAAAGAGTGTGGAAGGTATTTCGAGAATCCCATGTTACTGCGATTCCGTGTATAGGCTCTTTAAGGATAATATCTATTACAGCTTCTGCATCACCATACCTCATTGAGGGGAAATCGTGATACTCAACTCTTTTTATTTGGTAGGGTGCTATCCTTAGATAATCTTTTTGGCTTGCAGGTGTCCCATTAATACGGACTAAAAGTTTCCCTTGTCGAGAAGTGCTGATACGATTCTGTGAAGGATCTATGTATAGACCCTGTATCATCATATTACCTAACACATCAATAGCATTACTTGCTCCCTTAAGTTGCGGAGTAGTTGGATAGAGGACTTGTTTGTCAATATGAGTCGTGCTTGAGAAAGGAGCCTCAATGACTACTTCTTCTAGGATTGAGGTCCTTGTCTTTACGATAATTTCTCCTAAATTGAGTGTTTCTCTAATGTGATTCAGATTTAGCTTGATAGTCTCAATAGCTACAGTCGCAATAAATAATTCATAGCTCCGACCTTGTACTACACTAAATTTGAAATTTCCGAGCGAGTCAGTTATCTGAATGTCGGTTCTTTTGCTTTCGTCTAGGGATATGAGACGGATAGGAATTTGTGCAATCCCTATATGCTCTCCCTTTGTAGATTTAAGTCGTCCAGTAATGAACAAATTCTGTGCGGAGACGGAATATAGAGAAGTCAAGAACATAATCAAAAATAATAAGCACTTAGAGTTCATAACTAAATTTTTTACTATAATTACCAATTGTTTCATACTCAAAAAATCTTAGCTCAGATATACCTACACCTGCTAGACCATCAAGCCCCAAAGTGTATTTCGTTATGTCGAGGGGAGACGGAGTGTAAAAATAGGAAATATCAAATAAAGATGGTTTCACTTCAATAAAGTCTTCAATGTTTATTAAATAAAAAAAGAATGTTCTAATTGATTGATACTCTGAAATAAAATGGGCTATATAGCCTCTCAGATCCAGAGAAATGGGTTTTTCTTTCTCTATAAAAAGTCTGCATTCAAGGTATAATCCAATTGCATCTCTTAGGGTGATATTGTCACTTAACTGGTCTTTTAAGATATTATTTAATAGTACATCGTCAATAAGCTCTATAAACTTTTCCATATCTATATCTAGTAAATGATATGTATTAACATACACCAAAAACCATCCCATTTCAAACAATAAAACCTCATTGGATTTTATCATATTTAGAATTTCTTTAATTGTCTGGGTTGAATATGTCTCTGCAATCTGCTGAATAATAGAGCTTTGTTTTACTCTAGCATAAATGAGTAGATATAGTATACACCCCAAACGCCCTGAAAGCAAACCTAGTTCTCCAATATTGTGATAATTAGATATTATTCTTGATGTAATAGACTCGAGCTGTGATGCAGTATCTTGTCGTCCGCATTCAATGAGAAAGGCACGTGTGTTCATATCAATAATCTGCTCTATTGATTTTCCTCCTTTACTAAGATAAATATTTCGTTCTCTTTTTATCCAGTCTAAATTGTTATAAAACTCGAATAAAATAGATACTAAAATATCTTCGTCTGTAAAAGATTTAGCGGAGAGGTATCCTTTAATATAGGGACATGGCAGGAAAAGCAATGATAAAAATAGAGAATTATAGAGCTGACTTTGCTTACTTATAGCATATGGTGCTCTATTTCTGTATATATGCCCGATATATACATCCTCAATCATAACAGGAATTACTCCAGATAACCAAGCCTTAATACTTAAATAAGGCTCGTCAAGTCCATATTCTCTTAATCCATATACCCCACCCAATTTTTGCCAAATCTCCTTAGAGAAAGTGTATGTAGCCCCTAAAATACAAAGTAAGGGTATCTCTTGAGGTCTAATCTTGTAAGGATGGGCTAGAGATAGGATGCCTTGATGTTTGTAAAAACACCATCTAGGCTCAAACAAACGATCTAGCTCAATAAAATTGACGTATGCTCCATAAGATAAGTGATCCTCATCATGTTGAAGTATTTGATTCTTTTCATTTTTTCTTAAAACGACAGTTTGGGTGCAAATAAGCCGTCTAGAATCTTCCTCTAAATGCTTTAATAGGCGAGACAACCAATCACTTTGATAAAATCTCATATGGGCATCAAGAAGCATAACATACAGACATGAAGCCATCTCTACGCCAATATTGCGTGATGAAGCAACACCTAACCTTATGGGGTTTTTAACATATATAACATCATAAAAGCTACATACTATTTTATAATCATAACCGTCATTTGAAGCATCATCTATAACAATAACTTCTAATGCACCTTTGGCTGTATGGTTAAAAAGGCTATCGAACGTATTTTTGAGTTCATCTCCCTCATTGTGTAGTGTAATTATTACCGAGAGCTTTGTTGTTGTTTTTAGTCGTGGCATAATGATTGGTCGAATTGAGGAGCATATATGCAGCGGGGATCTGGGTAATCCCATCCGCTTTTTCCATAGGCTTTGATAATGTCTGCAATACACCTATTTCCATAGCTGAAGCAGTCTCTCCTAATTTCACATATAGAACAAGGGCTATTGCTAATAGTTTTATTAGGAATAAAATGATATAATTCTTTAGCTCTTGCAGAGTTCCAAACATCAAAGATCGAAGTCGTAGGTTCTGATAAGTCTCCTATTATAAACTCTGGGAGCCAATATAATTGTTCACATATAGTAACTTTGCCATCAGGAAGTACTATCATATTGGAAATATTTGCAGAACATCTAGCTCCTTTGAAGAACCGGCTTCCTTGATATTCTGTTCTGTATTTGCTGTCTTGGTCAGGAGACCAAAGTATATTGAGTCTACTATTAACTCTAGTTTGCTTAATCCATTCCACTATAGTAGTTATTGAATCCCTCTTTGATTTAATGAGGTCAAAATTGGCTCTTGAATACAGAGATCGGAATCCTACTCTGATTTCCCATCGCTCTAAGTTTTTAAGGGTTTCTAGGAATAATTTAAGCGATTCTAAATTTGGGATATTATCATTATAATTTGTCAATACAGTTGCTATTTGATAATGAACACCCATTTCATCCAGCAGTCTTATAGACTTAATTAATTTATCTGAATACAGAGATTCTACTTTTAACATGCTTTTTTGCGTATCAGAGTCAAGTGAATCTAAGGAAACTTGCACTCGGATTCCAAGAGTTTGGATAGTCTCAATATCTGGTTTTTTTAGGGGGTACTTAGTAGAGAGTAAGTCGGGCTTATAACCTTTTTCACAAAGAAAGGAAACCAATTCTTTCCAATTATAATAAGTGAAAATATCTCCACCAGTTAATATTAGATTTCCCACCCCAATATCAGCTGCTTCTTCTATGATTTCTTTGATGCGATAAAACGACATTTCCTTGTATTGAGTTTCCGTATCCGCATAGCAATATACACATTTTGTGAAGCATTTATTGGTAGGCATAATCACTATAGACAATGGAGCGTTGAATGGTCTGTCCCTTTTTAGATCAACTTCATCAAATATGAAACTTTTTAGTTCATACGATTGGGGAGACATAAAGGCTTTACTTTCAGGGATAATTAGACCTATAGGAAAGCCACTGATACCTTCTTTTAATCTAGAATGCAACGGGTTCTTAGCATAAATTAGATTGTTGATAAAATTGCTTATGGCTTTCTCCTCTATACCGATGAGTTGAGAGATTTTTCTATTAGCTTCATCAAGATTAATTGGAGCTGAAAATACAGATAATATCATCGCATATATAGGATGAATTACGGAAACCCATCCTATATTAATAGATATTGAAGATTCATAATTAACATTACCTTGAGCAATGATATAGCATCTCTTTGAATCGTTTCGAAGTTTATAGTAGTGGTTAAGTATGTATTTCATATGAATAATAATTAAAAAAATACACCAAGAGAAGCCATTCTGCTTCAATGAATTACTTCTCTTGGCTAATCTCCATATAAGGGAACTCCCATCCTTAAAAGGATTATATCGCCCTTGGATTTTATGGACCTACAGCACTCGTACACCAAGCACCTCCACTACAAAGCTCTTTTGCTCCAGCTCTTTTTTCTGCGCATACGTAGCTTTGGCAACCATCTTCAAGCAGATATCCTCCCTTAAGAGTTAGGAGCTGCTCGCTTGAGATCTTCCCTTCACCAAATAAATCAGTGAGTTTGATTTTTAGTTGTTCATTGTTATTTAGTCGCCCCTTAAAATCGTGTTTATTTTCTGATATACAGCAAATTGCACTCTTCTATTCTTTGATAAATCTGCAAGTTTTTGTATCTTTGGATATAGAAACTTGCAGATTTTTTTATGATACGCCCTACTCAAACAGTTCAATCTCTGTTCTCTTCGCTGGACGATTTGCTCAACCAGCAACATCCTCTGTATAAACTTTCCCATAAAATCGATTGGAAAAGGTTCGAAGAGGCTTTTTCTTCCTTGTATTGCCCTGACAATGGTCGTCCAGGTAAGCCTATTCGTTTAATGTGTGGTCTTTTAATTCTCAAGCATTTGCGCAATATTTCAGATGAATCTGTTGTAGAACAATGGAGTGAGAACGCTTATTTTCAATATTTTTGTGGCATGCAGGAGTTTACACCTTCCTTTCC
The DNA here is from genome assembly GCF_036320655.1 of Porphyromonas pogonae. Taxonomy (NCBI): domain Bacteria; kingdom Pseudomonadati; phylum Bacteroidota; class Bacteroidia; order Bacteroidales; family Porphyromonadaceae; genus Porphyromonas; species Porphyromonas pogonae. The sequence goes on from NZ_CP143258.1 coordinate 614,534, forward strand.
CTGCAATGCCTCGGAACTGGTTCACTTCCGCAAACGTATCGGCGAAAGAGGGATAGAGCTTATTCTTGCAGAAAGTATTCGTGTGAATGATGACAAAAATGATAAGGATCACCACGATACCGCTTTTATAGACTCCACCGTGCAGGAAAAGAATGTGACCTATCCTACAGATGCCAAGTTGCATAAGAAGATAGTAGGCAAGGTTCTCAAAATCGCAAGGGCTCTCAATCTACCCATTCGTCAAAGCTATACTTTCGTATTGAAAAGAATTTATCGGGATCAACGTTTTCGCAACCATCCCAAGAACCGTAAGAAAGCTCTTAAAGCGGATAAACGGTTACGAACAATAGCGGGACGTTTGGTTCGGGAACTTAAACGAAACCTAGGTAGTAACAGGGAGTACGACAAACTCATTTCCCTCTTTGAAAGGATTCTTTCGCAACGGCGTAATTCCACTCAAAAGATTTATTCTCTTCATGAACCGGATGTTCAATGCATCAGTAAAGGTAAGGAGCACAAAAAATATGAGTTTGGAAACAAAGTCTCGATTATACGCTCCATGACGGGAGTGATTTTGGGAGCCTCTTCTTTCCGTAATGAGTACGACGGACATACCATAGAGCAAAGCCTCGATCAGGTGAAGAGACTCACGGGAGAAAGGATTAAGAAACTGGCCGGAGATAGAGGTTACCGTGGAAAAAAAGAAATAAACGGTACGCAGATATTGATTCCTGACACTCCAAAAGCTAAAGACAGTTATTATCAACGTAAAAAGAAGCATCGACTTTTCTGCAAGCGTGCAGGAATAGAACCAACTATCGGACATTTAAAATCAGATTATCGCTTGGGACGTAACTTTTACAAAGGGCTCTTCGGGGATGCTATCAATGTAATGTTAGCTGCAGCGGCATATAACTTCAAAAGAGCCATGAAGCTTCTTTTGTACCTAATAAACAAAATCAGCGAAACACTCCCAATGGAGAGGATTGCGCTGAAATGTGCTTTTTAAGGGACGACTATTTATTGTAATAGATTACCCATCATTTAAACTTTCAAGACTGATGGGAACACCTTTTATGTCTTTGCTTATCCTATACCTATTATTTGGGGGCCTATATTTTTTTATAATTATTGTAAAATCAAACAAACCTCCCTGTAGTTTTTCTCATGGTCCTCAAAACTGCATACCTCTGATGTTCAAAATCAAGGCATTTTTAAATAGAATGATGTTATTATATTATAGCGTGTTGAGCCCTCTTTATTAAACCATAATATTACATGGAAAATTCACTGTTGGATGCATAATTCCAGTATAAGTTACTACGTTATTATATCGTAAGCTATTTTAATTTTAACGGAATTTCTTATTTAAAACTTGTATATCAGGATAATGTAAAGTTTTAGACAAACTTATTTAAGCCTATATGTAATTAGAGTCCTTTATTCACAATATGAGATTGATTGCTAATTTAGTGATTATTAATTAATAACCAAAATAATTCATTATTTTCTTCTTTAGGCACATTCCAGTGTTAAGTACAACGGTATTATAAATTTAAGATAAAATATTTGAACGAGGATTCGGAATTCATTTTTTTGAGATCTATAGTTTAGGAAGCGTTCTATAAGTCTCGTTTGTTGAGGTATTATATTCTTGATTAAGGTATTTCAATGATCTCTTTCCCTGAGGTTAGGCTATTGATATTTTCAATCTTTCATTTTTGCATTTTTACTGTTAATTTAGATCCATTTCGGAGCCTCTCAATCACACTCCTCTGCTATGGATTTACGGGCAAACTTATACTTTGAGAAATATTCCAGTAAACAGCTCCTAAAAAATTGGTTTATTAACTGAATGGCAAAATAAAAACAGCTCGTCGACAATTACACTAAGCAAAAACTTGCATTTTGTTTTATTTATCCATCGTATATCTTATATTTATAGAATATCAAATAGTAGCATAAAACGCATATTTTGAAACATAAAATATGGTAATATGCACCAAGCCGTATCTTTATGATAACACTGTGTTTGGCTAAAATCCTCTTGGTATTTTTGTAACTAAGCCGCATTATTTTCTTAGTTACGTTACATTATTTTTCTAACTAAGAAACCGGAGTGACGTAGTTAGAAAAATATCATCATGTAGTTAGAAAAATAATAAAACTTAGTTAAGAAAAACACACATTACAGCACTGTAACAAAAAAGCCGTAAAGAGGGTGTTAGATCCTCTATACGGCTTTTGTCCATGATTGTAATGGATTTTTTATATTCTGACAAATTGATATTTCATCTCTTTCGATTTATTTTGACAAAATGTAAGCCAGAGTAAGTCTCAACGCTCATAGGGTGTGCTATAGAGCAAACCTCGGCAGAGGTGGCAGTATTGGGTATATAATTTGTTCGGGCTTTCATTGTCTTTTATATTCGCATTATTCTTATCCCTCAAAGATACAACATCAGTACCCCCTTTGTCAAGAGAGAAGGTCGTTTTTTTCAGAGAATTTATTATCCTTGTGCGTAAATTATGATGATGAAAAATAAAATTATTACTTCCCATTTTTATACATCTTGTGTTTTTTATTGTTGATATTTTATTGCTCAAAAGTACAAAGCTCCTCCAATTACTTTGATCGGTACGCTTTTGAGAGGTGAGCATCTAAAAAATAAGCGTTTTTAAGCGCTCAAATAGGGACTTTATAAGGCTAAATATTTATCTTTGAAAAAAATATATAACACTAATCCTAATTACGTTAATAATGGATAAAAATATAGACACAGAAAATCAGTCTTTTAATATTGAACTTCCCGATGACATAGCTCAAGGCATATATAGTAACTTAGCCATTGTGATGCATTCACAAAGCGAATTTGTAATGGATTTTGTGCGCATGATACCCGGAAAACCCTCGGCAAAAGTATTCAGCAGAATTATTATGACTCCCGACAATGTGAAGCGACTCATCAATACACTACAACAAAACGTCGTTGATTTCGAAGCTCAACATGGCAAGATAAATCTTGAAGAAGAACAAGGTGCAGCGGGAGTGATGAAGCCTCCGCACATCAAAGGAGAAGCCTAATTACAATCATTAACAACCTGTTTTGGTATTATTAATATGGTCAAGTTAGCAGTAGAAAGATCTGTACCTTATATCCGCCATGTAGCGGATCAATTAGCTGAAGTAACCTATCTGGATAAAGAGGAATTTACAAACGAAAACCTCAAAAGACATGGCTTTGAAGCCCTTATTATCAGGAGCATCAACCGATGCACGGCAGAGTTGCTGCAAGGCACAGCTGTAGAATTTATAGCAACGGCTACAGCCGGATATGACCATATCGACACCCAATACTGCAGGGAACATAACATCTACTGGACGAATTCTCCGGGCTGCAATGCCCTTGCTGTGGCTCAGTATGTGATGTGCAGTCTTTCCAGGCTATCAATGAGAGACGGCTTTTCACTCAGAAGCAAGAGGCTCGGTATAGTAGGAGTGGGTAATGTAGGCAAGCAAGTCAAAAGGCTGGCTTTGGCCATGGGTATGGAGGTTATGCTTTGTGATCCGCCCAGGGCAGAGCAGGAGGGTGATTCGGTTGAGGACTTTAGGGATCTGGATACACTGGCTTCTCAGTGTGATATCATTTCTTTTCACGTACCGCTTGAGAAAGGGGGCAAGTACCCTACTTATCATATGATAGGAAAAAGGTTCTTTGAAAGTTGTGCCAAGCAACCTATCGTCATAAATGCTTGTCGAGGAGCAGTGGGTGATACCCCTACGATATTCGATGCTAAGCGCAACAGGGTTATTACCAATCTTATCGTGGACTGCTGGGAAGGAGAACCTAACATCAGCAGAGAGCTTCTGCGTGTGGCTGATATAGCTACACCTCATATTGCGGGATTTTCTTCTGACGGCAAGGCCAACGGAGCTCGTATGTGTATGGATGCATTTTGTAAATATTTCTCCATCGATCCCGGAGATAAGCTCCGTGATATAACACCGGAGCCTCCGCTCAGTCCCAGAATAGACATGTCTATGGCTACAGGGTTTCGCATAGAAAGAGCTTTACTCTACACATTTGATCCTGTCCCTACCGATAGGGCTCTAAGATCAAGCTACCTTACTTTCGAGGAACTGCGCAAAGCTTATAAATATCCTCGTGAGATGAGCGCATATCAAGTAATAAATGCTTTACCTCAGGACAAAGAGATCTTGAAGAATCTCGATTTTAATATTATTGAAAATGAAAAATGATACAGCCCACCATACTCCCAAAGCCTCAGCAGATGCCTCAAAACTTACAATATTTATCATGGGGGCAACTTCAGGTATGGGCAAGGAGTTGGCTATAAGATATGCTGCCGAGGGTCACAAATTGGCTCTGTGTGGCAGACACACGGAGCAATTGCAGGATATTCAAAGCCTTTATCCCAACAACGTATATTTAAAAAAAATAGATATTACTCAACCCAATGCTGATACTCTCATCGAGGGTTTCATATCCGAGATGGGGGGCATTGATATTTACATTCACAGCTCCGGTGTGGGGTGGCAAAACAGAGACCTTGATCTGGACAAAGAATTGGCTACTGCCGCTGTCAATGTAGATGGTTTTATCCGCAGTGTGGGTACAGCTTTCCGCTATTTCCAGCAAAAAGGCTATGGTCACCTGGTGGCTATCACATCTATAGCTGCTTATAGAGGACTGGGTGTAGCTCCGGCTTATGCTTCGACTAAAGCTTTTCAGGCAAGGTATGTGCAGTCGCTCAAACAACTCTCGGCCATTCGCAACACCCCTATCAACATTACCGAGATAAAGCCGGGTTTTGTAGACACCCCTTTGCTCAAACAAGATAAATATCCTCTTATGATGGATAAGACTTTTGTAGCAGGTGAAATAACAAAAGCGATAAGAAAAAAACGTCGACACAAGATTATAGACAGACGTTACGTTTTCCTTGTACGCGCTTGGCAGCTCCTACCACGTTGTATATGGGAGAGGTGGCGACTTACCAATTAATGTAAACACCATTGTAAATATAAATTACCATTTAACTACTTTCTATTCTCATTTACCAATAAGATCTCATTTACACATGACAAATAATCAAACTTTACGTATATACCTGTTTTCAATATTACTTTTATTAGGAGGTCTGCCTACTGTTTATGCCCAATATACCGTAGGAGGTTTGCCTGCTTCATTGGCCGATAAAGGTGTAGGTGCCCGTGTCCAAACAAACCGAGGCTTATCCACGGTACCTGCCAGTGCCATCTATAAAATGGCATCTCTTGATACCATGCAAATAATAAAACAAGAGACAAACGCAGCCCTTGGTAACAATGCACGATTCAGAGTGCTCAACTTTGCGATAGATAGAGCTGTGAGCATCAGCCCATCAGGTATAGGTGAGATTTTTACAAACGATCAAGGAACGCGTATATGGCGCATGAAGATCAAGTCCAATGGCGCTTACAGCCTTGGCTTTAAGCTTGAGCGCTTCAGGATACCTCAAGGGGGTAAGCTCTTTTTTTACAATGAATATGGAGCAATACATGGAGCATACACGGAAGAGAATAACAACCCTGATATGCAGCTGCAGATATCTCCCATCGAAGGAGATGAGGTGACTATAGAATATAATTTTCCACAAGGTTATTCCCAAGCTACAGGTGCAGATGTGCCCTTTGTTATATCGCATGTATACCATGACTACAAAGGACTAAAGAGATTGTACAATGAATCTGTGTCAAGACTCGGAGGTAGCAATGTAGGTGAGCCTTGGTTTGAATTAGCAGGACTAAATTGTATCCCTAATGTGAAGAGTTTTCCGGAGACAGATAAACAAGCTCGCAGTGTAACCCTTATTATTGTCAATGGCACCACTGTGTGTTCAGGTGCCTTGATCAACAATCTCAGAAATGACGGTACACCTTATCTATTGACCGCCTCACATTGTGTCAATAATATATATAAGAATAAGGGGGATATGAACTATATCCACAATGCAGTGAAAACCATGGTTTTCTTTTTCGGGTTTCAGTCTCAAATTCCGGAAAAATATATTAGGGCTACTGAAGAACTTACGCTTTCAGGAGCTGAACTGGTAGCCTTGGATGAGACGTCTGATATGTGCTTGGTAAAGATAACCGGTGTACCCTCAACTAAGGGTGGGCTCAACAAATCTAAGATACCCGCTGAATACAATCCTTACTTTAGCGGATGGAATATAAGTACCGACGTCAAGGGCTCCCACTTCGGTATACATCATCCTTTGGCGTCGGTAAAAAGGTACTCCATGACTACAGCAACTTTGACTTTGGATGACTTTATTACAGAAGATCAAAATCGTATGATTAAATGGCACAAGCATCACTGGCTTATCAGTAAATGGGATATTGGTTGTACGGCGGGAGGATCTTCAGGATCTCCGCTTTTCGATCAAGACGGATTGATCATAGGAGCTCTCACCGGCGGAGCGTCTTCCTGCGCGAGCCCTGCCAACGATGCTTATTATGCTATATATACTGCATGGAACAAACGCACTGAAGCTCCCATGGAAAATCAGGTACTAAGTGCATGGCTTGATCCTGATCACTCCGGAGCGAAGCAGTGCAATGGCTTTGATCCTCTGGAGGGACATCCTTTAGTAAGACATAGCGGGGTGCTGGGCTCAGTGTATAATCAGGATATAGAAGCTGCTCTACCGGGAGAAGGAGTCAGGGGCATAGGCAATAGGTATGATCTTGATCCCGGCACTCGCATATTGGGCGCTTATGTCGTATTCAAAGGCAATCAAGTGATTGCCGGCAGTTTCCCTCAGCTCAAAGTAGCCCTGCGAGAAGTACAGCAAAACGGTGAGGTGGAAGGCTCCGCAGGGCAGTGGCACACAATAATGGGTTACCCCGGTTACTCGTCATACGATTTTAGTTCTTCGGGCTTCAATAAGAGACCTCGCACTATCTCTGCGGATTCTTTAGAGGTATTTATTCCCTTGAGAGATAATCAAGGTAAGTACATTGATATCAATCAGGGTGGTAAATATCAGTTGAGTGTGGAACTCAATGCCGGTAATAAATTTACACTCCCCGTCTTTCGTCTGAGAGATGGTTTTGCCCACCGCCGTATAGCTTATGTACAAGAAGCAGGAGGCAAGTGGATCAATGCATCTGAATACCCCAGTCATCCGTACGACGGTGCCTATTGGATAGACTTGGTTACCCAGTCTTCATTCGATCATGGCAAGGCTCCTACCGATACATCCATGTACGACTCCTATATTGTAAAGTGCGACGGGCGCAGGCTCATGATTCAATCGAAACGTCCTGCTTTGGGCAAGATAGAAGATCTTACAAAGCTCTCTGTCTATCATATGAGTGGCATCAGAGCTATCTATCTCAAGCTGGAAAGCTCTGTAACTTATATAGATTTGGCGAGCCGTTTACCACGTGGTGTATATATCGTACAGATAGAAGACTCACATGGCAAACACACAACAAAGGTGGAAGTAAGTCATTAAATTTGTACCTTTGCACGGCTCTGACTTGTTTCTGAAGACACAAGTACAAAAATTTTCAATTGATGATCATTACATTATTAAAAGGTATCGTTATAGGAACTCTCGTTGCAGCACCCATGGGTCCAATAGGAATTCTATGTCTCAGGGAAACCATACAACGTGGACGTAGAGAGGGGTTGCTTACCGGTGTAGGAGCTACTATAAGCGACACAGTGTATGGTATAATTTCTTATTTAGGCATAGGACTGGTGCTGGATTTCATAGCCGAAAACGATGCCGCATTACGTATCGTGGGCAGTTTGTTGATGCTTGCCTTCGGGTATTACCTTTATAAGAGTACGCCTACTCATAAACTCAAAGACTCCAAGGAACAGAAAATAGATTCAATGAAAGGCGTGCACAAAGTTGTGGCTTCGTTTTTGATCACACTGAGCAATCCTCTTATCGTATTCTTCTTTCTCGCTCTTTATTCGCGTTTCAACTTTGTCAAGGAATCCTTACATCCGTCACTGCAGTTTATTTCAGCGATCCTCGGTATCACGGTAGGAGGGCTTCTGTGGTGGTTTTTTATCACCTATATTGTCAATCATTTCAGGGAAAAAATAAGTATGAATGGAATTGTATGGATCAATAAGATCGTGGCGCTCCTATTCACCTTAATATCTGTGATCGGTTTGATATCCGGTATATGGATGATAATTTTTCCCGGACTTAGTTAACATCATTTTTGAATATGATACAAGCTACAATCCCTTACGTGGAAGAGCTGCCTACCAATACTATCGGATTCATGGAGGCTCAATCCATCCTGGAGAATAAAGGTAAAAGGATAAATATTGACCGGCACAACTGGGCTACCCGGTTCCCCTATGCTCCGCAGGTTTCTGTGTGGGTTGCTTATAACAAGGCAGGCCTCTATCTGTCTTACGTGTACGACGGATTGTCGCTGCGGGCATTGTCGCCCGGCGATGGTAATTATGTTCATGAAGATAGTTGTGTAGAGTTTTTTATGCAAAAGGAAGAGGGTGCATCATATACCAACTTTGAGTTCAATGTGGCCGGTGTCTGTTATGCGGCTTTTCATCAGACAAGAAAGCAAAGCCGAGTCTTTACCCCTGATGAGTACGCACGTATACTTCGCTATACCCCTCTTGAGGGGCAGATCATTCCTGAGCAGCATGGCGTACATGTATGGAAACTCACAGTAATGATCCCGTGGGATTTGATGGGGTATGACACTATCCCCCAAAAGTTTTATGCCAACTTTTATAATTGTGCAGACGGAACAAGTGATCCCCACTACATGAGTTGGTCTCCCATACCTTTGGACAAACCTAACTTCCATTGTCCCCAATATTTCGGTGAGATTATTCTACAGTAATATTCACCCCCTTCAGAGATATGATATTATGGCGCAACGGTATATCCGTTGCGCTTTTTGTATCTACACATTTATCCTGACGGAGAAGAATATGTTTTGTGACGGTGGTGATAGTTCGTTTCCTGAGCGATAGGTCCATTTGGACTCAACTGAGAGTTTATGCCCGTTGTTGTATCGGATACATAACCCCGTAAAATGGCCCTTGCCATACCCGAAAGCCGAGCTGTAAACATATCTCATACGTTGTTGAGGGAGATATAAACGGCTATCCCAGCCATCTGTATTATAGTAAGCATAATGTGCTCCGTATTTCCAATGTCCCTGCACATCTTGTCCGTCCAGTTTGAAGCTTACTCCCAAGCCCTTACTTGACTTCCTGGCTTGATCTTCCTCCGGTGTATTCTTTGCTAAAGAATAAGATGGCTCGATGTACAAAGCATATTGTTTGTTGGGGACAAAAGTAAATAGCCCACGTAGCGAATGTCTTGATTTACCTTTGTGATCAGAGAGATGTCTGTACCTGATGTTCCAGTTGATGTATCTATTTACCGTGTGCATGGCGTATACACTCCACTCCAGACCCCGTACTTTTTTTGAGGCTCTCCATCTTGGGCGCATACTCCTATAAACATCGGCATACATTCCCAGTGTGTACTGCTTGGAAGTCTTGGGCAATTCGGCACTTGCATATACTCCCCACTCATTACCGGCGTGCCGGTAGTGTGTGAGAGTCTGTCCGTAATAGCTCCAATAAGTGGGACCCAGAGCTCTGCCTATGATGTTGAAGAAGCCTATGTTATCATTGCTGTAGTTGATCCCCTGCACAGCAGCATAGCCATGAGTTGCAGATACTGCTCCTTCTCCGTAGACCTTCAGGCGTCCTGTTCCCGGCATATATTCGTAGTAGCTACCTATATTGTGATTGTTTCTCAGATGTTTCAGCTCTTCGATACCTGCATATCCCGGAGGCTGTAGCAATCTATCTTTACCAAAACTATAGTACAAAGCGCTTACGCCCCACTGACCATGATAATACTGGCGCACATAGAAAATTCCCATGGTGTAGATACGGGTAGTGTTCCTTCTTTTCCATTCACGGGGAGTCCGGTGAAGTCCCGTCTCTGTAAGGCTACTGATAGTCCACTGCCCATCGTTGTCTGTGCTCACGGTAGCGTCCAGAGGTAATGCTGACAACAATGCTACCCACCGGGACTTGCCTTTTTCATATTCCACGGCCATCCCTCTCATAAAACCGGATTCTGATGTTGCGTATTTTTCCCTCAGACCGGGTGATTTCTTACCTGCTTGATACTGCCATGAATATGTCCCTCGGACGAAGCCTTGATTGATTACAAGCCCGTACCCGAATCCAAATCGATAATCACCTAAGATGACTTGGCGGAGTCTTCCCCTATTTTTGAAAGCCATGTGTGCCGAATAGCTGTCAAACCCTTTGTGAATATCTTTGCTGAAAGGCTCCCCCATGTCTTTTTCTGCTGTTACTCCCATAGAAAACTTATGCTTCGATTGGTGACGAAACCGTACCGATGAATAGTAGTCTTCTCCAATCCATTTGCTCTTACCCTCCTGCACTTTGTCTCCTATTTTCCGCCCATAGACCATGGCCATCTCTGTATTGGCCCGCTGCTTCAACGACTTTTCGCCTATAAGGCTGAGTTTATCGGAATCGAATCTTATAAAGGCAGAGAATCGCTTGATGGTAGTAATATCCCACCCGTCTACGAGTTTGAGGTCGTATATTGAGTAAAGGCTTTTCTTATCTAGTATATAACTGACAAGTCTATTGATTTGAAAGCTATTGAGAAAAGGCAACCGTTCCAGATAGTCCTGGTTGATGTCCTTAGCCGGTAGAGGATTATCGGCCATGGCTTGGAGATTGTCCCACAATGCAGATAATTCCTCTTCTTGCAGTTCTGACCCTTCTGTCCTTTGCTCACGGGCATATTCTTCGAACCACGCTTCCCAGTCATGCACAAAAGCCTGTTCGTCTTGTGCATAAAGTGTGATACTACTGACAACGAAAAAGATAATCAAACTCATTACGTGGGGTGAGGTATGCATAGATTTGAGGTATAGAAATAGGTGTTAATCCAATGATTTTACAAATATAAGATTTTTGCTCATGCCTATCTCTGGCTCAATAACTATTTTGTAGTATTTGCATCTATTTCTATTATTTTCTTTATCTTACATGGGATTAACAACCAATAATTATTAATTAAATGAAAACACTAAGACTTCCTCTTCTTTTTTTTCTATCAGTATTTTTTTGGAGTTGTCAAAAGGATTTTGAAATCAAACAGGAATCAAATCCAAATGACAATATATCATTTATGAGTAATAGCCCTGAAGTCAGATCAGCTCAGGAGTGGTACAACAACATTTCTAAAATGAAAGCTACTAATAGTAGTGCCGAACTGTTTTTTAATAACCCTAAGTGGCGTTTCATAGGTGTATCTCAATTTAATAACTTCAAAGTTGTAGAGAACGATTTAACAGACGTTATCAAACTTGATTTCCTCGATGAAAGCAGTGCAGATAGATTTTTGAAAAACCCAGATGACTGGAAATATTTTCATTCTGTCAGTAGATTAGTCATTATCACAGACCCTAATAACAATAAATGCGGCTTTATAATGACCTTGATTCCTTCAAAAGAGTACATCGACAAACACTACGATAGGCTATCATACAATACATATTTACATAGAGAGCCTAACTATGATGGCTCCATAATTTTCCATGACCTTAATGGTTCACTTACCAATGGATGGATTTATAGTGAAGGTAAGATTATTAAACGGTTGACCAAAATCACCGATAATAATATCCCTGATAAAACTCAATTATATCCTATTTTTAGGAACCCGGGTGAGTATATGGTTGTACAAAAATCAAAAATTAGATCGGATTCGGAGTTTGGGTTTAATTTGAAATTAGATGAAATAGTTGTTGAAGGTAGAAAACGCAAATCCTCAAATGGTCAATCTAATAATTCCGAATGGTCAGATAGGCTGAAGAAAAGGCGAGTTGGCTCAGGTTCAAATTTAAATACCGAATGTATGACTATATCTGATGATGATGACTCTGGAGGGGGAGGAGTTGATTTATCACCCTTGACACCCGAGCCAATAATTTTAGAAAAAGAGTCTTTTAAAAAATCTAACATTAAAAAAATTTATGATAGATTGATGGAATCTAGTAATCTGATGCAAAAAATCCAACAAATGTTCTTAGGTAAAAATGCAGTTGGCAACCTAATTTTATCAGTTGAGAAAATGAAAGGATCTGCTTTTGCAAAAACATACCCTCCAGGCAACACAGAGAAAAATCCTGGTAATTTCAATACCCATATTGCCTTTAACGAAGATGAAATTAATAAGCTTTCTGATATACTACAGGCTTCGGTGGTGATTCATGAAATGGTGCATGCAAGAGTTCATAGCATATTACTGTCTGAATCCAAACACTTACCCATTGTGAACATGGCAGTGGTGGATGAAAAATATTTCAATCATGATTATCCAGGGCTACATGACTACTTCCAACGTTTTCAACAGGAAGCCCAGCATGAATATATTGCTGCCAATTACATCAATATCTTCTGTGAAATAATGACAGACTTTGACCCCAATTATTCAAACGATGAGTGCGAAGCTCTCATTTGGATGGGGCTTCAAGGTACTAAACAGTGGAGTAATTTGGGAAGTGACAGGCAACAAAGAATAATCCAAATATATAATCGTATAGCTTATAGATGATGAAAAAAATAAAAGAAACTAAGGGAATTTACGTTTTATTATTTAGCGCTATTATCTGGATAGCAACCATAAAAATTGTATCCGCTCAAAAGAATGCAGATACCATTCCTAAACCGTATGTAATAGCAGATACCGTATATATCTACAATGACCACTTTAATAATCCTCCCCGAAAAGATTTTAAAGAAAACAGATATTGGACAAAAATCATAAGTAAATATGATCGAAACTTTTTTCTTTATCAAGAAAATTGGCGTCTCACTGACCACTTCTTTTTTTGTGGTAATCTAGGTGAGCCATTATCAATGGATGAGTTTAAAAAGCTTAAGTTTTCTAAAATCAATGACCTTAAGAAACCCCTTAAAAACATTATGTGGAAATATAATCCGACTTATTTTAATTTATCTGAGTATTACCCAAACGTTTTCGTTGTGCATCGACAAAGAGACAAAAAGTTTTACCTTTATAAAATAACGAAGTGGGAATCAAATTTAGCTCCCATTTTCTGATCTTTAATTTTTCTCGCACTCCTCAAATAACATAAGGGAGTGCGAGGCTCTCATTTGGATGGGGCTTCAAGGCACTAAACAGTGGGATAATCTAGGAAAAATAAAACGTGATAGAATAAAAGAAATCTACAATCGTATTGGCCATAGATGATGAAAAATAATAATAAATCTATCCTGATTAAGTTGATTATAAGCTTATTCATATTCAGTATTGCTTATATAAACAAAGCATCTACTCATGCAAATAAAGATACCATAGTTGAAAAGTATGTCAATCTAGATACCATTTACATCTACTACGACTACTACGATAATCCAACTCAAATGGACAACAATAAAGAAAGAATTTGGAGACTCTCATACAGACCTGAAGCTGGTTGGTATTTTGTTCATCAAAAGTACTGGCGCATATCAAATTATTTCTATTTTGCTAAGGATTATGGAAAACTTCTTTCAATAGAAGGCTTTGAAAAGCTGAAGTTGTCTAATATCGATAACCTTATGAAACCTCTAAAAGATATTATGTGGAAAGACAATCCACTTTGTATGAATTTAATTTCGTATTACCCAAACGTGATCATTGTACATCGTCAACGTGACAAAAGGATTTACCTTTATAAAATAACGAAATGGGATTCTTATTTAGTCGTCCCTTAAAAAGCACATTTCAGCGCAATCCTCTCCATTGGGAGTGTTTCGCTGATTTTGTTTATTAGGTACAAAAGAAGCTTCATGGCTCTTTTGAAGTTATATGCCGCTGCAGCTAACATTACATTGATAGCATCCCCGAAGAGCCCTTTGTAAAAGTTACGTCCTAAGCGATAATCTGACTTCAAATGTCCGATAGTTGGTTCTATTCCTGCACGCTTGCAGAAAAGTCGATGCTTCTTTTTACGTTGATAATAACTGTCTTTAGCTTTTGGAGTGTCAGGAATCAATATTTGCGTACCGTTTATTTCTTTTTTCCCACGGTAACCTCTATCTCCGGCCAATTTCTTAATCCTTTCTCCCGTGAGTCTCTTCACCTGATCGAGGCTTTGCTCTATGGTATGTCCGTCATACTCATTACGGAAAGAAGAGGCTCCCAAAATCACTCCCGTCATGGAGCGTATAATCGAGACTTTGTTTCCAAACTCATATTTTTTGTGCTCCTTACCTTTACTGATGCATTGAACATCCGGTTCATGAATAGAATAAATCTTTTGAGTGGAATTACGCCGTTGCGAAAGAATCCTTTCAAAGAGGGAAATGAGTTTGTCGTACTCCCTGTTATTACCCAGGTTTCGTTTAAGTTCCCGAACCAAACGTCCCGCTATTGTTCGTAACCGTTTATCCGCTTTAAGAGCTTTCTTACGGTTCTTGGGATGGTTGCGAAAACGTTGATCCCGATAAATTCTTTTCAATACGAAAGTATAGCTTTGACGAATGGGTAGATTGAGAGCCCTTACGATTTTGAGAACCTTGCCTACTATCTTCTTATGCAACTTGGCATCTGTAGGATAAGTCACATTCTTTTCCTGCACGGTGGAGTCTATAAAAGCGGTATCGTGGTGATCCTTCTCATTTTTGTCATCATTCACACGAATACTTTCTGCAAGAATAAGCTCTATCCCTCTTTCGCCGATACGTTTGCGGAAGTGAACCAGTTCCGAGGCATTGCAGGGAAAGGAAGGAGTAAACTCCTGCATGCCACAAAAATATTGAAAATAAGCGTTCTCACTCCATTGTTCTACAACAGATTCATCTGAAATATTGCGCAAATGCTTCAGAATTAAAAGACCACACATTAAACGAATAGGCTTACCGGGACGACCATTGTCAGGGCAATACAAGGAAGAAAAATCCTCTTCGAACCTTTTCCAATCGATTTTATGGGAAAGTTTATACAGAGGATGTTGCTGGTTAAGCAAATCGTCCAGCGAAGAGAATAGAGATTGAACTGTTTGAGTAGGGCGTATCATAAAAAATCTGCAAGTTTCTACATCCAAAGATACAAAAACTTGCAGATTTATCAAAGAGTATAAGAATGTAATTCACTGTATATCAGAAAATAAACGCGATTTTAAGGGGCGACTATTTAGCTCCCATATTCTGATCACGGACTCTCCTCGCACTCTTCAGACAATAGTACGAGGAGTGCGAGGCTCTGATTTGGAAGGGGCTTCAAAAGACTAAACAGTGGAAAATTGGTTATAAAAGGAATACTACCACTCCTTGAGTAGTAGTAATCAAATCTGAGATAATTTCCTTAAATTACACCTGTCTGTGTAAGCCTCATTATTATTACTCTCTTGCCCTTCAAAAATTTAAGATAACATTTTTGAGCGTTACAAATTTTTTAGAGAAAGTATCTTTATTTTTCTTCTTTATCCTCTTTATCCTTTAATTTATACTTAATAGAACCAACTATTGGAGGTAAGATGAGTAGAGCACTCATGACTCTTCTGTCATAAATATCAGTGACTTGATTGTAGATGAGCCAGGCGAAGAATGCAATATATGAGCCTATATGTAAGACCGTAAAAATACGATGCAATAGTTTTTTAGAAATAATTCTACTCAAATTATTGTTTTTCATTGTATGCTCCTTTCTCCAATTATAGTTTATTTCAAATTATATGCTGGTTGAGACCGTTGTATAACAGGCCAATTGCTTCGTTGCTTGCGAGATTCGCGCTTGGTCATTTACCTGAAGTAAACTCCCTGTGCACTCACTCTTAGCGCCTTGCACTTTACCTTCTCTGCCCGGTCAAAGTGTCTTTTGTCGGCTTTGCCTCCAAAATCCATGAGACTGTTGACTTTTGCAACAGTCTCGGTTATATGAGGGCAAAATAATTCTTCTCTGATAAGAGAATAGCACTCCGAATATACCATGTGGGCAAAGTCGTGTTTATGGCTCCAGCAGATACATGGGAGAGCAGCTTGTGCGTCGCAATGCCGTGAGTGAGATGTCCTTGCCCACTCTGATACCTTCACAAAAAAGTCGATACTCTACTGTTTTCCAACACAGTTCAGGGTGATTATTGTCTTTGCTGAGATGACATAGCCAAATGTTTTTCATATTGGGATGATAGATAGAAGCCAGAAAGTCGGCTGTATCCTGATTACTGATATGTCCCAGAGGGCCGGATACTCTTTCTTTGAGAAATTGTGGGTATTGTCCACCCCAAAGCATCTCTTCGTCATAATTAGCTTCCATAACCAAATGATCTGCCATGGATGCAAAATGCTTAATCTCAGGAGTGATATGCCCCACATCTGTAATAAGGGTAAACCTAAACCCCGGTGCTGTAATGTGGTAGCCTACATTTTCAGAGCTGTCGTGAGGTACGAGGAATGGTGTGATATCAAAATTTCCTAGGGTAAATGTCTCATTGGGGCATATAACCCTTTTGGATGAGAATAGACTCTCTTGTACAAAACGACTCTTTTCAATGCCTTTGTGTACGGATTGGGTAGCATAGACGGGAAGGTGATGTACTTCTCCTATGCACCCGATGGTACGTATATGATCGGCATGGTCATGTGTGACGAGTACACCTTTGAGGTGATTGGCGTCAAAGGGTATTTGCTCTTGTTTGAGCGATTTTATGATGGTGCGGATGGGGATTCCCGCATCTAGTAGTATTCCTTCGTTATCATTACCCAGATAGTAGCAGTTACCACTGCTGCCACTGGACAAACTCATAAATTTTATCAACTTCTATATCTCCTCTTGCTTCTTGATCCTGTAGGGCTCATTGTGTATGATCCGTTCAGTGGTGACAGTACACACCCTCTATGCTTATTTCACCACGCAAAGGTAAACACATTTGGCATTTTACTTCTTCAGGAGAAAGGTTTTGCCCGAAGAGGTACATCAATTTTACCAGCGCACATTCACTAGTGCTGTCATAACCGCTGACGAGTCCTATCTTCTCGAGCAGATGTCCTGTCTCGTAACGAGTCATATCCACATAGCCCGTAACACACTGAGTTACGTTTACAATGACTTTCCCATTCTTTACAGCTTTTTCCAAAGCCTCGAGGAACCACTCATCCATAGGAGCATTGCCACTCCCGAATGTTTCCAATACGATGCCTTTGAGCCCGGGTATGGCAAGGTAGCTCTCTACTACTTCTCTGGTAATCCCAGGGTAAAGCTTGAGTATGCCTACGTTGGGATTGAGGTTTGTACTGATTGAGAAAGGGGGCATATCATGCGGGAGTTGCATGATAGCGCCATCATTATATTTAATATCTATACCTGCATATGCCAGCTGGGGATAGTTGAACGAATCAAACGCATTGAACTGATCAGCACTTACTTTGGAGGTTCTATTCCCTCTCATGAGGTAATTTTCGAAGAAGATGCAAACTTCCGGCACTCGTGCTTTACCGTTGATTTTGGCTGCTGCTATCTCGATGGCTGTAATGAGGTTTTCTTTTCCGTCTGTTCTTAATTTGCCTATTGGTAATTGCGACCCTGTAAGGATAACAGGTTTGGACAAGTTGTTGAGCAAAAAGCTCAGCGCACATGCGGTGTAGGACATTGTATCGGTACCGTGGAGTACGACAAATCCGTCATGACTGTCATAATTGTCCCTGATAATCTCCGCTATGCGTATCCACTCCTGCGGGGTTATCGCAGAGGAGTCTATAGGGGGATCGAACTGCTCTACTGATATATTACATCCGAAGCGATTAAGCTCCGGAACATTCTTGTTGAGGTAGGTGAAGTCAAAAGCTTCAAGTACGCCTGTAGCCGGGTTTTCTACCATACCGATAGTACCTCCCGTGTAAATGATGAGAATGGAGCTTTCAGTATTAGGTCTTTGCATTGGGTGGTGTGAATGAAAAAGTGTGGTTTAATCATCAATGCTTCTATCGGAATAAAAGCATATTAGGCTACAAGATATGAATTACCTCTCAAAACTCCAATAAAATATTCTATTAATTATCACAATCGTTGGTGCGTAGGCGGTCATCACCTCTAAAAGTAGGGATGCTGATGTGGTATGTAACAGCTATGATGCGTACCAGTACAACGAATGCGGCAGAAAAGAACTGCATCCAAGGTATAGACATATTGGTAAAATGAAGCAGTACCACATACATCACTCCTCCCAACAAGCATGCCACGGCATAAATATCCTTACGGAATATAAGCGGTACTTCGTGAATGAGCACATCTCGCATCATACCTCCGAACGAGCCGGTGATAGTACCCATAATCAAGGCTACCCACCATCCGAACCCCGCATCATAGGTTTTGGCTATACCCACAACGACAAAGAGTCCGAGCCCGATAGCATCGAAAAGAAACAACGTGTTGTCGAGCCGGACGATAACTTTGCTAAAAGTAATAGTAAAAGCTAGGGCTAATGCTGTGATAATAAGATATGATGGTTGTTCCATCCAAAAGGGGGTGACGTTGAGCATGACGTCTCTCAATGTCCCTCCCCCTACTGCTGTTACAAAACCGATGACATATGCTCCAAACCAGTCAAAGCGTTTGGCAGCAGCAAGTCTGATGCCGCTGATAGCAAAGGCGAAAGTGCCCAAATAGTCGCACCAAGCGACAAAATCGGTAGCGTTTGTTACTGACAATGGCTATCTGTATTTATCTTAGTACTGCTCTTTTTCACTGGGGAAGTCTGAGCCTTTTACATCCGAAACATACTGAGACACGGCTTGGGTGATCTGCTCTCCCACATTGGCATAGCGTCTCAAAAAGCGTGGATTGAATCCGTCGTTGATTCCCAACATATCATGCATTACAAGTACCTGACCGTCTACTGCTCCACCCGCTCCAATACCAATGACCGGGATAGTGAGCTCCGATGCTACCTGCGCTGCCAAAGTGGCCGGTATTTTTTCTAAAACGAGAGAGAAACAACCGAGGGATTGGAGGAGCTTGGCATCCTCAATAAGTCTGTGTGCTTCTGTCTCCTCCTTGGCTCGGACGTTATAGGACCCGAATTGATTGATGGATTGGGGGGTGAGTCCCAGGTGTCCCATGACAGGTATTCCGGCTGATATAATCTTGGCTACAGACTCTTTCACACATGTGCCTCCTTCAAGTTTGATGCAGTCGGCATTGGTTTCCTTCATGATGCGTATGGCTGAGGCCAATGCTACTTCGGGATTACCTTGGTATGAGCCGAAAGGCATATCCACCACGACTAACGCTCGGCTTACGGCTCTCATGACTGATGAGCCGTGATATATCATTTGATCCAGAGTGATGGGGAGTGTGGTTACATGCCCTGCCATGACGTTGGCAGCAGAGTCTCCCACGAGGATGACATCTATACCTGCCGAATCGATAAGCTTTGCCATAGAGTAGTCATAGGCTGTGAGCATGCTGATTTTTTCACCACGGCTCTTCATCTCTGTGAGGCGGTGGGTGGTGACTTTTCTTTTGTCTTCAGGTTGGAATTGTGTAGACACGATTTTGTAAAATGTTAGCATAGGAAGGGATTATTGGACATATCCCATACTCAATAACCCTTCCTATTTTATGTTTTTGTTTCTATATTTTTAATCTGTCACAGATTAAAGTTCTTTCTTGAGCCTTATTCCCACTCAATGGTGCTGGGCGGTTTGGATGAGATATCATATACTACACGGTTTACTCCACGTACTTTATTGATAATCTCATTGGAAACCTTGGCGAGGAATTCATAAGGCAAATGCGCCCAATCCGCTGTCATCGCATCGGTGGAAGTAACTGCTCTCAGAGCTATGGTGTACTCATAGGTACGTTCGTCACCCATCACGCCTACAGATTTTATGGGGAGCAGTATGGCGCCTGCCTGCCATATATCTTTGTACAAATCCCACTCACGCATGAGGCTCATGTAGATGTCATCGGCATTCTGTAGGATTGTCACTTTTTCTTCAGTGATGTCTCCCAAAACACGGATTCCCAGACCGGGTCCCGGGAACGGATGGCGATGTATCAAATGAGGCATCATCCCAAGCTCAAGTCCTACACGGCGTACCTCATCTTTGAAAAGAAGTCTCAAAGGCTCTACAAGCTTCAAGTGCATTTTCTCGGGAAGTCCCCCTACATTGTGGTGGCTTTTGATGACCATCCCCGTAATGCTGAGCGATTCGATAACGTCAGGATAGATAGTGCCCTGTCCCAACCATTTAATATCTTTGAGTTTGTGAGCTTCTTCATCAAATACTTCAATGAAGCCTCTTCCTATGATTTTGCGCTTTTCTTCAGGATCTGTAACCCCTTTGAGGGCTGAGAAGAATTTTTCTTTTGCATTGACGCCTATGACATTAAGCCCCAGGTGCTCATAATCATGCATTACATTTTCAAATTCATTCTTTCTCAGCAAACCATGGTCTACAAAAATACAAGTAAGGTTTTTACCTATGGCTTTGTGGAGCAGTACTGCTGTCACGGAAGAGTCTACGCCTCCCGATAGAGCAAGGATTACTTTGTCGTTGCCCAACTGCTCCTTGAGTTCTGCTACGGTGCTTTCTATAAATGAGGCGGCTGTCCAGTTACCTTTGATACCGCAGATGTCGATGAAATTTTCCAAGAGCAGGGTACCTTGTTCCGAGTGGAATACTTCAGGGTGGAACTGTACGCCCCATGTTTGCTCTCCATCGATATGAAATGCTGCTGCCGGTACGTCACCGGTGCTTGCAATGAGTCGATATTTTTCAGGAATTTTTGTGATGGTATCGCCGTGTGACATCCATACCGTGGAGCCTTCGTTGATACCTCTCATCAATGGGTCTTTGGGTTCTACAATATTGAGATGAGCTCTACCGTATTCACGAGAGTCACATGGCTCTACCTTGCCTCCGAATTGATGTACCAAGCTTTGTGCACCGAAACATATGCCTAATATGGGCAACTTACCTCTGATGAGACTCAGATCCGTGCGGAATGCTTTTTCGTCATAAACGGAGTATGGGCTGCCTGAAAGGATAATACCGCGGATACCCTTGAGATCTTCAGGAAGTTTGTTATAGGGAACTATTTCGCAATAGGTGTTGAGTTCTCTGACACGTCTGCCGATAAGCTGTGTGGTCTGAGACCCAAAGTCAAGTATTAAAATCTTCTCCTGCATGCTGATTGAGAAATAAATAATTTGGATTTCAATCGCAAAGATAAGCAATTACGATGACACTGTAGGTATAATAAAATAACGCCCCGGATAGAACTCAATCTATTCGGGGCGTTATCAAAGTTTCTTAGTCTACTTAATTATTCTAAAGCTTTTGCATTAGGTTTAGTAGGCCAATAGGGATTTTGATACAAATTGGAGTTTTCAGCCGTCTTATCCGGTGATGCAAGCTCCATTTGTCTGTAAGGCAACGGTGCTAAATAGATTGCTTTATATGTATTATAGCCATTGAATACTGTATTTGTCGCAACATTCACAATTTGATATGGTCTCAAATACTTACTCAAACTCTTGGCTGATACGTTTGCTTTGGCAGAGCCATCTGCTAATAATGTACCACCACCTGTTTCTCCGGGTTTGGGATTGACATATAATTCATTTTTGTACGCTTCGTCCCAGAGATTAAATCCTTCTACTATGTAATTCTTTACTTGATCCAATGATCTCCAGCGTAAAACATCTTCCCAACGCATTCCTTCACTAACGAACTCATCACGTCTTTCACGTCTGATATTATAAAGAGTAGCATCTGTAAGTAATTTACCCGCAGAGTAGGCTCCCCAGTCTGCTGTTTCTTTCTGCATATCGGTAGCATTGATGGTTTTCCTATAATCCTCATCCACTCCGGCTCTTTTGCGAATGTTCTTCCAGTATTTATCAGCCGTAGCGTCTATTGTCTTATTTTTTAGATAAGAAGCTTCGATGTAATTCAGATAAGCTTCTACAGCTCTGTAAACAGGAGCACCGGCTTGACAAGTAAGGTCAGATCCCGGACCTTCCGAAGGATCATAATTTAAGAACTTACGACTCCTATATCCTGTGACATCTCGAGTTTCATTGAGATTTATAATATAAGGCACTACAAATGATCCATTTGATTTATTCAGATCTACTGGATCACCCTCTCCGAGAACGAAAAGATTCAATCTGTCATCGCGCCCAATTTTGGTGTCACTTATTTTCACATCACCTTTGTAGCCTGAGCGAGCGTCATAGATAGGGTATCCGTTTTTCATAATGAAGCTTTCCATCATACTTCTTGTAAGCCCTGTATTTCCTCCTCTACGAATGTATATACTTACTCCATGAGCTACACTTAGATCAGAGTTATACTGTCTCCAAAATATAATCTCAGGATATTGTCCCATATCTCTTGCGCCAAACATCTCAAAATATGGATTCCAACCGCTAAATTTGCCCCCTTCAGGATTAAACTTACCACTATTCTCCGTGAGTCTCACTCTCTCAGCAACATCTTTTGAAGCAACCATAGATTGATCAAGGAACCAGTTGATTTCGTTATCAAGATCTATTTTGAAATCTTTGTTGTAGGCCATTTTTGCTCCGGGCCAATTGGGGCCTCCGGGGACTCGTGGTGTATCACGATGATAAGTAAGGAACGTAGCTTCAAAAAGAGCTACTCTTGACTTCGCAATCAAGGCCGCATCACGAGTAAGGCGAGTACGATTGAATGCGTTTGTTTTCATCAACAATGCTGCTGAGTCCAGGTCTGAGATGATTTGTCTTGCTACGATATTACGTGGAGCCCTTTTCCCGTTTTCAACTAAAACTTCGTCTTTATCAGGTAGAGGTGTCAAAATAATGGGAAAATCCCCGTAAGTTTGGAGTTTGTCATAGTAAGCCATGGCTCTGAGCATGTAGACTTCCCCAATATAATGCTTGATGTTTTCCGGATTACCGGAGATACTTTTGCTTTTCCATTTAGGGAGTACATTATTCAAGAAATAATTACAACCGCGAATTGTACTCATTCCCAGATTACCATCAGCAGGAACTGTTCTTTTTCCTACTTCAAATCTTGCTAAACTGGCATCAGAGGTAGCCTGATTGTCGGTATGGTCATCATAACGTCCAATTCCTGTACTCCAGCCTCCATGAGAATTGAAAATAAAAGGATAGTATGCAATTGGATATGATGCCAAGTCACTTTCTGTATTCAGGTAGTTCTCCGGCCCTACTTCTGATCCTGGCTGTCTATCGAGGAAGTCATTGCATGATACCAGTGATACACAAGCCAACGTCAATATGAGTGATTTATTTAAGAAATTCATCTTCAGTCAAATTAGAAATTAACATTTACGCCTAATGAAATAACTTTGCTAAGCGGGTATATTTTACCAGGGCCCCAATCTCCGCCTAATAATTCAGGATCAAATATTCCCGAAATTTTGGACTTTGTAAAGAGATTATCTCCGGAAATATAAATGCGTAAGTTTTGCATATAAAGCTTTGATACCCATGCTTGAGGCAGTGAATAACCCAATTGTATATTCTTTAATCTCAGGTATGAGGCATCTTGGAGATATTTGGTTTGAGTTGCTTGGTTTTTGCCATCACCAAATATGGGTCTTGGGTAATAAGCATCCGTATTGGCTCCGAGCTCATGACCTTCAGCACGGAAGAAATCCCAGTGTTTGGTAAATCCTGCTGATTGCCACATGCCTCCTGATGCACCCCAGAAGTAAGGCCCACCTAAAACATAGTCACGCTTACCTACTCCTTGTAAGAAGACTCTTAGATCTATGCCTTTCCAAGCAGCATCCAGTGTGATACCATACTTGTATCTTGGTGTAGAGTTTCCGATAACGGTGAGGTCGCCATGATCGTTCAGAGTATTTTTACCACTGTTTACCTCTCCATCCCCATTCATATCTTTGTACATCACATCACCAGCACTCCATTTGCTACCCCATGAAGGTTTATTCTTTTTGAGGTGCTCGATGATTTCATTGTCGGTTTTGGCAATACCGGCAGTGGTATAGCCCCAAAGCTCTCCGTTTTTCCTGCCATTGTACCAACTATCCAATGAATAATTTTCATTGGGGTATCTAGTTACTCGCTGTTGGTCATCAGAAAGTACTAATTTGGCGCCATAGCTAAAATCGCCCAATTGATCTCTCCACTCTACTTGCATTTCCCATCCGTAGGATTCCATATCTGCGTTGTTTACGCGAGGAACGCCTGTGCCTAAAAGGCTTGAAAGTTCCGGAGCCGGACCTATCATGTCTTTGGTTGTTCTCTTGAAGTAGTCGAAAGAACCTGTTAGTCTCGAATTAAATGCGCTCCAGTCGAGACCAATATTCCAAGATCTTATCTTTTCCCAAGTCATTTCAGAACTGACAATACCCGGTGCACTCGACGTATTGGGTTTTGCATTATCTACAAGCCAGCTACCGTTAGCAGTCCCAACGGGCATTGATAAGAAGAAAGGATATAGGGCATTCGTATTCATGTTTCCAAGCTCACCCCACGAAGCACGTAGCTTCAGTGTGCTTACGTACTCAGAAAGAGGAGTAAAGAAGTCTTCTTTGGCAATGTTCCATCCAGCTGAGAATGATGGGAAAGTACCCCATGTTTTGTCTCCTACAAAGCGAGATGAGCCATCACGACGAACGTTTGCTTCGAATAAATATTTTTCATTGTAATTGTAATTGAATCGAGCAAAGAATCCGACTATGGACCAGTCTCCGTATCCACCCCAAACACTGGGCTTGTCATTTGTTGCTGTGTTTATAGAAGGGACGAGTGGAGTTATCAGGTCTTTCTTAGTAATTCCTAAGTCTCTTGATCTCATTAATTCAACATTTGACCCTGCTAAGATTTTGAAGAAATGACCTCCAATAGCCTTACTATAATCGGAGTACACGTTAGCTGTCCAGTATTTGGTTTTTACAGCAGACTCTGATACTTCTGATTTGCCGGCATCTCCACCTGCCCAAGGTGCTGCAAACTCGTGGTTATCCACATCGTATCCATATGTTGGGAGCTTATCCCAGTGATTAAAGTTATTGGTGGTAACATAATTGAATTCAGCATTGATATTCCATCCCTCCAATGGTCTCAGATTCAATGCCAATGTTTGGTATAACCAGTCTTTTTCATTCTTGTCTTTACCTCCGTTTTCCATCTGCAATATCTCATTGCCTTCCATGTAGTGACCATTTGGGTCATATACAGGGTTAGTAGGCCAACGTCTGGCTATATTGTGGAAAAACAGACCTGTCATGTAAGAAGGTCTTGAGTATGACTCCTGGATCCAACGGGTATTGTAGTCTAGATGTGCCCAATCTGTTATGTCGAAACCAATCTTACCGGACAACGTATATCTATTCATCTGATCTTTACCATGGCGGATAAGGCCATTAGCATCAAGATAACTTCCGCTTACCGAGTAGTTAATTTTGTCAGAGCCACCACGTACACTGATATTGTGTTCATATGATGGCACCCAGCTCTTGTACATTTCTTTGAACCAGTTGGTGTTGGCTCTACTTCCTCCGTACATCAGCCATCTATTATCATTGCCTGCGAATGTAAAAGGCTGTGGTTCTTTGATCTTACCACTTTGCCAATCCATATAATTCTGGATTTCTTTCAATGCTGTATCGGAGAACACTGCTCCTTGACCGCCATTTTTGGCTGCTTCATTGAAATAACGTGCAAAGTGGTATGAATCCATCATTTCCGGAATTTGGCTAGCCTTGGAAAACCGCATGTTTGTGCTATAATTAACTTTGGCTTTTCCATTCATCCCGGATTTAGTTGTAACGAGGATTACTCCAAAGGATGCTCTTGCTCCATAGATAGCACATGAAGCAGCGTCTTTCAGTACAGTAAAGGTTTTGATATCATTTGGGTTCAGGGAGTTCAAGTCTCCTTGCACTCCGTCGATAAGAATAAGAGGAGAAGAGTTTGATCCCTGACCAATAGTTCCTACACCACGGATATTGATACTCATAGAAGAGTTTAACGTTCCTCCCGCATTAGTTGTAGAAAGGTTCAGACCGGGTATTACTCCTTGTAAAGCTTGAGAGACGTTGTTTACGGGTCTTGCCTCAAAAACTTTTGAGTCTACCTGCGAAACTGCACCTGTCACATTGACTTTCTTCTGAGTTCCGTAGCCCACAACCACTACTTCTTGCAGCATCTTGGCGTTGTCCTCCATCACTACATTAATAGTAGTTTTGCCGTTTATGGCTACTTCTAAATTCTTCATCCCGATGTAGGAGAATTCCAATGTAGCATTAGGTTTTACATTGGTGATGGTAAACTTGCCATCTACATCAGTGTTTGCACCATTGGTGGTGCCTTTAACTCGTACACTAACTCCGATAAGCGGTTCCTTTTGGCCGTCTGTCACAGTCCCTTTTACGGTTATTGTGCTTTGAGCAAATGCAGAAACAGAGCTTAGAGTCATTAATAGGATGAGATACAATCTCATTCCATGACGTAAAAGTTTCTTCATATCCGAATGTTTAATTGTGAAAGAAATATGATTATTCTATTGTGAAATAGCGTAGATGATGAGTGAAATATACCTTTGTTTATGCTGAGTGAAGACTTAGTCATAATGAAGATTGATGTCTAATAAATAGTTCTTTGTCTCTTTTTTCTGTGCAAATATAATTTATATTTTGTAATATGCATCTTGTTATAAATTTATATTTATTAATCAAGCCGAGGTTGGTATATATAAATAAAAATGATCCGAAGGTAGTATCTAATTTAAAAAATATAAATAAGTTTATTAATAAGTGACGGAATGCCCTTCCTTTTATTAAAATAATGACAAGTAAAAATAGGGTCTTTGTTGAAATTAAGAAATGTGGCTGTACCTATCCTTTTATAATAAATCGATAAGTTTTGTTTTTTTTTATCGTAAATATTTTTAATAAGATGAAGGGGCATTAAGGAGCTGCTATAATGGCCTTTTAATTGATTTAAGCCAATATTTTTTTATAATTATGTCGATCTTTAACATTAATTATGATTTTCAAAGATTGATTTATCATTAATGGATTTCTTCATTTTTGTTTATATTCTGGTGGATAAGATTGTTTTATAAGAAATTGGGTTGATTTTTTATTTTTCTCCGGTGATTTTTTGGGGGAGAATAATTTTATCATAAAGCAATAAGAAGATATGGACAAATACTGCATCCTTAAAATTCAAAACAGTTTATTATTTTATCGGATAAATAGTAAACTCAAAATATCCTTTTATTAAAGGGACTAAATACTGAGGCAACACACCCGGGCCACAAGTTGCCGTGCCCACACCGGCTTGTTCGGCATCTAGATGTACTGTTATCATTCCGTCTCGTTTCAGGTCATTGATGTGACTAGACTTTTCCAAAACGATATCGGAGAAAGGCATCATATTAAACTGAAAAGGCCGATTCGATTCGACAAAGAAGCCCTCACCGGCCTGATTGGTCAGCTGTGTCCAGCGTACATCCGTGCGGTTACCTGCTGACTGTGGCCTGACATAATAATGAAACATTTGTTCGGGAGAAGTCCGGTACAACCCTATTTTACCGGATTGTTTACGGTCGGCATAGGTTTCGTTATCGCCACGGCCAAGATATGAGATCCGGTTATACTCATCGTTCACACGAAATGTCAGCCCCAAGCGAGCCATTGATCTTACTGCTAAAGTATCCGGCTCGAAGACGGTTGTTACTTTAAGCCCTCCGTCTCGATGAAGTGTATATACAAAGTCTGCTACTCCTATCCGTATGCCTTTCTTATTGAGAAGTTCCACACGTGCCTTAGTCGATGATTGGAATTCTTTAATGGCTATGGCTTTTTGCACAACATTATCAAGTCCAGCTTGGCGCCATAGATGTGCTCCGTTCTTATCGCGGTTGTCATTGTCCGTAGCCGGACGGAAAAGGTTCAATGAAACCGGAGTGGACAACAATTCCTTGCCATCAAGGCTCAAGGAGGTCAACGCTCCCGTTTTCTTATCGACACTAAACCTTGTTTCACCCTTTTTACGCGGACGGTGAGACGTAGAGGTTTTATCACCTGTAAAAACAAATTGGTCGTAAGCTACCTCCCAACTCAGTGGAATTGTCAGAGAAGGATCCTTTCGTGTCCAGCTTATAGTCAAATAAGCTTCGCGCACTCCTTTAGGAAGATTTACACCTCCCAACACGGCCTCTATTTCTGCATGAGGCTCACCATCAAAAACCTTACTTCCTTCTACTATTTTTACTCCACGGTCTGTCGTGACATTCCAATGACAGACATATTCATTCAGATTGGAGAAGTCGAACCAATTCTTAATGCGAATTTTCATCATTTTACGGTCGACTAAAACGCTTTTTATATTCTGATATACTTTCTTCACTTCCAGCAAATGTGGGTGAGGTTTCCGGTCGGCTCCCACCAATCCGTTACAACAGAAGTTACCAAAACTCGGAATGCTGTCCGGACCGTAATCACCACCGTAAGTCCAATACCATTTTCCCGTTGCATCTATCTCCTGAAAGGATTGATCTACCCAGTCCCACACACAGCCTCCTTGTGCCATCGGTTCGCTTTCATACACATCCCAGTATTCTTTCAAACCACCGCAACTGTTACCCATTGCGTGGAGATATTCACACAAAATAAAGGGGCGATAGATATCTTTTTTTGCCACATACGCTTTTATCTCGTCTACACTACGATACATACGACAATAAATATCCGTGTTGTAATTTAGTTCGGCACGTTCATACTGCACGGGGCGAGTTTTGTCTGTAACTTTCAGCCAATCATAAGTTCGCTCGAAATTAATACCATTGCCTGCTTCATTACCCAGGGACCAAATCACAATAGCCGGGTGATTTTTAGATCGTTGATACATGCGGCGTGTACGATCCATATGAGCTGTAAGCCATGTACTATCTTTAGCCAAAGACGCAGAACCATATCCCATACCATGCGATTCTATATTCGCTTCATCAATTATATAGAGCCCGTAACGATCGCAAAGCTGATACCAAAAGGGATGAGTGGGATAGTGTGAGTTACGTACAGTGTTGATATTGTGCTGTTTCATCAATTTGATATCCATTTCCATCAACTCCTTACTCACCGTGCGTCCAAGCTGGGAGTGCTCGTGACGGTTGGTGCCTTTGACCAACACAGGCACACCGTTAATGCAAAATCTTCTACCTTTGATTTCAGATGTGCGAAATCCGACCTCACATCCTGTGAGTTCTGTTGTCTTTCCTTCTGCGTCTTTCAACTCCAGTACCAAAGTATAGAGATTAGGATGTTCGGCATTCCATGTTTTTACATCCGGAACACTCTTCTCTTCAAATTCAATAAAATTATTCTGCCCACACGATTCTATCTCAATGGCATCCTGCAATATAGTTATACCACCAGCATCTATCAGAGAGTAACCGATAGTTCCCTTTGATCCGGAAATGCCTTCTATCATTATGCCCAGTCCGAAAATTCCGTTTTTATACCCAACTTTGTCCAAAGATGCATTTAGTTTATAATCAGCAATATATTGCCTGGGAGTGCTGTAAAGATATACATCACGCTCTATCCCGCTCAAACGCCACATGTCCTGACATTCCAAATAAGAGCCTGCACTCCAACGATACACCTCCAAAGCCACCACATTTTCTCCGTTATTCAATACTTCTGTGATATCCCACTCGGCATTCGTTTTTGATCCTTGATTATATCCGAGAAGTTTACCATTTACCCAGACATAATAAAAAGAGGAGGCTCCTTCGCAACAAAGCACCACTCTACGTCCTTTCCAGTCTGCGGGTATCTTGAAAGTACGGCGATATGAGCCGACTTCGTTTGCTGCATAAGGAACCAGAGGCGGGTTCTTTTTGAAATGAAACATTTTATCATCAAATTCATACCTTTCATTGACGTAAATGGGAGTGCCATAGCCCTGCCGTTCCCAGTTACCGGGGACATTAATATCTGCCCATTCACCTGTATAATAAGAGGGCTGATAAAAATCTTTTGGTCGGTTATCCGGATTTTTCACCCAGTGAAACTTCCATTTCCCATTCAAGCTCATATAAAAAGGAGAGTTCTCATATCCTCCCGGTTTTGCAATATCGGAAGCATCCTCATAAGGCCATACATAAGTGTGTGGAGAGAGCTTATTCAACCCCACAGCGCACTGGTTTTGCCATTCGATTAGAGGTTTTTCCTGTGCAAAGGCAGAGATTGTTGCCAACAATGCCGGCAAGATAAAAAACTTTCGTATCATTGGGTTATTTATTGTTTTTAGGAACAGTTTTGAGTTTTAGGGATGATGTGTTTGTTTATGCTTTTTGCTGCTTTCTTTTCATTTTGTGTCTCTTTAATCTCATTTCTTTCCTATAAATCCCAATACTAAAGATATGGAGTAGGGGAACCATCAAGAAGGAAATATTGTAATTAAAAATTCAAAACAGCATCTTGATTTATTACTATTCGATAATCACCTCGTCAAAACAGACTCGGGATTCTTGTCCGGGACGTACATGGTTCGGCGGACAACATCCGGCTCCTTCTGCCGTCACACGCACATAACGCGCACACGTTTGTTTCATTTTCACTGTGATGTCTTCAATGAAAGTACCTTCTTGGAATATTTCTGAAGGAGCAAAGCCCAATCCTCCCACATCATGAAATATTATGTTATCATCGGATACTTCTACTCGAATGGCTTTCGGTTTATGTACGCCCATTCCGTAATTTGTAATACATTCGATAATGCAAGAACTTATTTTCTCCTGTCGTTGCAAATCGATAGTAAAAGAAACAAGACCATTTTTCATGTTGCTAAACCATTCAAAGTCGGTTTGCTTTAGACTTCCCCGAACGCCATTTGTCAATACATTATCAATTGGTTGGATGCCTATCACAGGTTTTCCGGTAGCTTTATTACAAATAATGGGTAATCTAAGGGTTTTGCCCATCTGCCTGCCATCTGCAAAAGTAGCAGCTTTGATCCCCTGTACATCCTTTACAATCAAGGGTTCTGTGTATAACTGCGAATCTGATGTAGGTTCCTGTCCATTGGTGGTCAAGCGTATCTCCACATCCGGGCGGATGCACTCCAGTAGCACTTTGAGCATCCCTCGCTCCGGTATCACTTTATGCTGAATATTGTACATGGAACGAGCATAAACTATTCCCTTCTTGTCCAAATGTGCATTATACTTATCCATAGCTTTCAGAAATGAAGCCCAATCTTTCTTTTCCGGTTGTGTCCAAGTAACTTCTGCCAATGCAGCCAAGCGTGGGAACACGAGATAATCAACATCCTCAGGTCTGTTACAAAACTCTGTCCACAAGGAGGCTTGTACGCCCATCAAAAGAGAAGCATATTCCGGTTTCCAACCTTTTTGTATCGGCTCATAATCATACACGTCTTGGAGCGTGTTATTGCCAAAGTAGGTTAGTGGTTCGAACCATTGCGGTCCTTGATAACGAATCAGGTACATCACACGTGCCGGAGTCATAATGAAACGATGCCCTTTCTCTGCCGCTTTCAGAGCAGCTTGTCCATAACCTTGCCAACCCAGAATGATAATCCCCTTGGGCAGGAAACTGCTATTGGTCAATTCATCCCACCCAATCACTTCACGGCCTTTACTGCACACATAATCACTGATGCGCTTCATGAAATATCCTTGCAGATCTTCTTCATCTTTGAGATTCTCACGCTTCATTCGTGCCTGACATAATGAACATTGTTTCCAGTATTTTTTCCGAGCCTCGTCTCCGCCGATATGGATATAGCGCGAAGGGAACAATGCCAAGACTTCATCAAACACGTTTTCCAAGAAAGTAAATACACTGTCATTTCCGGCACAAAAAATAATATCGGAATTATTTCCTCCCAAACCGGGCAATACACCTATATAATCCTTTACCACGGGGCATGCTAATTTAGGATAAGCCGCCAAAGCCGCATTGCTATGAGCTGGCACATCGATTTCAGGTACTATCTCGATCTGACGCTCAGTAGCGTAAGCTACCATTTCTTTGATATCTTCTTGTGTGTAAAAACCTCCTATAGGAGTAGGTTCTCCGGGGTTCGGATTACGACGGCTGGGAAACGGTACATCCATATGATCGACCCTCCACGCTCCGATATCCGTCAGGCGAGGGTATTTCTTTATTTCTATACGCCATCCATTATCATCGGTCAAATGGAGATGAAGTATGTTAATCTTAAGCATGCCCATACAATCTATAATTCGCATCACATTTTCTTTAGGGATAAAAAATCGTGATACATCCAATAGTAAAGCCCGGTATTCAAAGCGCGGTTCGTCCCGAATACTCATTACCGGAATCTTCCATTCCATGTGTGACCCAAAAGTATTTTTTTCTTCGATAGATGCCGGAAGCAACTGACGTATCGTCTGTAAAGCATAAAAGAAGCCTTTTATATCAGAGGCCTTAATGAGTATCGTTTTTTGTAAAACATCTAGTGAGTAGGCTTCACT